>DATINP010000207.1:0-25702 GCA_035474135.1 Chloroflexia bacterium | reverse complement strand
AGCATCAGGTCGGCCAGTTCGTCAATGATGATTACGATATAGGGGATGTGCTCCATACCCACATCGGGGTTTTCGCGGGAAAACTCGCGGTACTGCTCGATGTTGCGGAAAATACGGCTCATGCCGTCTTTATCCAGCCTCCCCTTGGCGAACAGCTTATAGCGGCGCTCCATCTCCCAGAGCGCCCATTTGAGCGCCTCGACCGCCGTCATAGGTCGCTCGCGGTCGCTCTCCTTCGGCTTGGGCATGGGGCCTTTGGTCTGCTCTTTGTCCAGCCTTATGTCGGTGACTACCGGGCGCAGAAGGTGGGGTATCCCGTTGAATGGGGTAAGCTCTACCCGCTTGGGGTCTATCATCAGCATGCGCAGGTCGTCGGGCGTGAACTGCATCAGGAAGCCGATCACCATCGAGTTGAGGAAGACCGACTTACCACTACCCGTAGAGCCTGCCACCAGCAAATGGGGCAGTTTCGCGAGGTCAGTGACTACTGGCAGACCGTGCGTATCTCGACCCATGGCAATCTTCAGCCGTCCCTTGTGGCTTGCGAACTGCTCGGCCTCGACGATAGCGCGTAGGCCCACCACCTGTAGCTCATTGTTCGGTACCTCGATGCCCACCCGCGACTGGCCGGGGATCGGGGCCTCGATGCGAATGTCTGATGCCGCCAGCGCCAGCGCGAGGTCTTTGTCCAGCGTCGTGATGCGGTTCACGCGCACCCCCACCCCTGGCTCGATAGCGAACTGGGTCACGGCGGGGCCGGTGTTCACCTCGCGCACAGTCGCCTCCACCTTGAACGATTGGAGCGTCTCCTCTATGACCTTGATCTTCGTTTTAATGTCAACCTGGCTCACCTTGACTTCGCTGAAGCTCTTCAGCAGGTTGATAGGCGGCAGGTTCCAGACATAGCCAAGAGGCGACTGAATAGGCTCGTGCGGTCCCGTTTCGGCCTTCTTGTCGGTGCGCGCCAGGTTGATCACAGGCTCAGGCTTGGTCTTTGCCGGGGGTTCATCGGGCAACACCTCTGTAGCCGCTGCATCACCGCCCAGCACTATTATGAGGTTGCCATCGCGATCGGCGAAAGGCGGGGCAAGCGCAGAGGTATCGGCAGGGTCCAGCAGGGTGAGCGCCGCCGTGTCCTCTACCGCTACCTGCCGCCCGTTGATGCGCACAGGCTCTCGCCCGGTTCTCTCAGAGCGGGATACCTGGCTATTCTGAAGGCGCACTCTTGCGCCGCCCAGCGCCTTGCCTGCGTAGCGCCCTGCCGCGATAGTGGGCTGCCCCACACCGCGTACCAGCGCCGCGAGCGATACCCCAAATCCCAGCATAAAGCCGATCAGGGTAACTGCCAACAGCACTATACCGGCACCAATGGGAGTCAGGTAGTCGGATAGAAAGGTGGAAATAGCCAGGCCTACGTAGCCACCGCCCTGTCCCAGGTCAGCCGCGCGCTGGCCTGCCGAGAACAGGTGGATAAAGCCCATCGCACCCAGCAAAAGAAGGGTCAGGCCGACAGGAACGGCAGGCGAGCCCCAGCGCGAGGCCTCACGTGAGCGCGCCCCCGCCAGCATGAGTCCGCCTGCGCCTATCAGAGCGAGTGGCACGAGCCAGGCCGCCACGCCGAACAGTTGGGCCAGCACTCCCCCGGCCACGCCCACGATGTTCTGTGAGCCGCTCGACCAAGTAAGAAGCCCAACGATAAAGAGCGCCGCCACCACGAACATACACACAGCGAGCAGTTCGGGCCGCATGTGCGCGGGAATCTTGAATTGTGGACCCCGGCTGGCAGCTGGCGCGCTCTTCTTCGCGGGGCGGGTGTTGCGCGCCGAGGTTGCGGCCTTAGTGGAGCGCGAGGTCGTGCTTTTGGCAGCGCCCGACGAGCGCGATTTGCCCCCCTCGATCTTTGACCAGGTGGGCGGCGTGGATTTAGTTGCCTTGGGCGGCGATTTCTTCGCGGCAGACGATTGGGCCATGGAATCTACACCTCTAGTATTGCCTATTTCCCCGGCATGCTGTACAGAACGTGCAACAGATTAGCACGTATGTTTGGGTGCAAATATTATAGCACGAGCGGGATGGGTTGGGGAAAACTACGGTAAAGTCTCGCAGGCGATCCCATCGTGGTCGGCGTCGAGCCGGTGGGGATCTTTGGCGGGGCCGCCGGCCGCGATGAAGAAACGCTGAGCCTCGTCGTGTGTAGCGAAGTCCGAGCAGTCGCGGTCTGGGCCGAAGGGGTCATAGGGCAGGTCGCCATTCTGACCTAAACCACCACCTCTGACCGTAGTCGGCGGCAGAGCAACGTTTGTGGCCGTGGGCGCAGCGAGGGGTGCCCCAAACCGTTCACACGCGCCCCACAGTCCACGCTTGGCTGCTTTAGCGGTACGCTCGGCCTCTACCAAGCGGTCCACGTACTTCACATCGGGTGGGAAGGTGCTGACCTGCGCGTAGCCATCTGCCACCAACTGCTCGTCCAGCATCGTGCCCGGAGCCGACTCGGTGGGGGATGTGAGCCACACATAGCGCAGCAGGCGGCCATAGCGGTCGGTCTCGGATATGTCCTTCTCAAGCCAGAGTTTGCCGCCCACCGCATCCAGCAAATGCTGAGTATAGGCTGTCGCCTCTTGCCCGTAACATATTGGAGCGCCGTTGGTCTCCGGCGTATCCATCCCGATGAGGCGCACACGCATGGTCTGCCCTCCCATAACCACGTCAATTGTGTCGCCGTCAACCACTCGCGAAAGCTCGGCCTGAACCAACACAAGCCCGGAGGGAGTAGGCGTGGGTGCAACCGTGATCGTGGGGCTGGGTCTGGGTGTCGCGCTGCTGGCGAGAGGCTCAGGAGCAACGGTCCGAACAGGCCTGGAGGTCGGCGTGGGAAGAGCTGACGTGTCTACCGACACACTTGTCGTTATGTCAAGTATGGTACCTGCGTTAGAAGGCACATTAGCTGTTGCTACCGCCGTCACGGGTGCGCCCGGCTTACCCAGGCTGGCGAAAAGGGCCAGCAGAGCGCAAATGCCCATACCTAATACTCCGCAGGTCAACAACCACCGGCGTGGTGGGCGTCGTAGACCTCGAGTCTCGGGCTGTGGGTCGGGTGTCATAAGTCGCCCTGTTACCAATATCGCCAGGCAGATGGATCTGCGGACTTCGTAAAGACTAGCCCTCGACTTGAGTCGCCGGGCGACCTCCGCTCTTTGCCTCGCGGAACGGGCTCACGCAGTCGCGTCGCGGGCCACGCGCAGGAGGAAGTGGGCGAAGGTCTTGTGGATCGTCTCGAAGGCCTGTTCCTCGAACGACCTTTCGGGTATCCACTGCACCAGGGGGCATTCGCCTTCGTACTCGTCGCTCTTGCGGGTGGTCGCCAGACACAGCAGGTCGCCCTCGCCCGTGTCCGTAACCACCACCAGGTCGGCGGGGAACCAGTCGTCCTGCGCCTGCATATCGAGGGTAGCGTACACTACATTAGGCAGGTCGGTATCCGGCACACCCAGCCCAAATACTACAGTCTTGCCAAACGACCCCGCGCCATATCGGGCCAGAAAGTCGCGGTACGATTCGGGGAAGGTCACGCCCAGCTTCTGCTCGGCGATCCAGATCTCCTCGAAGGGTACGCCGCCGGCGAAAGCAGCAAGTCCAGGGTTTGCGTCTATGATCTCGGCGGCTTTGGCTATCGTTGCCATAAATGCTCCTTTGTAGTGACCAGTGACCGGTGACCAGTGACCAATGACCAGAAGTGATGCGTCATGCAGGGCTTGGGCGCTAAGATCTAAGACTCACCCCGTCGTCGGTCGTCCCACTGGTCACCGGTCACTGGTCACTAACTCCCAATCCCTTCTCCTAGATTTCGACCACGACCGGCAACACCATTGGCCTGCGCTTGGTCTGCTCGTAGAGGTACTGGCTCACCGTGTCGCGGATCTTCTTGTTCAAGTAGCTCCAGTCGGGGGGAGTAGTGCCATTCTTCTGTTGCAAGGCGTCCTTGATCCGCTCTTTCGTATCGTCGAGCAAAGTCCCGGCCTCGGCTGCGTAAATGAAGCCGCGAGTTACAATGTCCGGCCCGGCCAGCAATTGGCCGCTTGCCTTGTCGACAGTCACCGCTATGAGCAGGACGCCGTCACGGGCAAGTAGCTGGCGATCGCGTATAACGACGTGGCCCACGCCGCCCACGCTCAGCCCGTCCACAAAGACATTGCCCGCGGGCACTCGCCCTGCCACGTAGATCTCGTCTGCATTTAGCTCTATTACGTAGCCGTTATCCACAAGCAAGATATTGTCGGCAGGCATCCCGACCGACCGCGCCAGTTTGGAGTACATCACTTGGTGGCGGCGCTCGCCATGTATCGGCACGACGTAGCGCGGGCGCAGCAGATTTAGCATGAGCTTGTGCTCTTCCTGGCTTGCGTGACCCGATACGTGCACCTGTGCTATCGAGCCATAGATCACCTCGGCGCCCTTGGTGAACAGGTTGTTGATCACGCGCCCCACGCTGGTCTCGTTGCCGGGAATGGGACTGGCCGACAGGATGTAGGTGTCGCCCGGTTTGGCGGTCCAGTTACGATTGTCGTTGTTGGCGATGCGCGAGAGGGCCGAGGTCGGCTCGCCCTGCGCGCCCGTACAGATAGTGATAACCTCGTTATCGTACAGCTTGCTCGCCTCATTCACGTCTATCAATAGGCCATCAGGGATATTCAGGTAGCCCAGTTCAAGCGCCACACCCACGTTGTTCTCGAGGCTGCGACCCAGCAGAACCACTTTGCGCCCGCGCTTGTAGGCTATGTCCAGGATCTGCTGGACACGAGATATGAGGGAGGCGAACGTGGCGATTATCACCCTGCCTGTCGCGGCAGAGACAATCGTATCCAGTGTTTTCGCCACCACCTGTTCGGACGGTGTGAAGCCTGGAGTTTCGACGTGCACGCAGTCAGTGAAAAGGCCCAGCACACCCTCGCGTCCCAGCCGAGCGAGCGTTTCATAGTCGGTCAGGAATCCATCGGCGGGCGTTGGATCAAGCTTGAAGTCTCCCGTGTGGACGATGGTGCCGAGGGGCGTGTGAATAGCAAGCAGGCAGGCGTCGGGTATAGAGTGGCACACATGGACGAACTCGACGCGGAACGCGCCCAGTTCTATGGTGTCACCCGCCTGCACGGTGTTCAATTCAGCATCTTGCAGTAGGTTGCGCTCTTTTAGCTTGTTCGTGATAAGGCCAATCGTGAGGGGCGTGGCATATATGGGGGCGTTGACCTGCGGCAGGAGCCAGGGAAGGCCCCCAATGTGGTCTTCGTGGCCGTGCGTGATGCAGATGCCCCGTATGCGGTTTTGTTTGCCTTCAAGGTAGGTGAGGTCGGGTAGGACAAGGTCTACCCCCAGCATCTCTTCTTCGGGGAAGCCCATGCCGAGGTCTACCAGTATGATGTCTTCGCCATATTCTACGACGGCCATATTCTTGCCCACTTCGCCGAGGCCGCCAATCGGTATAAACCGGATTTTGTCCAGTGTGGGTTTGGTTTCTATATATTCAGGTTGTTGCATTTTTCTCTCTAAAGGGCCTATACGAATTCTTAATTCTTAGTTCTTAATTCTAAATCAGGATTTGGAATCAGGGGTTCAATATTCGACCCGGTGTGTTGATTGATTGTTTTGACTAGTAAGCTACGGCCCGTCAAGCCTCCATGCAGGGGCAAGGTATCGCCGTAGGCTTGTTTGTGCAAAAAGCGCACGATTGGGTTCTTGATTTGCAGGGCGGGGTCGGCGGCCACGTCCAGAAGGAGGGTGCCCGGTTCTTCTGTCGACTGCTCTGCGTCATCATCAGTGTTGGGGGCCGGGCTGGCGGGTGCTTCATGTACGTCTGCGTCGTTGCCCAGGAAGAAGCGAGCAAGCCTGCCCCGGCCCTGTTTCGTTTTCAAGCCCTTGATGTCGGGCCACTTGTATTGGAGGGCGACGCCCCCAAGTGTGCGGTATGTGAGGTTGTCCTCGTCTGCCGTTACGACGGCATTAACTTCTTCAAGCAATGTCCAGGCCACCAGGGGCAACACGAGCAGGATCGCCAGCATAAACGCGCCCGTCACCCACTCCACATCAGACACGCCGTCTTGCAGGATGTTTATCAGGCTCCAGAGGGCGAATATTGCTATGGATACCACGCCCAGCAGTAGCACGATGGCCTGCCGCCTGCCCTCCCGCGACATCGGGTATGTGCCGTTGGAAGACGCGTCCGTGCTATCGTCGGTAGTTAGGGTTCCCTTAAGTCCGTCGTCCTTCAGGGGCAATATTTGTTCGTCTGACATATCTTGGCTCAAAGTTTAGAGGTCGAAGAAGTCGAGTTGCTTGTAGCTGCTATCGGCTTTCTCTCGTGAAGCGCTCTTCTTGCGCGCTGGGGGTTGGGTCGGCAGCGATTCCGGTGCTTGCGCTTGTGCTTGCGGCTCCATGGCCTCGGGCGACTGGGCGGGTTGTTGTTCGGCGGCGTAGGCTACGGTTGTTTCCTGTAATCCGCTGGCCTCTTCGCCTATCTGCGCATCTTCCACGCCGGACGTCTTGCCCATCAGCTTACGTGCCTGGTCGATGAACAGGGGAAGTTTGCGGAAGTCGGAGCGGATGATATCGGCCAGGCTAGCCTGGTGCAAACCGGCAGCCGGGTGGTACATCGCCACGCACATCCGCCCCTCTATCATACGGGCCATACCGTGTATCTGGCTGATGCGCTCGCCGGGGAAGAAGCGCGCCATAGAGTAGCGGCCAAGCGTCACAATGACTCGTGGGTTAATCAGCGCGATCTGGCGGTCAAGGTAGGAGGAGCAAGCGCCGATTTCGTCAGGCTCAGGATCGCGGTTGTTGGGCGGACGACACTTCACCACGTTCGTTATGAAGACCGTGGGCCGCGACAGCCCCGCTATACCAAGCAATTCGTTGAGGAAAGAGCCTGCATTGCCGACAAACGGCCTGCCCTGCCTGTCTTCATGGTAGCCCGGCCCCTCGCCGATGAACATAACCTCGGCCCGGTAATCGCCCTCGCCCGGCACAGCGTTGGTGCGTGTCCTGGACAGCTTGCAAAGGCGGCAGACACGCACCTGTGCCTCGATCTCGCGCATATGCGCAGCAACAAGGAGAGGTGCACCTTTGGTGTTTGGTCCTTCCTCAGACATTCTTATATAGGTTTTACCATAACGAACTGCTGTATTAGTAATTTAGCACGAACCGCATACAACGTGATAATCAGCACTCAACGCCGATAATCCAGTTATTGAAATAATACAAACGAGAATCTACCACTGAAAAGTTACTTTTCTGACAAGCCGCTATCTAAAACAAAATCCCTCTTCAAAGCGGGCAGTCCAAAAATAAACCGGGACAGGCTCCGAACGAATTGCTTTGCCCGGCTGCACGTTAATTATACGCCATCGGATCGGCGGTTCGCAAGCGCAGGTGTGGAAACGCTAGGCGATACTCTCGGGTTGAAACGCAAAGACGCGAAGACGCAAAGGACTAAGAGGAGATCACGAGGTACATGAAGATTAAGAGGGTTTAACAAGATGACCGCCTTCCCAACTCTTACCGTAAACCGTTTGCGTTCTCCTTTGCGATCTTTGCGCCTTTGCGTTTCAGCCTATACCCGCTCGCGCCAATAGTCTAGCAGGTCGCTGAGGGTTTGCTCGTAGGGGATGGTGGGTTTCCAGCCTGTGGCGTCCATGAACTTGGAAGCGTCGGCCCACAGGATCATCACATCCGAGGGGCGCAGGCGCGTGGGGTCTACACGCACTTCCACATCCACTTTCGACATAGCGAGCAGCTTATCAAGCACTTCCTGCATGGGTCGTGTGTTACCAGAGCCGATGTTGTACACTTCGCCCGGCTTGCCTTTCTGGAGCAGAAGCCAGTAGGCGCGCACCATATCGCGCACGTCGGTGAAGTCACGCTTGCTGGAGAGGTCGCCCACGTAAATCACAGGCTCTTGCTTGCCTTTTTCGATCAGGGCCACCTGCCGGGCAAACGACGAGTCTACGAAGTTCTCGCCCCGACGCGGGCCGCTGTGGTTGAACCCACGGGACACGATGCTCTTGATGCCGTAGCTCTGGCGGTACTGGTAGGCGAGCATCTCTTGCGATACCTTGCTCACGGCGTAAGGCGAGAGAGGACGCAGAGGGTTGGTCTCTTTCATCGGCACTTCATCGGGATAAACCATGCCGTACTCTTCAGACGAGCCTGCTATCTGTATCAGAGGGTCTATGCCCACGCTACGCACAGCCTCGAACAGGTTCACCTGGCCCAGAACGTTGTCCTGAAGGGTGCTGGCGGGGGCATTCCACGAAGCAGGAACGTGGCTCTGAGCGGCAAGATGGAATATCAGGTCGGGGCGAACGGACGAGATGAGTTTGTGTGTGCTGAACGCGTCCAGCAGGTCACACTCGACCAGGTTCACTTTGTCCGGTTGGAAGGCGTGCTCCAAAGTCTCGACGCTGGCGACCCCCGGCTCGACCATATGCAATTTATCCGCAACATGAGCCACATGCTCGAGGCGGCTTCGCCTGCGATATGTGCCGAAAAGCTGGACTTCAGGGTGGTCTGACAGAAGGAAATCCATCAAATGACTGCCTGCAAAGCCCGTTATGCCCGTAATAAGAACTCTCAAAAATGCGCCTCCATGGTTTATTCGCTTTTATTATAGGGCATATCCAGGCAATTGGCGACCAGAGCGTTGTATTCCTGGGGGGCTTCCATGGGCAACATGTGACCTGCACCCTGCTGTGGCTCGAACATGGAGTTGGGGATTCCTGCGTGCAGTTCGCGGCTTAGCAGAGGCGGGGTTATCCTGTCTTGCTCGCCTACTGTTACCAGGGTGGGCACGCTGATTTCTCCCAGCCTGTCGCGCACATCGAAAGTCAGACTGGCCTCGTAGTCGGCCAGCGTCACCTGTTGGGACGTACGCAGCATCTGTTTGCGCGTGCCGTCGCGCCTGACCTTTTGCGCGTAGGTGAGCGGAGTGCTAGCCCAGCCGAAGCTCTCGGCGATAATGAAGTCCACCGCTTCGGTGTAATTGTCGCGCAACATCTGCATCAATTGCTGGGTGACCAAGAAGCGCGGCCCCGTGCAAGTCAGCATCAGACCTCTCAACCATTCGGGCTTTGCCAACGCCACTTCAAGGGCCACGGCCCCGCCCATTGAGTGCCCGTTCAACACGACGTCGGTCAAATGCGCGCGCTCGACGTAGTCCACGACCCAGGAAGCATAGCGTGCAATAAGGGTGTGGGGTTCACCCAGCCAATCGGGTGGGACAGGTTCGATGGCTGTCCCGCGCCCGTGCCCCGGCAAGTTCACGTAATGGGCCTGCGGAAAAGCCTTGTGCTGTAGATGCCAGAAATCGGCGTTCGAGCCTGCCCCGTGTATGAAAAGGAGGGTTGCGGGCTGGGGTGGCGATACAGACGGAGGACGACGGACGGCGGACGAGATGCCACTTTGATCGTCCGCCGTCTGCCGTCTGCCGTCTGTCGTCCCCGACCTCACCCCAACCTCGCCTTCAACCTGTCATAGGTGGTTTCCAACAGTTCGGGCAGCACCTTGGTCGCGCCGACGACGGGCATGAAGTTCGTGTCGCCTACCCACCTGGGCACGATATGCATGTGGAGGTGGTCGGCTACGCCCGCGCCCGCTGCTTCGCCCAGGTTCATACCGATGTTGTAGCCCTGTGGGTGGTACTCCTCGCCTATCGCCCCAACAAGCCGTTGAACCAGCGCCATTATCTCGCTCGAAGTCTCTGCATCGAGCGCACTCAGGTCGGCGGTGTGTCTGTACGGCACGACCATCAGGTGAGCCGAATTATACGGGTAGAGGTTCATGATCACAAAGTTATGGACAGCCCGCAGAAGGATCAGGCTGGCGCGGTCCTGCGATTGAGGCAGGCGTACACGGTCGCAGAACACGCAACCCACCCTCCTGCCGTCACCGTCACCATCGCGCTCTAATGCAGGTGGGTTCGCGTCCTCAGCGGTAGTCAGTGGTATGGCGTCACCCGGATCCTCATGCGCCCCACTTATGTACTGCATTCGCCAGGGTGTCCACAGATACTGCATACTGATCCTTTCCTCAAGTAGCCTATCGTCATGCGTCATGCCTCATACGTCACCCAAGCTTGACCCTTCTTAATCTTCGTGATCCTCTTCTTAGTCTCTTGGCGACCTTGGCGTTTCAATTCTTGCTGCCGTCTGCCGTCTGCCGTCACACGATGTAGTTTCCGCGATAGAGCAGCAGAATGACCACGAAGGCTACCACGATGCACAGGCCGAGCAACAATGCGGCTATCCAGGGCAGACGATCGCGGTTGATGTCCTTGATCTCGCGCACGATGGGGTTGCGCCACTCGCTCGGCTGGTAACGCGGAGCCAAAATAAAGCCCGCCAGCGCACCGGCCAGCAAACCGCCTATGTGGGCCGAGCTATCTATCAGCACCAACCCCGACGCGTTAAGCCCGTAGTCGAGCAGCAGATTGAGCACCAGCACGCCAATTATCACCCTGAAGTTGACCGTCCCGAACCTTCCGTACAGGCGGCGATTGAGGCCATAGTATACGGCCAGGGCGCCGAACACCCCGAAGATCGCACCCGACGCGCCCACACCCGCTGTTCTGTAAGATAGGAAGTAGAAGCTAGTCACGCTGCCCGCCAGGCCCGATATCGCGTAAATGGCCGAAAAGCGCGTTCTGCCAAAAAAGCCTTCCAACTCTTTGCCGATTATATAAAGTGCATAGCCGTTGAAGGCAATGTGCACGGGACCGTCGTGCAGAAACGTGGCTGTGATAAGTCGCCACCACTCGCCGTTGATAACGGGTATTTTGGCAAGCGCCCCCCACTGGATAAACGAATCGTTGAGGTCCGGCGACAACATCATGGGTATGAATATCAGGATCATGATCGCCAGCAGCACCTGGGTGATGATGGGCTTCTCTGTGGGAATGTGCAGCCATTGCCGTGGCGGGGCTACTCCCGCAAAGGGGTTGGCCGGGATACGGGATGACGCAGACGGCTCCGGCGGTTCCGGAGGTATCGCAGCGGGTAGATACGAGGGCCTATTTGCTTGCAAGTTAGATTCCTGACTTCCGGTTGCCGGCTTCTATCGTTATGTACCGTAGGAGGTGACCACGCGCAGTATCTCGGCCACACTCCATGCCTGCGCTATGCACCCCGTGGGGTAATGTGGCGCATCTCCGTCGAAGATCTCGCTTATTGTGCCGAGGCCCGCGTCGGCCAGGTGCCTGCGCAGGTAAGGCAATATTTCGGCTAGCTCACTCCCCGCTGTTTCCACACCCTCAACAGCCGCCACAGCGTCAAAGTACGGGCCGAGCAGCCAGGCCCACACCGTCCCCATGTGATACGCACCGTCACGCGCATAGCGGTCGCCCCTGTAGCGCCCTATATAGCGCGGATCGTGCGGCGAGAGTGTGCGCAGGCCGTAGGGGGTGAAAAGCTGTTCGCGCACGACCTTCAGCACGCTTCGCGCCTGGTGCATTGTCAACAGGTCGGGTTGGAGGGCCAGCGCGATGATCTGGTTGGGCCGTAGAGAAGGATCGTTCCCGTCGGGTCCGTCCAGTACATCATACAGGTAACCGCCCTCATCGTACCAGAAGCGCTGGCGGAAAGACACCCTCGCCTGCTCGGCCAGCGCGCCAAAGTCGGGCATATCCAGTCTGCCTCGCCTCAGTGTGCCGCCCAGGGCCAGTTTCAGCCTCTCCATCACGCGCAGGGCGTTGTACCAAAGTGCATTGATCTCGACCGGCTTGCCGATGCGGGGCGTCACCACCCAGTCGTCCACCTTCGCGTCCATCCAGGTGAGTTGTACCCCCGCTTCGCCCGCGTGGAGAAGGCCGTCTTCGGGATCAACATGGATGCCGTAGCGAGTGCCGCGAACATGCCAGGCGATCATATCGGAAAGCACGGGGAACAGCCCGCGCGCGGTTACAAGACTGCCCGTGCCGTTCGACAGGCGTTCGAGAGCGTGGAACATGAGCAAAGAGGCGTCGGCGGTATTGTACTGGGGAGCAGATCCTGCGTCAGGGAAGTTGTTGGGGAGCAAGCCCTCTCGCACGAAGTAAGAGAAGGTGCGGAGAGTCTTGTTGGCTTCGCGAGCCCTGTTCGTGGGCAGAGAAAGACCCGGCAGCGAAATCATCGTGTCGCGTCCCCAGTCGGTAAACCAGTGGTAACCCGCGATCACGCTTGGCACTTGCTGCATCGCTCCATCGCGTGTTAGCTCGCGACTGACCATGAAGGCGTCGGCTGCGCGCACCAGTTGAGCGGTGAAGGCTGCATGAGACACGTATGGATCGTCAGACTGTGAGCTTTGGCCCGCAACTTCCTTTATTCCCGCCGCTTTGACCAATTTGTACTGGCGAGCCTGCTCGCGCTCGAGAGCACCCGCGAGCAGGTTCTCGGTAGCGGATGGATCTTCTGTAGAGGCAACGAGGGTAATGCTTTCGCCCGGTTGGAGATCAGCGCGCAAAATGCCCGGCAGGTAAAGGTCGTCGCGCTCATCGTAACCGCGCTCGACATCGCACCTGTAGACGAAGTTCCAATACCAGACCCCTGTCTGGGTGAAATCCGCCGCGGGGGACGTAGTGAGCCAGAAGGGCTGCGCGTCCTCGCGGGCCAACACGCGACAGCCGCCTTGTAGAGGCTCGACCCCGAAGTTCCAGTCGAAGTCACCCAGGGTGGTGCTGTGGTAGTCGCGATAGTTGCACATGGGGTGCAGGACAAGGCGAACAGGCGCATCGCCCTCGACGTAGGAATAGCGCACATAAGAGGTATTGTGCTTGTGCTCCATCCAGACGGTCTTGTGCATGGTCACATCGCCCAGCCGGAACACAGTGGTGGGGAGATTGGCGTCGAGGCGGAACTCCTCGATGTGGACGAAGCCTCCGGGGTGGATCTTGCCGTCACGATACTCGTTCGCACCCAGATAATAGGTACGGTCGCCTACGGTTAGTTCTTCGTCAATATTGTTGAGGAGGACGGTGCGCTCGACGGGAGGGCGCAAGGCGGCGACCAGATAGCCGTGATAGCGACGCGTATTCACCCCCGCCACAGTGCCCGAGGCATACCCGCCCAACCCGTTGGTAACCAGCCACTCTCTACCGAGCGACTGGTCAAGGTCTATGCAGGTTTCGCGTGGGATCTTTAGCATCTCTATTCATTATAGAGTTTTTCCAGCACAGCGGGCAATTCTCCCAGGCCTGTTATCACACCGTCGGGCTTGATCGTGTGGTCGTCTGCTTCGTCGGGCCTGCCGGGGACGCGCTTCCAGATGCCTTTCATGCCCACAGTGTGCGCGCCTGCCACATCATACTGCAGGAAATCGCCCACGAAAGCTGTTTCTTCGGGGCGCAGGCCCAGGCAATCGAGCGCGGCGTGGAAGATGCGCGGGTCGGGCTTCTCCCAACCGAAATCGCACGAATAAATGCGGCACTCGAAGAGGTCTATGATGCCGAAGTGGGCGAGGTCAGAGTCGTGGGCTGCTGCGGGCCAGGCCGTGTTCGATACGATACCCAACTTCAAGCCTTGCGCCCGAAGATGTTCGAGCGTGGGCTTCACATCTGGCCGGATATATATCCAGCCTGTAGCGCGTTGGTCGTACCAGGGAGCAAGGCAATCTTCGGGGGTCAGCCCGGTAATGCCGTGCTGTGCAAACAATTCGGGCAATACGGACAAGAGCGAGCGGCCCCGACCCGTCGTGCGCCCCTCGTCCCAGACCGCCTGGCTGCGCTCTTCCAGGTCTTCGAGGAATTCGTCCAGAGGCGGCAATTTATCGCCCGCACCCCGCGCCGCGATGTAATCATACAGGGCCTTGTTCATCACACGTCGTATGCCCGGCCAATCGTCGCTCTTGAACTCTTGCAAAGTATGTCCCAAATCGAAAAGCACACCCTTTAGCATCATACCCCCTGTGGGAATTCTTAATTTTGAATTCTTAATTCTCAATTAAGATCGTCCACTAACCAACTCTATTGTTACATCCAAACAACGTCTGGTCCTCACTCTTAGTTCTTAACTCACCTTATGCAGGACAGACAAACGCCACACTTACCACTCATGTTCGAGACCAGAGCGCCATCTCTACCTTGTCATTCTGAGCGTATCGAAGAATCTAAAGATGTGGATTTCGTACTCATACTTGCTTTTTTAGATTCTTCGCTACGCTCAGAATGACAATGCCCACTTTGGTCGTAGTCTTCCGCTTATGTTTATCCTGCGGCAGGCCTGCGCAACGCGAATTAATTAAGAATTCAAAATTAAAAATCATCAGAGATGAATTCGTGGATCGCGGCAAAGACCTTTTGCTTATCATAGTCTACGGTTACTATGTGGTAACCCCGGTGCAGGGCAAGCATCGTTTTGTCGTGGGAGCCGAGCTGCGAATAGATGTGGTGTGAACTAACGCTGGGCACGACATGGTCGTGGCGCGAGTAGATCACAAGCGAGGGCAATTCTATGCCGGGCAGGCCCACCCGCACCTGCGATAGAAAATCGACGAGCGAGGCTGTCGCGTCCAAGGGCGAGCGCATGTATCCCACGTGGTTGTGGCTCGCTATGGGGTCCTCTATGTCGCGGTAGGGCTTGGTGATGAAAGGGAGGGGCTTCTGGATGCCGCGCAAAAGCGATGCCACCCCCGACGGCAAATAGACGGGAGCCGACATCACGATAATACCCGCCAGGTCGTCCCCGCGCTGCGAAGCCGCATAGAGCGCAAGCGCCCCACCCAACGACAAGCCCGCCAGGTAGACCCGCTTGCACTTACTCAACATTATGTCAAGTGCATCGCTGACGGAGGCATACCAGTCGAGCCAGGTCGTGCCCTGGAGGTCTTCGGGCGCGGTGCCGTGCCCCGCCAGCAGGCACGCGCCGGCGGTGATACCTCTGTCGGCCAGATAGCGGGCGGCCTCACGCATCTCGTGCGCCGACGAGGTGAACCCATGCACGAACAGGCACCCAACTTCGCCCGCCTCGTAGATAAACGGCTCGGCACCAGGCATGAGCGGGTGCCGAGCCACGGGCACGCCGAAGCCTTTTGTAGCTGAAGTAATTACCAACGTTTCCCCTTCTTTCGCTGACTTCCTGTTTAGTGTAATCCCAAAAGAGGTATTTGTGGGTGGTAAGCAGGACAGTTCCGCCCTGGCATGGTAGTGCCCCAGCAATCCTGTGAGGCAGGCACTTACACTGCCTTAATAGTATACCAGGGTGAGCGAAAGAAGGTTTCAGGACGCGCCTTATTGGCCGCCGGTGGGATACTTCTCCTTATAGCGGAATGTACCGAGTTGCGACAGCAGCACGTCGTATGCTGAGCCTGCGTTCTCGGGGTGGAACTCGAACACCGCCCGCTCGAAGTACTGTACGAGGTAGGGCTGGCCGTTGAGGTCGGATACTTCGGTGAACTCGTCCGAGATGGGATAGCCCTGCTGGGCCAGGCCGCCGTGCTCTTGCCAGTATTGCAGGAACCTGCCGCCCACCGTGTGGCCTGTTTCAGCGAACAGGACCGAGCCGTCCGAGGTGTTTGGCTGTTGGTCGGGCGCGCCGTCCGGGTACTTCTGGCTGTAACGGAAAGTACCTAGTTGGGACAGTAGCACCTGATATTGAGGGTCGGTTTGCTCGGGGTGATACTCGAACACCGAGCGCTCGAAGTACTGCACCAGATAGGGTTTGCCGTCGAGGTCGCTCGTCTCGGTGAACACTTTGGAGATCGGGAAACCCTGTTGAGCTAGCCCTCCATGTTGATTCCAGTAGTCGAGGAAGATGCCGCTCACTGTCTGGCCAGTTTCGGGGAATGTGACACTTCCCGTGCCCGGTATTGTGTGGGCAGGCACCGGAGTAGACACGGGCGCAGTCGTAGGGACAGGTGTGGGCTGTGCGGAACCTGTGCCCACCAGACGCCGGAGCACGCCGTCATTGTCTCCACCACCATCCATATACCAGAGCGCACCATCAGGCCCGGTTTCCACGTCCAGGTTGGCGGTCACACCGTGCAGGGACGTTACGGAAGTAACGAGGGTACGGTCCTCATTGGGCACAAAGCGATAAAGCTGGCCCGAGTTGTACACGGCCATAAAGATCTGGTTGTGCCATTCGGGTATCGAGTTGCCTGTATAGACGGTGATACCCGTGGGAGCCACGCAGCAATCGGCGCTCCTGATATACCATAGGGGGTTGATAGAGTTGTAAGTGGGGTCGGGGCCGGCTTCGGCGTTGTCCTCGCAAGGGTAATCCGGCCGCCAGCCGTAGTTGTTTCCTGCCTCGATGCGGTTCATCTCGTCATCGCAGCCGGGGCCGTTCTCGCTGGCAAATATGCGTCCGGGCACGACAGGGTCGAACGCAAAGTCGAAGCTGTTGCGCAGTCCATATGCATACACCGATGGGAGCGCGCCTGGCACATTGAACGTGGGATTATCGTCGGGGATAGAACCGTCGGGGCGGATGCGGTGCATCTTACCCTGGGTAGCGGTGAGGTCCTGCGAGTTGGGGGGGTCGGCGTTCTCACCGATGCTGATATAAAGCATCTTGTCGGGGCCAAAGTGGATATTGCCACCATTGTGGTTGGGCGCATCCTGAGGCGATGTGAAGATCGTGATGGGGTCTGAGCCTGTGCCGTTGTTCTCGGTAAACCTGACCACCTGGTTTTGCAAAGCCGGGCACCCGCCGTCCTGATCGCAGGTGTGATAGACATAGATGAAGTGGTTGGAAGCAAAATCCGGGTCGAGGGCGATGCCTAGCAAGCCGCGCTCGCCTGCGCTATTCACCTTGAAGGTGATAACAGGGTCGGGCTGTAGAACGCCATTGGCGAACAAGCGCACGTTGCCGTCCTTCTCTGTGTAGAAGAGTCGACCTGCGGGGTCGAATGCCATAGCAATCGGCATGTGCATGCCTTCCAACACGGTCTCAATGTGTACGTCCGCAGGCAGTGCTTCGTCTCGTGGAATACCGGACAGTGATGATGAAGCGAGAGGGCTTTGTGGCGCAGACGCGAAAGCAGGCAGGGTGAGGGCCAGGGCCAGCAGGGTCATCAAGGTCAGTAAGAAGGCGACAGTGGGTCGTGATCTCATATAGGTGTCCTCCGAGGATGCTGAGTCATAGATCGTAGCTCTTAGATCGCAAGTCATCGAGCGAGTGGGCGTAGTTGCGAAATATTGGTAGCACCTATTATACCCCGTAGGTGGGTTGCCGGTTCGCGAGGCACGCAAACGTCTCTCCAATTCGCTCAGCGTCTCGAAGATGCTATACTGACCCTATCCTGAGGGCAACCAGCTTGTGAGGCCATGCGACAGACTATGTTAGCACAGCCCAATATTGCATCCAAAACTGCTCGTATATCCCCTCCGCTGAAATGGGCGGGAGGCAAACGCTGGCTTGTGCCGCATATTGAGCCGATCTGGCGACAGCACGAAAGCATGAGGCTGGTGGAACCTTTCGTGGGGGGCATGGCCGTGGCGCTGGGCCTGCGACCAACGCGCGCCTTGCTGAATGACACCAATCCGCACCTGATCAACTTCTACAGTTGGCTCAAGCGTGGCCTGGTGCCGGATATAGAGATGGCATATGATCGCGAGCTATTTTACAGGCAACGGGAGCGCTTCAATCTGCTTGTCGAGCAGGGCGAGGATGAAAGCAAAGAGGCCGCATCGCTATTTTACTATTTGAACAGAACGGGATTCAATGGCCTGTGCCGCTTTAACAGGCAGGGCAAGTTCAATGTGCCCTTCGGCAAATACCGCACTATCAACTACACACGCGATTTCACACACTATGCGCCGATACTGGCAAGTTGGGAATTGCGCTGCGGCGGCTTTATGGATATGGCGCTGGGACTCGACGATTTCGTCTACGCCGACCCGCCCTACGACGTAGAGTTCACCCAGTACAGCGCGGGAGGCTTTGCATGGGCCGACCAGGTGCGGCTGGCCCACTGGTTGGCTGGATTGTCCGGACCCGTTGTTGCATCTAACCAGGCGACTTCGCGCATTCTCGCCCTCTATGGCGATCTTGGTTTCGAGATAGCGATCCTCGACGGGCCGCGCATGATCTCGTCAAGCGGTGACAGAACGCCCGCGAAGGAGATGCGGGCTACCAGGGGTGTATAAAGAGCGATGGCGGCATGAGACCACCACATTGAAGTAGCGCGATAGACTCCAGCATCTTGCCTGAAGATCTGTGAAACTGCGACGTCAAAAGCATGTTGCAGCCAATATTGCTGTAGCTCAAAACGGATACAGACCCGAAAATCAGTCCTGGTAAGTATGGGCTCTGTGCGCAGGCTCTTGCTTGCACACGAACTAGATTCTGTTTATACTTTGCTGGGGAAACTCGACAAGTGAATACATTTTTTATCTACTTGCATGCCGTCCAGGAGAAATTGCTATGATAAGAGACCAACTGAAACTCTATATTGGGCGCTTTGTCTTCCAACTTGGCATCGTCCTCCTGGCACTGTTCCTCCTGTCCGGCTCTGCGCTTGCACAGGGCTTCCCAGCAACAGGCACTGTTGTTGCCTCTGAAAAGCCTAATAAGCCCATAGCCACTCCCCCATCATGCGATAACTCCTGGAAAGTAATACCCGGCAACAATCTTGGTCGAGGGCAGGGTACGATCAATGCCCTGGAAATCATATCCGAAAGCGATATTTGGGGCGTAGGCTACTACTCGCCGGGAAGCCTCGTGGATACAAGCGGCATTGTCATGCATTGGGACGGTAGTACATGGTCCCAGTTTGACACTCCCATACTATTTAACCACAGCATCGACAATATTTCGGCGGATGCCCCAAATAGCGTATGGATCAATGATACATCACGCTCTGCATTTCATTGGGACGGCAGTGGTTGGACCGCAACGGTAATGCCTACTCCACAATTTAATCAGTGGTACTATCTCGCCCAGAATCCCATCAAGGGTATAAAAGCTTTTTCCCCCACAAATGTCTGGGCCTTCGGCTACGCATATTGGTTGTCAACGGAGGACGGTAATCCTGTAACGTTCCCCTATGTTACGCACTGGGACGGTACCCAATGGACGGAAGTAGGTTGTGGCTGTGGCCCCGTCATAGAGGACGTATCAGCCACCGCGCCCAACAATATATGGACGCTCGGAAGCTCTGGGGACTCGCCTTACACAAAGAATGCCAGCCATTGGGATGGCACGAATTGGACTACTACAAACATACCTAATCTCGGTCTTTACCACCTAAACCTGACGGATATTAAAGCGGTGTCAGCCGATGATGCATGGATAGTTGGTTATTCTGAAGATTTTAACTACATAGGATACAATACGCCGCTTGCGTTACATTGGGATGGTAGATCATGGCAGGTCGTTCCACTTCCACTAAACGAGTCGTCCAGGCTGTTCGGAATCGAAGGTACATCCTCTACCGACCTATGGGCGGTGGGTGATGCCGGGTGTTCCGATTACACTTATTGCATACAGGTAGGCTCGCTGGTTCTGCACTGGGATGGCACCCGGTGGAACCGCATGAGCGATACTCCCGCGGGCAGTATGCGCGCAATCGTTAGTATCAACCCCGGCAGTATTTGGACCGGCGGGGATCTCGGCATACCCTGGCTGGAACACTACACCGGCGGGTGGACCGAAGCACCGGATACACTCACTGGTGAAAGCAGTAATATCCTCAATGGCGTAGCGGCAGTTGCAGCCGACGACATCTGGGCTGTCGGAAGTTATGACAGGGCAAGATACACACAGGATACGGTTTTGCGAACCCTGATTCAGCATTGGGATGGCACGAATTGGTCAACAATCCCCTCGCCTAACCCACCATATGAAAGCGCACTACGATCCGTGTTTGCTCTCTCTTCCAACGACGTATGGGCGGTGGGCTACGCGACCGATACCAGGTCTCATGATCTGGCTGAACATTGGGATGGCACTCAATGGTCTATCGTGCCGATTCCCACAATTCCTGACACTACTGAACTACGTGGTGTCACGTCCCTGGCTCCCGATAATGTATGGGCGGTTGGTTTCAAGGGCATATACTCTGCACAAGCACCCGAAATTCTACATTGGGATGGCGCACAGTGGACCGACTACGGTGTGGCTGGCGACCCAGGCTTACTAGATAGCATCAGCGCAGTATCCACGAACGATATATGGGCTGTTGGCATCCAGCAACCCTACAATAGACCTCTTGTTGTACACTGGGACGGCGTAAATTGGCTTCGTGTAACCGCACCGCTATACGGGTCTGAACTCATGTCCGTGTCGGCAATATCAGGCACGGATGTGTGGGTTTCAGGGGACTCAATATCACACTTCGATGGCACGTCGTGGCAGACAGCGGACCTATCAAGTATCCTCCCGCCGGACGCAACTTCAACTACCTTTTCGGGCATAATCGCAAATGCCAACGGTGTATGGGTCGCGGGTAGCTACACAGATTCTACTGGCAAGAAGCGAACTATCGCACTCTATTACGACTACCAAAACTGGACAATTCAGAGCACCGAGAATGTTGGCAACAACGACAATGAACTTAGGAGCATTGCCTTTGTTGATGTGAATGACGTTTGGGCTGTGGGAACTTATAAGACCGATTATGCTCAACGTGTCTTGACCGAACACTTTCCAACGCTCTTCACCGATATAATGCCTGGCAGTACCTTCTATCCCTACGTACTCTGTCTGGCGTGCCAGGGCATAATTGACGGCTATTCTGACGGCACTTTCCGTCCCAATAACCCCCTCACCAGAGGGCAGTTAGCGAAGATTGTCTCTAACGCGGCTGGCTTCAATGATCCGGCGGGCGCACAGCAATATGAAGATGTACTGCCAGGCTCGACTTTCTACGATTTCATCTGGCGGCTGAGCGATCGCGGCTTTATTGCAGGCTATGCCTGTGGCGGCGTGGGTGAACCATGTAGCCCGGACAACCTCCCTTACTTCCGCCCCGGCGGCACCGCCAGCAGAGGCCAAATCTCCAAGATTGTCTCTAACGCGGCTGGCTTCAATGATCCGCCGGGCAGTCAAAGATTCGAGGACGTGCTGCCGGGTTCCACTTTCTACGACTTCATCCAACGTCTTGCCACACGCGAAGTGATGGCAGGCTATCCATGCGGCGGAACAGGCGAACCGTGCGGTGCAGATAATCTTCCCTATTTCCGCCCTACCAATAATGCCACTCGCGGCCAAACCTCAAAGATCGTGTCTATAACCTTCTTTCCACAGTGTGCGAGTGATGCTGGTAAGTGATACGTGTTGATGCGAGACACATATCACTTACCAGCCTAATCCTTCTTCGTATTCCCGGGCACCGCAAGCATGCGCTCTATGGACAGGCGAGCTTTTTCGGCTATTTCGGGATCGATTTCTACCTGTGGCTTCATGTCGCGCAGGCAGTCGCGAAGCTTCTCAATCGTGATTTGCTTCATATAGCGGCACACTGCCGACCTGTCTGCCGACAGGAAAGTCCCCTGGGGGTTCTCTTTCTGGAGGCGGTGTAGAATGCCTGCCTCGGTCGCCACCAGGTGGGTTTTGGTGGGGGCGTTATGTGCGTGTTTGATCATGCCCTCGGTGGACAGCACGAAGGTGTTCTCAGTTGGCAGGTTGCCCGACTCTTTGGCCCACACGAAGCGACTTGTGCACCCACATTCAGGGTGAATCAGCAGGTCGGCATCTGGGAACTGGGCCATCATCTCCAGGATCTCGCCCGTGCGTATGCCCGCGTGGACGTGGCATTCGCCCGCCCAGATCTCCATATTCTCACGCCCCAGCGACTTCTTCAACCATTGCCCCAGGTACATATCGGGCAGAAACAGGATCGTCTTGTCGGCGGGGATCGAGTTGATGATCGCCTGAGCGTTGCCGCTCGTTACGCAGATATCGGTCTCGGATTTCACATCGGCGGTCGTATTGACGTAGCTAACCACCACCGCGCCGGGGTGCTGGGCCTTCCACTCACGCAACTGCTCAATATTGATCGAGTCGGCCAGCGAACAGCCTGCCGTTTCGTCCGGGATCATCACGATGCGTGTGGGGTTTAGCAACTTGGCGGTTTCAGCCATGAAGTAGACACCGCACAGCACGATGACGGGCGCGGTCGTTTTGGTGGCCTCTATAGCAAGACCTAGAGAGTCGCCAACGAAGTCCGCTACGTCCTGTACTTCGGGCACCTGGTAGTTGTGGGCCATGATCACGGCGTTGCGCTCTTTGGCAAGCACGCGCACCTCTGCCTGCAATCGCTCGACCTCTTCGGGATCTTGCTGCACGAAACGCGTTAGCATGGGATGCAAGGGCTTGTGGGTTTGGGTTGTCGGGGTAGTCATAGTGTTATCTCCAGAGAAAAATCAAGTGAGCCTGCCGAGTGGGTCAATGCGCCAAGCGAGATATAGTCCACCCCTGTACGGGCCACCTCGGCGAGATTATCCAGTGTGATGCCGCCACTTGCCTCGAGTTTGGCCCTGCCCGCCACATATTGCACGGCCTCGTGCATTGCCTCTACGGTGTGGTTGTCCAGCATTATTAGCTCCACCCCGGCGGCCAGGGCTTCGTCCAGTTCGGCACGATTACTTACTTCAACTTCGATCTTCTGGGCCGGGCCAACGCGCTTTCTGGCGCTGTCAACTGCGGCCTGTATGCCGCCTGCCGCCCTGATATGATTATCCTTAATCATCACAGCGTCGTCCAATCCTGCGCGGTGGTTGCGACTGCCGCCCACACGTACTGCGTACTTCTCAAGGGCACGCTGGCCGGGCGTGGTCTTGCGCGTGTCCAGTACGACCGCTCGTGTGCCTTTCACCAGTTCTGCCGCCCTGTGGCTCATCGTCGCTACGCCCGATAGCCTTTGCAGGAAGTTGAGGGCCGTGCGCTCGCCCGTTAGTATGGCGCGTGCCGGGCCTATGATACGCGCCACTTCGCGCCGGTCGCCCAAGGAGCCTTCTGCGGCCATTACCTCAACCGTTACTCGCGGGTCGAGGATGGCGAACACCGCGCGCGCAACGGGCATGCCGCACAGCACGCCGGGCGCTTTCTGCAAAATGACCGCGGTGGCCTCGTTCTCGGCCGGCACAGTCGACTCGGTGGTAATATCGCCACGCCCGATGTCTTCGTCCAAAGCCAGCTTAATTATGGCCTCTACAGCCCAGTTATATCCAAACTCGGCGACCGGATTTTCGCTTCTTACTTGCAAAGAGGGACCTCCTCGAACTGTGGCTCTGCTCCACGCAGCCACGTAATACGACCACGCCACACGGGCTTCGTCTCAGGGTAATCGCTCCTGTAGTGCGCGCCACGGCTTTCTGTGCGTATGAGCGCGGAACGGGCTGCCAGCGCAACCACCAGTTGGCCGGTGGGCGTGTCGTTGCCGGCAGTGTGGGGGTCGGGCAGGTCGCCTATCAACGTTTCTAGCTCGGTGGCCGTGCGCTCGACGCCCAATCCTTCGTCGAGGCGTTCGCCCAGTTGGGCTTCCATTATATGCTCCGGGCGACCATCACCGTCGGTAATAAGCCATGAGTAACCCCGATTTTCGGCCATCTGTAGGCCGCCATCTGTCGCCGGTAGTGCAACCAGGGGCCACTCGGCTCGCGCTTCCGGCTCGTCGTGGATCGCGGCGAGGGCTGCACGTCTGCCGAAAACCAGGCACTCTAAGAGCGAATTGGACGCAAGGCGGTTCGCCCCCTGCACCCCTGTGCAGGACACCTCACCCGCCGCATACAGGCCTGGCAGGGTGGAGCGACCATCGACGTCGGTGCGTATACCGCCCATGCAATAGTGCGCGGCGGGGGCCACCGGGATAAGATCGCGTGCAAGGTCTATCCCGTACTTCGCCAATCCTTCCGTAATACTGCGAAAGCTTTCTTTCACCGACGGGTCGAGATGGCGCAGGGTCAGGTAAACAGGACCCACACTCTTCAGGTGGCTGGCGAGCGCGCGGGCCACCACGTCACGCGGTAGAAGGGGGTTCACCACCTGATTGCCATGGTCGTCAACCAGCAAAGCTCCATCGCCGCGCAAGGCTTCGGTAAGCAGATAGGCAGGCGCGCCCGGCAAGTTGAGCGCGGTGGGGTGGAACTGCACGAACTCGAGGTCGGCCAACTGTGCACCTGCTTGCCAGGCCAGTACAAGCCCAATACCCCTGTTGCCTCGCGGGTTGGTCGAGCGACCCCACAGGCCCGCGTAGCCCCCTGTGCCCAGGATAACGCCCTTGCCCCTGTATTCCTTGTCGCGGCTTCCTACACCCACCACGCGCCCGTTCTCTACGAGCAGACGGTCAACAGGAGTATTCGTCAGGAGGGAGACACGCCTGTGCTGGAGAGCGCGGTCGAGCAGAGCGTCGGAAAGCACCGCGCCGGTGGCTCCGCCCCCCGCGTGCAATATGCGCCGTTTGCTATGTCCCGCTTCGAGTCCAAGTTCGGGCGCGTCGTCGTTACCGTCGAAAGGCACCCCGGTATCCAGCAGACCCTGCACCAGCCTGCGCCCCTCTTCGGTCAGCACGTGGACGGCCTCGCAGTCGTTCAGGCCCACTCCCACGGCCAGAGTATCCTGGTAGTGGAGGTCTGAGCTATCGTCGTCGCCCACCGCGGCGGCGATACCTCCCTGTGCCCACCAACTCGACCCGGCCACCGGCTCGCCCGCCGTAACGAGCAGTACCGGCACGCGCCTCTCGGCCCCCGCGAGCGCTGCGGCCAGCCCGGCCACGCCCGACCCGATCACGATCAGCCTGCTTTCGTCGGTATCTGCTATTCCGCCTTCGCCGTAAAACATCGTCTTTATCCTTTAGTGGTAAGTGACCAGTGATCAGTCGTTATAAGTCTTTCGTCGCCGGTGGTCCATCGTCCATCCTCGTACTACGCGCTCGTTCCCTGCCAGGGCAATTCGCGCGCCCATGTGCCTGCAAGCAAACCCGAGAAGCGATAGAGGTCGCCTGGGCGACCTACGCGGCCGCGACCGGCACGCTTGCCCACCGGCTCCAGCGCTCCCGAGGCAAAAAGCGCAGAAAAAGCCTTCTTGAAGTTGCTGGTGTTGAGGCGCAATATATCGGGGTCGAGGATGGCGGCGTATACAAAGCGCAGTTCAGGCAGGGTGAATTCTGCAGGCAAAAGCTGGAAGGCCACCCACGAATAGCGCAGCTTGCTGCGTATGCGCTCCATCCCCACGCGCAGGATCGCGCCGTGGTCGAACGCCAGGTGGTGTGCCTGTACATTGCGCACCGGCCACCATTCGGCTCGCAGCACGCCCCCTCCCGGTACAAGCAGGAGGTCGTCGCTCCGCACCAGAGCCACATGAGCGACGGAGACCACGCGCCCGCGCGTATCACGCCCTGGATCACCGAAGGTGCCAAGTTGGTCAAGATACCAATCGTGTGCGTCAAGCCCGGCCTTATCGTGCAGGGCACGGCGGGCTGCGGCATCAAAGGTTTCGCCCACATGCACCAACACCCCGGGTAAAGCCCACTTGCCCGCCCTGGCCGGGTCCTCGGTTTGCACGAGCAACACCTGCCACCTGTCCTCCACGCGCTCGGCCTCACGCACCGTGAACAGCACAACATCTACCGCCACAACGGCGTTGGGCTGTAGTACGGCTGGTTTGGAAGTGAGTTTCATTGAAGGCATGGATATTAAACTCTAATAGATTATAATCCTCTGTAGTTATTCTAGCGTAAGCTTTGAAGGTTGTCAAGCCAACAGATTCGGTGAACATTTAGGGCAGACTCCACCGCCATATTGAAC
>DATINP010000206.1:0-27263 GCA_035474135.1 Chloroflexia bacterium | reverse complement strand
TAGGCGGTGTCGTCGATGATGCCGCTGATGGGGGCGAGGGCGTTGTGGGTTTGGACGTTCGCGAAGGGGGTGCCGTTGAGCCGGGCGATTGCCCAACCGAGGGCAAAGAGGGCCGGGGCATCGGCGGGTGGGGTTGGGGTGTAGCCGTAGGGGTAGAGGATGCGCGGGCCAGGCGCCTGGAGGTTGAGGAGGAGGTTGGTGTTGTTGGCGGTGAGCAGTGATAGGATGCCTGCGCTTTCAGGCTCGGAGAGCGCGGATGGGCCGGGGTATGAGAGGTCGCAGGGGAGGGACGAGGTGCCAACGGTATTCCAGTGATAGGGGTAGTTCCGGTTGAGGTCGACGCCGCGATTGACGGAGCCGGTGCAGGCGGTGTTGTCGCGGTTCTTGTACTGGTTGAGGCCCTGTGCGTAGACCTGGTAGTAGCCGTCGGGGTTGGCTTCGGGCAGGATGAGGATGGTGCGGTTGTCGAGGAGCCAGGTGGTGTCGGGGTCGGTGCCGTAAGTTTGGGTGAGGTAGGAGATGTAGCGGAGGAGGATCTGCGAAGTCGCGATGTCGCGCGGATGCTGGCCGCCCAGGAGAAGGAGGGTGGGTTTGGGGCCGGGGAGGCGGGCTGAGCCGAGTTTGAGCGCCCACAGGTGGCGTGTGCCTTCCCAGCTGAGGCCCGCATCAAGGAGGGTGGCGATTTGCGGGTACTGGGCGGCGGTGTCCTGCAGGGAGGTTTCGAGTTGAGGGTAGGTACTATAGCAGGCGGGGTCCCAGAGGGGAGATTGGGAGTCGCTTGCGGCAATGGTAACAGTGGCTTGCGAGGAGGCGCTTGCGGTGATGCCGAGGAGAAGGAGGGAGAAAAGCAGCAACGAGCAAAGCGAGGCCCTAGAAGCCATATTAGCAACCTCTTAGGAGTATAAGACCGAAAGTCGTAGAGCGCAAGTCATACGTCATACATCTTCAGGCATAGCGTATCGCGTTTAGGTGAGGATTATACAGGAAGAAGATGACGTTGCCTAGAGGTTTTGATTGAAAAGTGATAATTTACGTCCCTGCATGGGAAAGTGAGGTACGATCTACAAGCTAGCGTCTGTGGCCGTAAGGATGGCGGCGAACTGGCCGGAGAGGACGAGCGACTCAGCGGCGGCGATGTAGGGGTAGATGGGGGCGTCGATGGCGAGGAAGGGGATGTGGGCGCGAATGAGGTCGTAGGCGGCCTGGGAGCCATGTCCGAGGCGGGCGTGAGAGTGGGAGTGGGAGTGGGCCTGAAGGCGGAGGTCGATGGCCTGGGCGGCGAGGAGAACCTCGATGGCAAGGACGCGGGCGGTGTTGGCGGCGATGGCGCGGGCGTGGCGGGCGGCGATGGGGCCCATCGAGACGTGATCTTCGGTGTTGGCCGAGGTGGGGATGGTGTCGACGGAGGCGGGGTGGGCCAAGGATTTGTTTTCAGAGGCGAGGGAGGCAGAGGTGTACTGGGCGATCATGAAGCCGGAATTGAGGCCGCCGTTGGGGGTGAGGAAGGGCGGGAGGAGGCCGTTGTTGGCTTTGGTGTCCAGGAGTAGGGCCTGGCGGCGTTCGCTGATGTTGGCGAGAGAGCAGACGGCGGTGGCGAGGAAGTCGGCGGCAAGGGAGAGGGGCGCGCCGTGGAAGTTGCCGCCGGAGAGGACGGCGTAGGAAGGGGATAGGGGCGAGGGGTTAGGGATTAGGGAGGAACCTATGCTGCTAACCCCTGATCCCTCGTCCCTATCCCCTGGGAAGATGAGGGGGTTGTCGTTGGCCGAGTTGAGTTCTATGGAGAGGACGTTATCGACGTAGGCCGAGGCGTCGCGGACGGGGCCGTGCACCTGGGGGGTGCAGCGGAGGGAATAGGGATCCTGTACTTTATTGAGTGTGAGCGGGTCGCGAGTGGAGGGTGGGGCACCGCCTGCGGCCTGAGGTTGCCACAAGAGGGTGCTGCCTTGAGTGAGGGCGCGGAGGTTGGAAGCCGAGGTGGACTGGCCGGCGTGGGGGCGAGCGGCGTGGATGCGAGGGTCGAGGGCGGCGGGGACGGCCTGGAGGGCTTCGATGGAGAGGGCCGCGACGACGTCGGCGGTGTCGGAGAGGGTGACGGTGTCGATGAGGGCGAGCGAGAGGAGGGCAGACATGAGGGAGGTGCCGTTGGAGAGGGCGAGGCCTTCTTTGGGGAGAAGCGTGACCGGGGTGAGTTGAGAGGAGGCGAGGGCTTCAGCCGCGGGACGGGTTTGGCCGTGATGTTCGACGTGGCCGAGGCCGAGCATGGCGAGGGCCATGTGGGCGAGAGGAGCAAGATCGCCGCTGGCACCGACGGAACCCTGTGTGGGGATGACCGGGTGGATGGCATGGTTGAGCATGTCGTAGATGAGTTGTAGGGTAGGCAGGGAGATGCCGGAGTAGCCGAGGGAGAGGGTGTGGGCGCGGGCCAGCATAGTGGCGCGGACGACCTCGGCGGGCAGGGGGTCGCCGACGCCCGCAGAGTGGCTCATGATGAGGTTTTTTTGGAGCTGGGCGAGTTGGTCGAGTGGGATTACGCGGTCCTTGAAGGCGCCGAAGCCGGTGGTGATGCCGTAGACGAGGTCCCCGCGGGCAACGATGTCGTCGACGATGGAGCGAGAGGCGAGCACGCGCTGTTGTGCTTCGGGGGACATTTCGACGGTGACGGTTGGTTGGTTGGAAGGGGGTATGCCGGAGCGGGCCACCCGCACGAGGTCGACTGGGGTGAGGTTCGTGCCGTCAGAGACAAAGCTGTGTGGGTGCATGGTGCTCCTGGGTAATCATTGGTTCTTTGCCTGGAATAGACCCTGCGTCAAGCGTCGTCACTTATGGCTTCAGAAGGCCAACCGTGCGCCACTATGCTCATAACACGCTCGGCTACATCGTTTGGAGAGAGGTCATCAGTGAGGATATAAAGGTCGCAGTGAGCGCGGGCGTGGGCGAGGCGCTCATGTTCTACATCAAGGAGATCCTTGGGCCAGCGCGGCCTACCACGGCCGCGTATGGTGGACAGAGAGGCGTCGAGGTAGACGAGGAAGCGGGGATTAGAGCGCTGCCAGAGATAGGGGACGTAGGAGTGCTCCTGTGAAACGGCGCTGGCAGCATAGCCGTGCTCGCGCAGGGAGCGAACGAGGGTGGATTTGCCGGCCGAGCAAACGCCCACTACAACTATATTGCCTTCCGACATAAGATGCTTACCCTCTTCCCGTGCCATTACTCTGGTTATAGTAGCAAGGGGGTTGGGAGGTTGTCAAGAAAGTTGGGCAATTGCTAAAATTAGGACATGGATAAAGCTACCACACCATTACTGCCGCTACACATTGCACGTGCGCTTGGGGCCGTCGATAGCGCTGCGCCGGGGCGCAACCATCATGACAGGGTGATCGAGCTGGCGGACGACCTGCTCTACTATCTGGGCGCGCTGGCGATTGCGCAATATACACAGGCATTGGTGCTGGAGCAGATCAGTGCCGACCCCACCCTCAACCGCAGCCTTCGGAACCTGCGTCGCATTTTGCCGGGACAATGGTTGGGCTGGACAGCACGAGCATTGGAGGCCACGCCCAAAGGGATCGTGGAAGGGCTGAGCCAATGGTATCTGCGCGAGGGTGCTACCGCCCTCACCACCGCCTATGAGGAGCTACGGAGCATCATGGTGGCAGACCTGTCATACAACGGCGACTTCGGGCCGCGCACTTTCGTGCCGCCCCGCCTGCTGCTCGAACTGGTGGACCAGTACCGCATCAGGCGCGACAAAACGTCGCCCGAGGCGCTAGAGGGCGCGGTAGATCTGGACGAGCGCGTGGCGAACGCACTATTGCCGGGCCTGCATTCTGCGATAGATGGCGCAGGTTTTCTGCGGGATTACGTCTTGTATGCGCCAGGACAGCGCCGGTTGCTGATGGGGAACAAGGCCACCACGCCCATGCCACCTATAAGCGCGCCTATCGATCTCGCGGACACGGCTACTGTCCTGCTTTACCCACCCGGTACTTTGCCCGATTTTACCAGGCGCCCCCTGAGGGATGAGGAGCGAGAGCCTCTCTTTCCGCTTGACCCTCTCATCGTGTATATTGAATCAAAAGAAAGCGACCGCTTCGTTATGGCGGCGCTAAACAGAGTTGAAAACGGCATGCCTGTCTATAGAGGGCTTGATCCTGAGTGTAAAGGCGAAATTAAATAAGGAGAATAAGCGATGGGGAAAATCTACGACGCGATGGCCAACTTCTTCAAGAAGGACGATTGGCCTGCCACCCAGGTCGAGGGGCAGACCGCAATGAGCATGAACTTCCAGGGCCAGAACGGTAGATGGGGTTGCCTGGGCCGCGTGGACGAGGAAAAGCAGTTAGTGCTGTTCTATTCCTACTGCCCAATCAAGGCCCCCGAAGAGAAGAGGCCCATCCTGGCCGATTTCTTGACCAGGGCTAATTACGGCCTCTATGTCGGCAACTTCGAGATGGACTATAACGACGGCGAAATCCGCTATAAGACCAGTCTCGATGTGGAGGGCAACAAGTCCATTGAGGAGGCTGCGCCCGTGGGTAGCACAGATAGCACAGATAACACAGCCACCAATGGAGCCAACGGCACCACAGGTGCTACAGGTGCTACAGGCGACACCACTGCCACCGGGCCCTCCAGTGCCAACGGTACGCCCGCACCGGCAAATGAGCCTGTCGAACTGAGCTTCGCTTTGATGAAGCGCATGGTCTACGATAACGTTGGCGTCATGGACAAATATCTCCCCGGTATCATGTCGGTTGTATACGGCGGCGCATCGCCCACCGAGGCCATAGCCAAAATCGAGAGCTAGATCACAGAAAGTGACCGGTGGCCGGTGGCCGGTGACCAGTTGATGCAAGACACTATCACTATAAGAGGTGCGCGCCTTCACAACCTGAAGAACATCACCCTGAGCATTCCCAAGAACAAGCTGGTGGTGTTCACAGGACTCTCCGGCTCAGGCAAATCCACCCTTGCATTTGATACCCTGTGCAAGGAGTCTCAGCGTCAATATTTCGAATCGGCCGGTATGGTCACGTACCAGCAGAAGCCGAGCGTCGAGCGCATCGAAGGTCTATCACCTTCAATCAGTATCGACCAGCATTTGACCAATCACAGCCCACGATCCACAGTGGGCACCGCCACGGAGGTGTTCACTTACCTCCGCGTGCTGTTCGCTCGGATTGGCATACAGCCCTGCCCGGTATGCGCTCGGGCCGTGCCTCCATCCCATCATCTCGGCGGGGTTGAGGTGTGGAATGATGACACCGCTGACGACACCGGAGAAGAGATCGCGACCTACCCTTGTCCATACTGTGGCGCCGGAGTACCTGAACTGGGAATGGCCAACTTCTCGTTCAACAAACCCGAAGGCGCGTGCCCTACCTGCACCGGCCTGGGCATGGTGTACACGGCTAACCTGTCTCTACTGATCGACCCGGCACTCAGCATCTCGAGCGGTGGCGTCATCCGCTGGTCTTCGCCCGAGATAACACGGCATAGCGAAACGCTGAAATTGGCCGCCAAACACTTTGGGTTCGTTTTCGAACCGGCCACGCCCATAGGCGAATACACGCAAGAGCAGCGTGACCTCCTGTTGTATGGCGTCCACAGCCGGGAGTTTCACCGCCACTATCCCCACGTTGAACCACCGCAAAACGTTAATCAGGGCCGATTCGAGGGCATAGTCCCCAACCTGATGCGCCGTTATGAGGAACGCGCGCAAGATGCCGACTATCGCGAACGGCTGGAACAGCTCATGCTGATGCAAACGTGCCCCGATTGTCAGGGCAGTCGCCTGCGTTCGGAAAGCCGCGGGGTGACGATTGCCGGTTCGAATATTATCGACGTATCGGGGATACCGTTTACGACCTTGCGAACCTGGGTGGAGGGGCTGCCTGAAGTGGTGCCCGTAGAGGAACGGGACATTATTCAGCCTATCATCGAAGACCTGAGCGAGCGCATCCGCCGTCTAATTGATGTGGGAGCCGGCTACTTGACTATGGAGCGTTCGTCGCCCACGCTGTCGGCTGGTGAGGCCCAGAGGCTCAAGCTAGCCGCGTTGCTTGGTTCCGACCTGACCGGCATGATGTATGTGCTCGACGAACCCACGGTAGGACTACACCAAAGGGATACAGGGCGACTGATCGGCGTGTTGCGCCAGCTGCGCGACCTGGGGAACACCGTTCTGGTAGTTGAACACGACCTGGATATGATCCGTGCGGCGGATCATGTGATCGACTTTGGCCCGGGTGCAGGCAGGCACGGTGGACAGATCGTGGCCGCGGGTACGCCCGGCGAAATCTCGGCCTTTCCAGCTTCAAGCACGGGTGGTTACCTGTCGGGTCGGGTGGCCATACCAGGCTCACGCCGGCGACCCGGCAATGGGCAACACCTGGTCATTCGTGGAGCACGCGAGCACAATCTGAAGGATGTTACGGTTGGTATACCCCTTGGAACATTGACCGCGGTTACGGGAGTCTCGGGTTCAGGCAAGTCTTCCTTGATGCTCGACGTCCTCGACCGCGCTGCCCGGCAACACTTTAACGGCGCGGCTGAAGCCCCCGGTAAACACGATGCTATAGATGGTTGGCAGCATCTTGATAAGATCATTTCGATAGATCAGGGGTCTATAGCGCGTTCATCTCGTTCCAACGCGGCCACCTATACAGACGCCTTTAGCCCAATCCGCCAGGTGTTCGCCGAAACGCCGGAGGCCAGTCGCCGTCACCTGGCGCCCGGACACTTTTCGTTCAATGCTCCAGGCGGGCGCTGTGAACGCTGCAAAGGCACGGGTACGCTCATTGTGAATATGCACTTCCTGCCGGATATCGAGGTGCGTTGTCCCGTTTGCGAGGGACGACGCTTCAAGCCGGAGGTGCTGGCCGTTCAGTATCGCGGCCACGATATCGCCGCGATACTCGAAATGACTATTGAGGAGGCGCTAGCCGTATTCGTGGACGTGCCGGCGGTAGCGGCGCGGCTTTCTCTCATGTCAGAAGTGGGTATGGGGTATCTGCAACTGGGACAGCCCGCCAATACGCTTTCGGGAGGCGAAGCACAGCGTATCAAGTTGGCAAAAGAACTGGCGCGCCGCACGACGGGCCGCACGCTTTACCTGCTCGACGAGCCGACCACCGGCCTTCACCCCGCAGATGTCGCCAACCTCCTGGCCCTGTTGCAGAGGTTGGTGGACGGGGGCAACACGGTCGTGGTCATCGAACACCAGGTGGACGTGATCCACGCCGCCGACTGGATCATCGAGTTGGGGCCGGAAGGCGGCGAGGCAGGTGGATACGTTATCGCGGAAGGCCCTGGTAGGAGTGACCAGTGACCGGTGGCCAGTAGGGATAAGTGATAAGTGTAATACTCCTTTGGTCTGCTCTCTTTGTGGTCACTGGTCACTGGTCACTGGTCACTGCTACCAGTGCTTTCAGACGCTTAATCCGCTGGTACGATCGGTCTATGCGCTCGGGCGAGATCTCGCCCCTCTCTACCATAGCGCGTATTATCGAGATGGCGCGACCTATTGTGCCGGGGCCGTAAATGAGGCTGTTGCAGATCATGATTATGTCTACGCCCGCCTGCATTGTTAGCTCCAGCGTATTCTCGAACGAATAATAGGACGAGATGGCGCGCATCAGCACGTCGTCGGTTATCACCACACCGTCAAAGCCCAGTTCGTCGCGCAACAGGTCGGTGAGCGTCTTACGTGAGAGGGTGGCAGGGAGGTCGGGGTCAAGGTGTGAGTTGAAGATGTGCGCGGTCATGATCATATGGGGTATGCCCCATGCTACGAACTGCTTGTAGGGGTATAGCTCGGTAGAGGTCCATGTATCGCTCACATCAACGAAGCCCAAGTGCGAGTCGGCCTGCGAGCTGCCGTGGCCGGGAAAGTGCTTGAGCGAGCACAACACCCCCCGTTCGAGATGCGCCTCGACCACAGCCCTGGCGTGCTCGGCCACTATCACAGGGTCAGCCGAAAAACAACGGTCCAGCGAACCGATTATGGGGTTGGTGGGATTGACGTTGAGGTCTACCACTGGCGCGAAGTTAAGGTTGACGCCGTACTCACGCAGGGTGTTGGCCGTAGCCTCGGCGGTGCTGCGAGTAACGGCAAGGTCGTTGAGGTCGCCCAGGTGTTGCTGGGAGGGAGTAGCCGGGAAGCCGTTGTGCGGGCCGAGGCGCGCCACGTTGCCGCCCTCCTGGTCTATCGCGATCAAGAGTGGAACGGCGGCCAGGCGCTGAAGCGATGCGGACAGGGCCTTAAGCTGCTCAGGCGAGCGGATGTTTCCTGCCGAGGGGTTTTCGCTGTCGAAGACGATGACGCCGCCCACGTGCAGGTTGCTGATCGCATCGATCAGGGCATCGCCCGCAGGTGTACCTGCGCGCACCTCGGCACCCTCGAAGCCAATCATCAGCATCTGGCCTATCTTGAAATCAAGAGTTTCGGGTACGGGGGTATACTCTGTCACATAAGACTCCTTGCTATGGATAATTCTTCACCAGGTCGCGTACATCATACATAGTCTATGACACATCACTACTACCCCAACTCAGAACTCAGCGCTCAGCACTAAAAAAGCGCTTTGAGGCGCATGATACGGCTGTAAGATTGGTCTATGCGCTCAGGTGGGATCTCTCCACGCTCTACCAGGCCGCGTATGGCGGCGACTGCCCGGGCCGCCGTATCCGGCCCATATAGCAGGTTATTTCCTATGTTTATTATGTCAACTCCCGCTTTCACGGTCAGACCGACCGCCTGCTCAAAGGGGTAGAAGTCAGTGATGGCTTGCATTTGCATATCGTCGGTGATGATCACGCCGTCGAAGCGCAATTGCTCGCGCAGCAGGCCTGTTATGGTGCGGCGGGAAAGAGTAGCGGGCAGGTCGGGGTCGAGGTTGGCATTGAAGATGTGAGCAGTCATGATCGCCATGCGCATGCCCCAGCCTATTATCCTGCGGTACGGCTCAAGCTCGATGGGCGACCATGTGTTGGTTACGTCCACGAAGCCCAGGTGCGAGTCGGTCTGCGAACTGCCGTGGCCGGGGAAGTGCTTAAGGGCACAGAAAATACGGCGTTGCAGGTGGGCGGCGATCACCTCAAATGATTGGTCGGCCACCACCTCAGGGTCTGCAGAAAAGCTGCGCCCCAGCGCGCCGATCACCGGGTTACTGGGATTGACGTTGAGGTCCACCACGGGCGCGAGGTTGAGGTTGATGCCATGTTCGCGCAGGGTCGACGCGGTGGCGTCGGCATACGAACGCGTGAGGGATGTATCGCCGAGGCCTCCCAGGTATTGCTGGGACGGCAGGAATGGGAAGCCGTTGCGGGGATTGAGCCGCGCCACGTTGCCCCCTTCCTGGTCGAGGGCGACAAAGAGGCGCGTCGTGGCCAGGGCCTGCAAGGAGGTGGTGAGGGACCGCAGTTGCTCGGGCGAGCCAATGTTGCCTATTGAAGGATCGGGGTTATCGAATAGGATAACGCCGCCTATATGCAGGTTGCTAATAGCGTCCACTATGGGGTTGGAACTATCGAGATAGTTGCCCCGAAAGCCGACCAGGAGCATCTGGCCGATCTTTTCATCTAGAGAAATGGCTGCTATAGGGTCGGGTTTCGTATCGTTGGCAACGATGTCGGCGGCCCAGGTAGGGCCATTGGAACCGAGAGCCACTATAGCCCCCGCACCAAGAGCCAGAAAGCGGCGGCGTGTAATTTGCCTCATACGGGGAAGTCCATGCTCAGACGGCGGATCTGGGGCACGATACGGCCCGGTTCAGGTTCGGGCGTAAGAGGTAGGGTAAGCACCACAACAGACATGTCGTCGGCCGGGCGCAGACTATCGGCCTGTAAAGCCTGTTCCAACAGGTGGTCAGCCAGGACGGATGCGCTTGGTATGCCTTCAGATAGAGCCTGCCTGAACAGCGCCAGCAGGTCAATTGGGCGTTTGTCGCGCAGTCCGGCCTCCATCAAGCCGTCGGTGTAGGTGACCAGATATGTGCTTTGTTGAAGTGGTAGCTCAGTGATCACAGGCCGGGTGGCTTGATAGATACCGATGGGGTTAGAAGGAGCCTGCAAAATGGCAGGTTCGGCGTGGTCGGGGCTTGACACCAGGATCGGGCAATGGCTGTTGCGCGTAAGCACGAGGGTGCGGCTGGCGAAGTCTGCGCTGAGGATCACAAGCGTAGCCGACACCTGGCCTCCTTTATAGGTATACAGGTAGTCGTGCACCATGCGAGCCGCCACGCCGTCCCGTGCGCCCTCCTTGAGCAGGGTGATCGCTTTGGTCGTGACCATGTGCGAGGTGATTTTGGCCGACCGCCCGCTCCCCTGCCCGTCGGCCAGCACGACCGAGAAGCCGCCGTGGGGTCGCTCGATCACCTCCACGGTGTCGCCGCTCTCACGGCTGGCGTATTTGTTTGTCTTGGCAACGGCCAGTTGGATGTTCACTATTCGCTGTGTGAGTTCTGAGTTCCGAGTTCTGAGTTCTGAGTGGGACGGCAAACGGCTGACGACATATCACTACTGGTCACCGGTCACCGGTCACCGGTCACTGGTCACAACTCAGGTGCTTGCTTTGCTTTCGGATATAGCTTTATTGTAGTGCATGGATGGGCGCGGGGCAAAGGCGGCGGGGTTATGTGTACAAAGGCGAGCATTATAGCGTGTGCTGCAACTTCGGCCACACCAGAAACGTCTATTAAGCAATGGATACAACCAAGAACACGTACGGAAACACCTTCGAGCGGCAAGCCGCAAATCAAAACCGGGCGCTGAACCGGACGACTCCACCGTCAGGGTGGGGCAGGCGCGTGGTGCTTACGCTGGCCTGCCTCTACCCGCTTTTTCTGCTGATACTCTCGCTTGTGAACGCTCTTGACCCCAAGCGCACGGGCTTGCTGGCGCTCAGCGAGGTGTTCGCGCCCTATCTATTCCTACCCCTGCTTCTGCTTATACCTCTAGCCTTTATGCGCGGTGCGGCATTCTTGCGCCTGTTGCTGGTGCTGTGCGCCGTCGTGTACGGCCTGCGGTTCCCACCCAGGCTGGTGGCTGCCGCGCCCCAAACCACGCCCGGAGCTATACACCTGAGCGTGCTTAGCTGGAATACGCTCATCAGCCGCCGCTATGACGAGATTATGAACGTACTGCGAACCAAACCCGCTGCTATCGTGGGGCTTGTGGAGGCCGATTGGAATAGGCTCTCAACCGACCCCGAGGTAGCTGCGCTCTATCCCCACCGGTGGGGAGTAGAGGCCGGCGGGCCTGTGTCGGGGCAAGCTCTACTTACCGCATATCCGATCCTGGACCAAGGCATACTGGGCGGCACTGACCTGTGGGGCAACGTGCCGAGGGCGATCTGGGCGCGGCTCGATGTGGGGTTGGGGCAGAACGTGGTGGTCGTGGTGGCGCACCCGCCGCCGGGCCGGTTCTGCACGCGCTACACGTTCCCGCGCGGGTGCTACGATACTTCTCTGAGGGACTATCAGCTTGCGGGCATCAACGCTGCCATACAGCCCTTCCTGACCGCAGGCGACTCGCTAATAGTGGTGGGCGACTTTAATGTGACCGACCGAGAGCCTGCCTACAAGGACGTATCGGCGGGGCTGATAGACGCCTACCACACCGTCGGCATGGGCACAGGCACAACCTGGCGGCCACGCGACGTGATGAACCACAATTTCGCGCTACTGAGGATCGACTACCACTTTTCCAGCCCGAATGTCACGCCCCTCTCGTCAACCGTAGATTGCACGCCCAGAGGCAGCGACCATTGCATTGTAGCCAGCGAGTTTGAGGTGAAGTAGAACATTGGGAACACCCCAAACGGCAGGCGGGAGTATACACCTACTCTGCCGCCTATAGGAAAAGGTGTAGGAGCATATAGGTCACGAACCCTATCGTAGCGGTTACGGGGATCGTGAATATCCAGGCGCGCACTATGTTCAGCGCCACCAACCACCTGACCGCCGACACCCTACGGGCCGCGCCCACGCCCAGGATGCAGGACGAGATGACATGGGTCGTGCTCAGTGGAAAGCCAAGGCGCGAGGCGGTCTCGATTATCGTGGCGGCGGTGGTCTCTGCTGCGAACCCGTGTATCGGCTCCAAGTGAACGATGCGCTGACCCATCGTCTGGATTATACGCCACCCACCGGCGGCGGTCCCGCCCGCCATCGCCAACGCCGCGATGATGATCACCTCGATGGGTATATTCGGCACACCGTGCGAGTCCACCGCGAGAGGGAAGCCCGCCGAAAAGAGGGACAATGTGATCACGCCCATCGTCTTCTGCGCGTCATTCGAGCCATGGCTGAACGCCATGAACGCGGCAGACACGATCTGTAGGTGCCTGAATGTGTTGCCCACTTTTTTCGGTGAAGAGCCGCCAAACAGCCGGAACAGCAGTTTCATAAAGAGCAGGGATATGATAAAACCGATTATGGGCGAGGCAACGAGCGGGATGACCACCTTCGTGAGCACACCCCCCCATGCCACACTGCCGAAGCCGATCGCGGCGGCTCCCGCCCCCACCACACCGCCAATCAGCGCGTGGCTGGACGAGGAGGGTATGCCGAAAGCCCATGTAATCAAATTCCAGACGATCGCGCCCACCAGCGCCGATATAATTAGCACCTGCGCCGGACCCAGGTCCAACTGCTGCATAGCCGTTGGGTCCAGTAAACCCGAGGTGATCGTCTTGGCGACCGCCTGCCCTGTGAGCGCCCCCAGGAAGTTGAGCGTGGCAGACATAAGGATCGCCACGCCCCCGCTCAGCACACGCGTCGAAACGACGGTAGCAATAGCATTGGCCGTATCGTGAAAGCCGTTTATGAAGTCGAAGGCCACTGATAGCCCGATCACCAGAGCCAGCAGTGTCCAGCCGTAGGTACCCAGGTCAGGCATGTTTGATCGAAAGCCCCCTCAGTACATCAGCGATGTCTTCGGCCTTGTCGGTCGCGGCTTCCATCTCCTCGTATATATCGCGCCATTTGATAATGCGTATCACGTCCTCAGGGTGGGAAAACAGATCACCCAGGCCGTCGCGCAAAAGGTCGTCGGCCTTGTTCTCCAGGCTGTTGATCTGAATGATCGAGGGTAGCATTTTAGCCAGGTCGTTGCGCTTGCGTAAGTAAGGAAGTGCCTTTACCACTTCCTCGGCGCAACCCACAATACACTCGGCTAACTCCTTGGCAAGCGGCGGCACAGACACGATCTTGTATACCACCATCATGTCGGCGGTGGAATGCACCAGGTCGGTGACGTCATCTATAGCGCTGTAAAGCTGAATGATGTCCTCGCGGTCGAGTGGGGTGAGGAACGTCTTGTTGAGTTGGGCGTAGATGCGATGGCCGATCTCATCGCCACGATGCTCAAGGTCATGCATCCGCTTGGCGGTGACAGCCGGATCGCGGTAGTCGTTACACAGGTTGCGCAGTTCTATCGCAGCCTGGAGCGCGTTGTTGGCGGCATCTTCAAACCACTGGAAGAAGTTGCCATCGTCCTTCTTCAAGAAATCAAACAAAGCCATATGGTCCTTTAGGAGTCGTAGATCTTAGGTCGTGAGTCATGCGTCATGCGTTGTCGGTCGTCCCAACTTACGATCTAAGATCTAAGTTCTACTATCTGCTACTCGTCATTCGTGTTTTGCCAGGATTTCACGCTGATCGTACATTTTTGCATAGTAAGAGGCAAATTCGCCTGATTTTATTCTCTCCCACCACTCTTCGTTGTTCTTGTACCAATCTACGGTATCGGCCAAGCCCTGCTCAAAGGAGACCTGAGGCTCCCAGCCGAGTGCGCGTATCTTCGTGGTGTCCACGGAATAACGGCGGTCGTGGCCGGGCCTGTCCTGCACGTAGTGGATCAGCGAGCGCGGCTTGCCAAGGCGATCGAGTATAGAATAGGTAACTTCGATATTGGGGTGCTCGTTTCCCCCGCCTACGTTGTAGATCCCACCCAGTTCACCTTTGTGCAGTACAAGGTCTATCCCTGAGCAGTGGTCCAACACGTGCATCCAGTCTCGCACGTACATCCCGTCGCCGTACATCGGCACAGGTTTGTCTTCCAGTGCGTTAGTGATAAACAAAGGGAGCATCTTTTCGGGGTACTGGTACGGGCCGTAGGTGTTCGATCCGCGTGTTACAAGCGTGGGCGTGTTGTACGTGACGTAGTAGGCCTGCGCCTGCAGTTCGCCCCCGGCTTTGGACGCCGAATAGGGGGAGCGGGGCTGGAGCAGATCGGTCTCCACCGACGAACCTGAGAGCACCGCGCCATACACTTCGTCGGTGGACACTTGCAAGAATCGCTCCAGCTTGAACCTACGGGTTGCCTCCAGCAGCACATACACCCCATACACGTCGGTTTGGATAAAGCCGCCCGGCTCTTCGATCGACCGGTCTACGTGCGACTCGGCAGCGAAGTTGACTATGGCGTCCACACCATAAGTCTCGACCGTCTCGTCCACTTTCGCCGCGTCGGCGATGTCACCGCGCACAAATGTGTAGCGCGGGTTGTCGTTCAGGTCACGCAGGTTATCAGAGTTGCCCGCGTAGGTCAGCTTGTCATATACCAGCACATGGTAGTCAGGATATTTCTCGAGTATCATGCGAGCAAAGTTGCTTCCAATGAAGCCCGCCCCGCCCGTCACCATTAATTTCTGCAAGTAAGTGTCCCCCCTGGAGAATTCTTAATTTTGAATTCTTAATTGAGTTGGACTTGCGTCCAACATCAATTGGCACATAGGAAGCAAAGCTCACTCCGCACCCCTTAATTAGGCATTAAGAATTCAAAATTAAGAATTCGCGTCATACCATTGTTTCAGCATTTGACCATACTGCTCAATGTGTTCCTGATAGTGGTCTGTCTGCCACTTGAGTATATCGGAGGCGCGGGTAGGATAAGGCTCGGTTGTGCCTGTGTACACTACGGGCGCGGCACGGTTGAACTCTTCATGGGCCAACTCGCGCAGCTGCCCCGCAAGGCGATCATGCGCGGTATCGAGGGCGTCTATTGCTCCCTGGCGGTCGTGCGCCACGTCAGCGCCCTGTCGTACCGAGAGCGCCATGTCTTCTTCGTTGGTGGTGGGCTGTTCTTCCACAGTTGCGTAGTTGCCGGGGATGGAGGCCAGCACCACTTCCTGGAACTCGGCTTCGCGCATCAGATCGAGAATAGCCGAGTACATTTCGATAGAGCGGCGCACGTGGGCGAGGATCGTGCCGAACGAATAGTCATCGCCGGCAGGCATCCAGTCCAGCGCAGCATCAGGCACCGCCGCGAGCGTGCGCTCGAAATCGTCGCGTGCGTGGTCGAAGTTAGCCAGAGCAGTCTCGCGCTCAACGATACTCTCAGTTAGATCGTCCATACTAGGCCTCCTTTCTCCCTACAGTACACCCACATTGCTGTTGTCACCCAGGAGCATCTTATAGGCTTTGGGTTTGATAGGCGAACGCGTTATCTCTACATTGCGGCCAATCAGGCTGTCGGCAAGTCTGCCGGGGAGGTCTATCACACGACTGTTTTCCAGGATGATAGAGTGTTCGATCTCGCTGTCGGTGATGGCACACCCATAGTTGATGGCCGTGTAGGGGCCGACATAGGAATTAACGATTCGGGTATTGGCCCCTATTACAACGGGGCCGCGGATGCGCGAGTTGATTACCTCGGCGCCCCGTTCTATAACCACTTTGCCTTGCACGGCGCTATCGGCATCCACAAAGCCCTCAATATTCGGGGTGATGCGATCAAGCACAAGATGGTTCACCTGTAGCATGTCTTCCAGTTTGCCCGTGTCTATCCACCAGCCATCAAGCACTCGCGGATGGACGTGGTAGCCGTGATCGAGGAGGTATTGGATAGCGTCAGTGATCTCGTATTCATTGCGCCACGACGGTTTGATATTATGTACGGCCTCGAAGATGTGACTGTTGAACATATAGATGCCCACAAGCGCGAGGTCGCTCACGAACTCGGTGGGCTTTTCGACCAGGCGACGTACGCGTCCATCATCGCCAAGCTCAGCAACGCCAAGTTGCTGCCAGTTAGTCACCCTCTTGAGCAAGACCTGGCAATCCCATTTGCCCTGCCTGTACTCTTCCACGAAAGGCGCAATGCGGTCTTCGAGCATATTGTCACCCAAGTACATCACGAAGGGACTATCGCCCAGATAGTCTTCGGCTACGATCACTGCGTGGGCCAATCCAAGTGGTTCGGGCTGCTCGATATAGGTAACGTTCGCGCCCCAGCGACTGCCATCGCCCACAGCCTGCCTTATCTCAGCACGGGTGTCGCCCACCACGATGCCGATATCGGTGATCCCCGCGTTTACGAGGTCCTCGATGGTATAAAAGAGCACAGGCTTGTTGGCAACAGGCACCAGTTGCTTGGCGCTGGTATACGTTATCGGGCGGAGGCGTGTTCCCTTGCCCCCGCTCAGTATGAGTCCTTTCACTAAGCCCCCTTGGGAATTCTTAATTTTGAATGCTTAATTCTTCATTCATGGGTGGCGTTTGCTTTCGCGCTTTTTCGCTGGAAGAATAGCATATAGTCAGAAGTGGTGTCAAAGAGCGAGGATGGTCTCATTAATTAAGAATTAAGAATCCAAAATTTAGAATTACCCTCATCGCAGACTGCTCAGGGCCAGGGCCACGGCACCCATTACTGTCGCGTCGTCGCCCAGTGCGGCGGGCACAATCTGCACGTTGCGCGAAGATACGGGCATGGAGTAGGTGAGGGCAAGTGATGCTATGCGCGGGATCAGGCTCTCTGCGTGGCGGGCGACCATGCCACCGATCACTACCATGGTGGGGTTAATCTGGGTAATCAGGTTGGCAATGGTCACCCCAAGCATCTGCGCCACTTCCTCAAGCAGAACGGCAACGGCAGGGTTATCCTGGGCCGAAGCGAAAAGGGCCTGGATACCGGCAGACTCTGTTCTGTCCGTCATAGAAATATGGGAGCGAGCAAGAAGCGCGGGGCCACGCACATAAGCTTCGAGGTGGCCCCGCCCGCCGCACCTGCATGGAAGCGCATCAGCGTCAGTGCGTATGAGAGTGTGGCCGATCTCACCTGCTATCGTGGAGGCGCCACGCAAAAGCCTGCCATCGGCCACGATGCCCCCGCCCACCCCGGTGCTCCAGTGCACATAAACCAGGTCGCATTCAGATGTGTCGCGGCCCGCACCGAACCACACCTCGCCCAGTGCGGCCAGTCGCGCATCATTGTCGAGGAAGGTTGGTACATCCAGCCCGCTTTCTATTCGCGAGGCAAGAGGCACACCTTCCCACCCAGGAATGTCATGGTGCATGAGCACCTTGCCGTGCAGGGCGTCCACCGGCCCACCGAAGCCCACAGCCGCGCGCAGCACCTCGCGCTTCTTAAGGCCTTTTTCCCTCAGAAGAGTATTCATCATGCCCAGGACGCGCTGTACAACCTGGTCGGATGTCTGGCTATCGAGCGCATCACCCGAAAGGCGGCTCACGAGGTTACCCCGGAGATCGGCCAGCACTACAGTCTCACCTGCTGCGCTTATGTCAACTCCGAACACGTAGCCATTCTGGGCAAGCAAGCCTGACCAGTCCAGGGGGCGAGTGATAGGGCGATCAAGCATAATGGCATCGGGGGCAGTGACCACGGGGGGCACCATCACAGTCTCATGCTCTACAGCCGGTAGGTTTGCTTGTGCTCCCTCCTGGTTCATGCGATGCTCCTTTCTCTTCCCGTTGAAACCCCTAATAGTGAAACAGTCGTAATCAGGAGTAAGAATGCGTCAGGCTTCATTATATAGGATGTAGTAGTTTCTATGTCCGTGGACATTGGACATCGCGTGTTGTTTGCCGGTGCCAACTTACGATCCGTAATAGGTCCGGGCGACCCAGGTCCGAATTATGCTATAATTCATGGGTATTCGGCTATGATCTTTTCCCTTATTAATAAGATGGTGCGCGTGAGTGCACGAACGTGAATAGGTAAGCATGTCCAAAAAGAGAAGTGAACCCAGTGCGGCAGGAGAGGCCGTAAACAACGGGGCAGATAACCTCGACGGCATAAGCAACGGTAACGGTACTATCCCCGTCGCACGAATAACCGACCGTCTCAACGCCTCCACAGGCCAGACCAACGGCCACAAGACTAACGGAGCGGTCAATGGAAACGGCATTCACCCGGACGAAGATAGCACTCCCGACGTGCGCCCGGTCAAAGTCCGCGTAGGTCCTGGCAACACCGGCGCTCTCACCGGCACCTTGAGCCTCACTGATCGCCTGGATGGGGAAGAGGGCGCGACTCATGCCAGCGGTAATGGAAACGGACAGAAGGCTCGGCTGAGCGCGGACACGGCAGATATTGTCGCGCCGGTCCAGCCCACGGCCCCTCTGCGCGAGAGCGAGCTTGCGGGCCTGAGGCTAAGGCTAAAGACGCAAGAGTGGCCCGCTACACCCGCAAGATCGGGCAAGCGCACCCGGTCGGGCAAGAAGCAGATACCGCCATTCATGATGCGCCATCGACAGATGCGCTCGCGCTCCAGAGTGGGCCATGTTCGCACACAGAGAGCAATCCGGCGTTACGGGAACGGCGGAGCGACCGGTATGCTGGGACGCGTGCTGGTGCTGCTATTCATCTTCATGTTCCTTCTAACGGGCGCCGGTGTTGGCGCGGGCATAGCGGGTGCAGGTTATTATATCGGCCAACTGCCCCCCGTAGACCCTGATCACCTGGCCCAGGCTATAAATACGAACGGAATTATTGCGCAAAGCACGAAAATATATGACCGCAATGGCGTGCCCCTGTACGACTTCATAGACGAAGAAACAGGCATGCACGAAAACCTCAATCTGAAAGAGATGTCGCCGCTCGTAATCAGCGCTACGATCGCCGCCGAAGACTCCAGCTTTTACTCAAATATCGGCGTTGACCCATACGCGATCCTGCGTGCGGTCCGCATCAACCTGAGTGGCGACGGCTCATCAGGAGCGTCAACCGTCACGCAGCAGCTAGCGCGAAACATCTTCATGTCGGTGGAAGAACGGCAAGAGCCATCGCTGACGCGCAAGATAAAAGAAGCTGTGCTTGCGATCGAGATGACGCGAGTCTATTCCAAAGACTACATAATGGAACTGTACCTGAACCAGACTTACTACGGGCACAGAGCATACGGCATTGGCGCTGCATCCCGCACATACTTCGGCAAGAAGGCCAGCGATATCAATCTGGCAGAAGCAGCTCTGCTTGCAGGTCTCGCCCAGTCGCCCGACGCTTATGACCCCACGAAGAACTATGAAGGGGCAAGAGAGCGCCAGGTCTACACACTGGACCAGATGGAAAAGTACGGCATGATAACTGAGGACCAGAAACAGCAAGCCTTGAATTACACTGTCGTGCTTACCCGCGAAGAACCCCAGATCAAGGCCCCCCACTTTGTCTATTATGTAAAAGATTATCTGGAGCAAAAATACGGCCCTGCCATAGCGAACGCCGGACTCATCGTGACTACAACCCTGGATATGCGCGCACAGGACCTGGCGCAGCAGGTGGCATCTGACCGTATAGACGATTTGCGGAGTCAAAAGGCAACGAACGCAGCCATTGTAGTAATGAAACCCAACACAGGCGAGATACTGGCGATGCTTGGATCTGTGGACTACAACGACACCTCTATAGATGGACAGGTGAACGTGGCAACACGCGAACGCCAGCCCGGTTCATCTTTCAAGCCAATCACCTATGTGACAGCTTTTGAGAAGGGGTGGACGCCGGGAACCACGATCCTGGATACGCTCACGGGCTTCAACAACCCCGGCCAGAAGGACTATGTGCCCAACAACTACGACGGCAGGGACCACGGCTGGGTAACGGTACGCCAGGCACTTGCCAACTCCTATAACATCCCCGCTGTAAAGGCTTTGCAGTTCGCCGGGGTTGACGCGACAATACAGACCGCGCACGACCTGGGCATCAAAGGGCTGAATAGGGGGTCAGGCTGGTACGGACTGTCACTTACCCTGGGTGGCGGGGAAGTGACCCTGCTCGATATGTCCAATGCTTACTCTACGTTCGCCAACTACGGTAACGAAGTAGACGCGAACCCCATACTTCAGATAGCCGACTCGCAAGGTCGCATTATCTATAAGCTGGACGACAAGCCCGCCCCTAACCAGGTGGTGGACCCAAGGCTCACCTATATGATCACTTCGATCCTATCCGACAACAAGGCCCGCACCCCGGCATTTGGGGCCACCAGTCCGCTCAAGGTGAGTTTCCCCGCGGCGGTCAAGACAGGCACAACCGATGATAACCGCGACAGTTGGACGATGGGCTATACTCCTAATCTGACGGTAGGCGTGTGGGTCGGCAATAACGACAACTCGGAGATGCTCAAGGTGACGGGCGCAATTGGTGCGGCCTATGTGTGGCACAACTTTATGGAAGGGTTCTACAAAGACCCTAATCTCGTAAACCTGGTGCGCAAGTCAGACGGCACATACCAGAAAGACTTCGTGGAGCCCGCGGGCCTGATCAAGACCTATGCCTGTTCAGCGGCAGGAGGCGTGACCGACCTGTTCCTCAAAGAAGCCCCACCCAGGGGCTGTGTCACATACAAAGACACGAACAAGCAGTTGCACCAGATTCCCGATACGAACCAGCAGCCCCAAACAAAACCCACCCCCATACCGGGCATCGTCTACCCCACGCCATCGCGATGACGACAGACGACGGACGACAGACGACGGTCACAAGTCGTCTGTCGTCTGTCGTCTGTCGTCTATCTTCAAAACTTCCATCTCGGCTTGGAACTGTGCAAGCATGGCTGCTTTGCGGCCGGCGGGGAGGCACGAACAGCGCACCCCATTCAACACTATCTCGTCTATCGTGGCTCGGTCGAAGCCGAATCCTGTATGCAGCAAGGCCACTTCGGCATTAAGGGTGGTATTGAACAGCGGTGGGTCGTCCGAGTTGATTGTGACTACTACGCCCGCATCATAAAGGCGGCGCATGGGATGGTGCTCGATGTCGGGGTAAACGCCCAGTCGGATGTTGCTGGTGGGGCACACCTCGATGGGGATGCCGCTCTCGGCCAAATACTCCACGAGCGCAGGATCTTCTATCGAGCGCACACCGTGACCGAGGCGCTCGGCACCTAGTTTTCGGATAGCGCTCCACATGCTCTCGGGGCCACCTGTTTCGCCCGCGTGGGGAATAGAGTGCAGGCCATTGGCTTTCGCACGCTCGAACCAGGGCGCGAACTCATCGGGCGGGTGCGGCGCTTCGTAACCGCCCAACCCCAGGGCAATCACCCCATCGTCCTTGCCCTCCAGCGCTACGTCGAGCGTATAATCAGCGTGAGTGGGCAGTGGGTTTTCGCGCACGATGTCGAATATCCACGCGATCTCCACACCCAGCTCGGCACGAGCACGCTCCCTGCCTCTGGTGAGGCCGGAGAAGTACACGTCGAACGGAACACCGAGGAGGCGATGCGTGCCCGGGGTGAACGTGACCTCGGCGTAGCGCACGTTCTGCCGCGCCATTTCCATCCCGAACTCGTATGCGATCAGTTCGTAATCCTCTTTTGTGCGCATACAGCGGCTCAGCGCCAGATATATCTCGACGAAGTGGAGGAAGTCGCGGAAGCGAAACCAATCACGCAAGCCTTCTACTGTGTCAGCAGGTAAAGACACCCCGTTGCGCCGGGCCAGCACGAGCAGGGTCGCAGGCAGAATAGAACCTTCGAGGTGTACGTGCAGTTCTGCCTTAGGCACTGCCGCCAGGTATGTTTGTATGGACAAGATAATTACCCTCAGACCGGGTTATTCTGAAGTCACATGCTAAGCACATTGCCTTCACAGCAATATCCTCGACGTGACGTGGGTAATTATATCATGCGCTGTGTAAATCGGACGCCTCAGGGCTTCCAGTCTTTTCGGATAGTATCACGAATGGACGTGTAGCTTTTACCTGCGGCCAGAGCGTCTTCGATGGCCGGAGCAAACACGGTGTTATAGAACTGCATGCCCATGCGATCAACAATCTCGTGCTCAAATAGCTTGTCGGTCTGGGGTTTGCCGTCCAACTCGTGCCATTCGGGGGTTTTGTTCTGGTTAGCCTGCGCCCCTGCTTTGTCCGACTCGCCGTCCTTTTTATGCGGGGCTTGGCTTACGGGTGCGCCGCCATACTTGCGCGAAGCCACGACCTTGGCGACCCACAGGCCGTAGCCCTCGGCCTCGGCCTCGCTCATACCATCCTCAACGGCCTTTCGGCGTGTGTACTCTGCGAATACGTCAAAGCGGCGTATAGGTGCTTTCGGGTTCATACTTGTGTTCTCCTTTCATCCGCGATATACCTCCAAAGGATGCAATTTTTGTTCCACACGTAATTTGACACCCCTTTCCCAACACGCATATAATGGCAAGCGTTACCTATGACCGACGACGCATGACTCATGACATGACTTACGATTCAGGATCTATGATCTAAGATCTACGACTCATCATTTTGCCATATCGCATACTCTCGATAGCACCCACCTCATTTTTCTCCGATTACGGCGCGCACGTCCGCATAATGGAGGAGATCACGCATCTCCAGCGCCGGGGTCACTCTGTACTTCTCTGCACCTACCATATTGGCGCTAATGTGGAAGGCATACCGACGCGTCGCTCGGTTGATGTGCCCTGGAAGCGGGGCGTCATGGTTGGGTCATCGCGACACAAGCTCTATTTTGACCTGGCCTTACTGACCACCGTGCAAAGTGCCGCGAAACATTTCCGCCCCGACCTCGTGCATGCCCACATACACGAAGGCGCGCTATTGGGCTGGACCGTGCGCCAGTTGCAACATGTGCCCCTCGTGTTCGATTATCAGGGCAGCATGACCGCCGAGATGGTAGACCATCACTTTGTGCGCGCCCGTTCGCCGCTGATGAGGCCGCTCAAATGGCTCGAACACCGCATCGATAACTCGGCAGACGCCATAATCACGTCCTCGCGCAATGCCGAGATCGCCCTCCGCACCACCATAGGCGATTGGTCGGAGCGCATTAGCACCGTCGTGGACGCGGTCAACACCACTTCATTCGCACCCCCTGCTACCGAGATGGAGAAAATTGCGACCCTGGCCCTGAAGCAGTCGTTGGGCATACGACCCGACAGGAAGGTGGTTGCCTACCTCGGCCTGCTTGCGCCGTATCAGGGCACAGACTTGCTCCTGGAGGCGGCTTCTATAATCGTCAACGAGATGGGCAGGCGCGACATCCACTTTCTGATAATGGGCTTTCCAGGCGTGGATACCTACAGGGATCAGGCCGACCGGCTCGGCCTGGACAACTGGGTTAGCTTCCCCGGGCGAATACCTTATCCTGATGCACCGCGTTATCTGGCCGTGGGCGATGTGGCGGTCGCGCCCAAGCTGTCGGCGACCGAAGGAGCGGGCAAAATCGGCAACTATATGGCGATGGCTCTGCCCGTAGTGACCTTCAATACCCCCATCAGTCACGAATATCTGGGCGACCTTGGGATATATGCGGAAAGAGGTAGCTCGCGATCTCTGGCCGAACGCTTATGCTCAGTGCTGGACGACCCTGACAGGGCGCGCGAGATAGGGCGCAAGCTGCGGGCCAAGGCCATAGCAGACCTGTCGTGGGACGAAACGATAGAGCAGATCGAGGGCGTCTACGCGCGGGCCATACGGAGATTTAGGCCGTAGTCGAGCAGGAGGCAAGAAGTAACTCCCAGATAGGTCTCATTGCTTGTTATTGCTCTAGGTGGCAAAGCGCATATTGGCGCGCTGGCGGTCGGCCAAAAGGAACGCCAGCACCAGGCCTGTAGCAAAGCCGCCTACATGCGCCCAGTAGGCCACACCGCCGCCCGCTTCCGATTGCAGCAAAGTGATGCTCACTATCTGCGTTACTATCCATATACCGATCATTATCAGCGCAGACACCGTAGTGGTCGTGAAGAAGTAGCCCAGCGTCAACAGCACGCGGATACGCGCCTGCCTGAACATTATGAGGTAGGCCGCGAGCACCCCGGCTATCGCACCCGAAGCGCCCAGGTTGGGGATCACCGAGTCGGGGCCACCCAGGAAGATCTGCGCGGCAGTCGCACCGAATCCACAGCACAGGTAGAACAACAGGTACTTCAGCGAGCCAAGGTTATCCTCAACGTTATCTCCGAATATGAAGAGGAAAAGCATGTTCGAGCCAATATGCAACAGGCCTCCGTGCATGAACATGGAGGTTATGATAGTCAGGAATGGTATCCCCAAAGGCGCGGCGTAGAGAGGGATAAAGCCGTCAAAGCCCGGTACTGTGATGTTACCGATGAGGTCCTGGCCTGTTGTGATCTCCTTGGGTACCAGGCTCCACCCGTTGGTAAGAGGGTCGCCAATCAGCAGCTGTGCTACGAACATCAGGATGTTAAGCGCGATGATTGTAATGTTTACAATTGGGAAACCGCGTTGCTGGGGTGTGCCTTCATCGCCAAAAGGGATCATGTTGCTCTCCTGGAATAGGCAAAAAGTATGGGCTTGTGGAACGTCTGCGTATTTCGCAGACCGATCCTAGTTTCTAAAGATTAGTGCGCCACTAACGGGCGGAGGAGCCTCGAAAACGCCGAGGAGCCATAATACCAGCAGCACCAGCACAAGCAATACGACCACTACCAGAATGATGGCCGCCGCGCTGCCGCCGCTATCGTCCATGTTGACCTGTCCCATGCTGCCTCCTTGCGCGAGTCCTGAGTCTTAGATCGTAGATCTTAGATCGTAAGTTGTACGACTGACGACGCGTGACGCATGTCGCATGACTTACGATCTAAGACTCGCGCTAAGATCTACGGTCTACCGTCTGCGCCTTGGCGAAGGCGAGAGCGATTACTGTACCCAGGCCGGCGAAGATCAGGCTGGGCCATACAAAGGCATCCCCTGTTACCGGCCCTCCCAGGCTGAGAAAACGTGCAATCAGGCCGCCCGCCACAGCGCCAATCACTGCGTACGCTAGATCGCCACCGGGACCGCGCCCCGTGTAACTCTCCTGGCCTATAGTCTTACCGGCGTACAAGCCGGCCACGACCCCTATTATCACCCAACCGACCATGTCAAATATCATATTTGATTCTCTCCTGCTTGGCCGGTCGCCAACCGCAAATGGGGTGCAACATGCCGGGGTGTGGTGTGCTAATCATTCTGGGTTGTGTCCATACCCATGCTTTCCTGTACAAACTCTTTGCTGCGCCCCAGCAGCATGTGGAATGTTTCTGATCCCTTGCGTGGGGCGAATATCACTCCGGCTAACAATCCAAGTGCGAAATACTTTATTGCAGTGCGTAATCCTTTTAGCATATACAGCCTCTCTAACGTCGTAATAGTGAGTCATGCGTCATTGTTGTCACTTGGTCCGATCAACCTTATGCTGGAGGTCGTCCAGGCGGTTGTGCGCCCACTTGCTCAGGTCGGCGCGGTTCTGTTCTCCGGTGCCACGCGAATATACGAGCGCTATGGCGGCTCCAATCGCACCACCCAGAGCCATACCCACTATGGCAAGGGCATTGCCGCCCGATGCTCGACCGGACTTCGTGTCCGTTTTCCTCTCTTCGGTACTATCCATTTTCGTGCTCACGTCCCCTAGTATATCACGAAACCAGGGACGAGTTGTATACCCGCCCCTGGTCACTTTGATATTCGGATCTCACCTCGGGCCAGATTAGTAGCGCTTGTTTTGTGCGGTCATGCCCATAACGAAGCGGATCACAAAGGCAAGAATAATGCCTCCGAGCAGGCCTGGGATGAAGTAGTAACGTGTGTCACCAATCTGCGCCCAGGGACCGAGGCTAAGAAAGCCAAACAACCAACCGCCGATTATACCACCGGCGATCGCAGCTACGATACCACCAATGATACCGTAAGGCATCTTGCCTGGTATGATCTTGTCCATCACCCAGCCTACGATAGCCAGCAAAATGAACAGAGCTATGACTCCAATACAATCACCCATGTGAAACCTCCTGTTATTGTTTATGTGGCGAGTACATAGTGAAATGTTGGGTTTCGCAGATTATAGAACTGCGACTAGAGCCACCAACACTGCCATAGGTAGGGCCAGCAAGCCTGCGAACCACAGACCGCAACAACCACAACCTCTGCGGCCCGTCGATCCTCTCTGAAAACCGACTCCCGCGTTTCCGATGCCTGATTCCATAATTGAACCCCCTCATCAGTATGGTCAATATCTCCCTAGAAGCAAGTTTTGGGCCACCTCGGCGACATGGCTAGTGATTAGCAGTGGCAACGGTGAATAAAGCCGGCGATTTGCTTATAGTTCGATTTGGTTTAGTTGATATACACTATACGCATTCTAAATGCAATAGTTTCCCGGCCAATGACAAAAACCCGCCTGAGGCGGGTTCGTTGTTGCTAGTCGTGTTTTTTCTTTGTTTAGTGCTGGGCCATTATGCTCTCAAGCAGGGGTACAGCGCCTTTCTGCTGTATCTCAGGAGGCAAGAGAGGCTTAATCGAGTACAGGAAATAGGGAGCGCCCTTGACGAAGTAAGAAGCAAGAGCAGACTTCTCATAACCCTGGTTGAACAGTTGGACTACAGGCATTTCGGAGGTCGAGTTCAGTCGCTGCTTGTTGGCCTCGTAAGGTACGCGCAGCATCGTGATCAAAATGCCGACCACCAGCACGCCCGATAGCATGCCCAGGATACAGCCAAGTATTTTATCAAACACGGCCATCCTGTTCTTCACCTCGATATGTCCAAACAGGTTGAACAAAAGGGCCAACATCAAGGCTGTTACGAGCACGTCGAGCACAAGGAACGAAATAAGCTCGGCGGTAAACATCGACTTGAGGTTGAAGAAGGTGAGCAGCGTTACCGCGAAAAGGTGGTAATATATAGCCGCCAGCAAAAAGCCCGTATAGATAGACCCGATCACCATTAGCAGGCGCGGTGTCCCGTGCACCCATCCGAGATACACGAAAAAGATCACCAGCACGATAATAGCGATATCAATGTAAGGAATAAGTTGGATCAGTTCACGCATTGCAAGCCTCCGAAAGAGCGCGCAGTTCAGCCCTGTTATCATTGTATCTACTCTAGCCCCCACTTGGAATAGGATATAGGTAAGGGTGGAGTACCGAGTCCGTACTATATAGAGAGAGAAAGGTCAGAGGATCGGTTCCGATAAGTGGGGACAGAACAGGCCATCTACTATCTTAATGACGTAGACCGGGCAAAACCGGACAGGTTTTGTGTAGTCCGAATGGCTACATTTTCAGCGAA
>DATINP010000205.1:0-18934 GCA_035474135.1 Chloroflexia bacterium | reverse complement strand
GGTGGGACGAGGGCCCGACGCCGCGGTCTATCACGTCGAGGTGCCGAATGTCGCTACGCTGGAGTCCAATTCGCCGGTGCTGATCGATGATGTTGTCATCGGCAGTATCGGGAAGACACAGGATAATTATAACCCAGCAGGTGGAGGCAGTCAAGCATTTTGGGGAAACGAGGTCTGCGCTACCGGAGACGTATCCCCCATGTGGGTAGGTAGAAAAAGGGTTATCAGGCGGACAGGGAGCGGTCTATTTGGCGCCTGAGCTGCTCTTTGGGAGCAAAGCCCACCAAGCGATTTATTTCCTGGCCGTCCTTGAAGATGATCAGAGTAGGTAGGCTGGTGATACCGTACTGGATCATCGTGTTCTCGTTCTCGTCGGTGTTCATCTTCTTGAAGTTTACTGTCTGGCTGTATTCGTGGCTAAGCTCTTCAACTATAGGGCTAACAAGCCTACAGGGCGGACACCAGGGCGCCCAGAAATCTACTACTACAGGCTTATCTGATTCCAATACGATCTCATCGAAATCTGTATCCTCTACACTGGCTACTGTAGTTACGTCTGCCATATTATATGTTCTCCTTATATTATGTGCTGCGAAGCGCCGTTGCTTCTGTGGCAAGTCTAATACCCCGCTTTGTGCAAGATTGGCACCCCGTGATTGTAACCCAGTGCATGGGGCCGGTCAAGCATTTGTGGGTTATTTTCCTGTGAGCCACCCGCATACCATAAGAAGGGACCTCTATGGGGAAGGCCTTTGCACTTCCCCTCGCAGGAGGAACCGATGATGGAGAACGCATGACGTATGACGCAGGATCTATGATCTACGACTCGGTTGTCGTTGAGCCACAGTCCTCCCAGCGTGACACAACGGCAACCGAGCCTGTAGAAAAGTACGCGGGGGGTTACACTAAGGACAGTACGATACGGATACTCGACGCGTCGCCCGGTGCCACTCTACAAATGCAGCCAAATCCAAAGCTTGGGCAGAAAGAGCAGTACGCCCGCGACAGCCGCACCTAGGGCTGTCACCAGCACCACCCCGGCAGAAACGTCCTTGGCTATCTTCGCCAGGGGGTGATATTCCTGCGTGACGAGGTCTACAAGCGACTCTACCATGGTGTTCACCATTTCAGCAGCCAGCACCAGCGTGATCACAGTGGCTAATAGCGCCCACTCGGCCCACGACATACCCAGCAAAACACCCAGAATGATGGCGACTATGCTTATGGAGATATGGACGCGGAAATTAACCTGAGTTCTAACGCAGTAAGCGATTCCCGCGATAGCAAAGGCAAACCCGCTCAGAAACTTGGCCCTCGCGCTCCGAACTGCGGGTGGCGATTTGGGCACGCCGGTTTGCTTTGCTTCCACTATCCGAACACCTCTTTACCGTCCAGCACTTTGCTAACCCTCGAAGGCCGCGCTGCGCAGGAGTGCTTCCTGCCGGGCTTGCATCTTTTCGCGCAATTCGCCTGTCGCGTCGTCCCAGCCCAGCAAATGCAATATGCCATGAACTAGCAGGTTGGCAACTTCCTGTGGGGTCGTGTAGCCGTAGTCGGGTGCCTGCTCGAACGCCCTGTCATACGAAATCACCACATCACCCAGGTAGGGCGGACGCTCGGTCGGAGTAAGGAACCCGTCGGCGTTCTCCTCGTCTGCCATGCTGAACGAAATCACATCTGTGTTGTAATCGTGCCCCAGGTACTGCTTGTTGAGCGCCAGCACTTCTTCGTCCGTGGTGATGACCACACCCAGCTCCAGTGGACCTTTTTTGCCTTCGGCCTGCAAAACGTGAATAGCGAGGTGGTGAAGCGCGTCAGCATCTACCCGATCCTCAAACTGCTCCTCTACCTGGACGGTGATGAGAAAGTCCGATCCTGGGTCAGCGTTCACGACGCTGCCTACAGGTGCATCTATATCTGTATCCCGCTCCGGTTCCTGGCTATTGCTCATCGGTTGCCCTTATCTCATCTGCGGTCGTTACGAGCCTATTTTCTGCGTTCCCTCTGCCTCTTCTGGCAGCACCAGCGGACCTGTCGAGTGCAGGCCACCCGTACTATGTCCATTACCATTATTACCGTTGCTGTGTCCGTTCAGGGTGGTGGCTTCGGTGCCGGGGGCCCGCACGGCTTCCTCAAGTGGCGCAGGAGCATCGTCCGCGGCGTCAACCTTGCTACCCGCTGTTGGTGCCGATGCGCCCGGATATTGCACTCTTGGGTGATAGATGCCCTTCAGCATGCTCACAAACGCTTCCTGTATACGCGCGATGTCACGCACAGTGAGGTCGCATTCGTCTAATTGGCCGTCCTCAATGCGGTCGCTGATGATCTTGTGTACCGTGTTCACGACTACGTCGTCGGGCAGGGACGCCGCATCCTTATACAAGCCCGGGCTTTCGCTGCTGTCGCTGTTGCGCGCCTGTGGTTTGTCGAGGGCACCGGCCTGTGCCATTGCGCGCACGGTGGCCTCAACGCCGTCGGCCAGCATCAGGATAGCGTTTTCTTTGGTCTGCGGCTTGGGGCCCGGATATCTGAAATCGTCAGGGTTGGTATTGGGGTCGTTCTGCAGCGCCTTGTAGTAGAAATACTGGATCAGCATGGTGCCGTGATGCTGAGGGATCGCGTCGAGCACTCTGCGAGGCAGGCGACTCTTTTTGCCCATCTCGATGCCATCGCTCACGTGGCCCGCGATGATACGGGCACTCTCGTGCGGTTCCAGTTCGTCATGGATATTCTTCATGCCCGACTGGTTGTCGATGAAGTAGTAGGGGCGCATGACCTTGCCGATATCATGGTAGTAGGCCGACACGCGAGTGAGCAGAGCGTCGGCTCCGATCATCTCTGCGGCACGTTCGGCCAAGTTGCTCACCACGAGCGAGTGATGGTATGTGCCGGGCGCTTCCTGCATCAGCTTGCGCAACACAGGCTGGTCGGGGTGCGCAAGCTCCATTAACTGCACAGGAGTGGTTATGCCAAAAAGCGTGCCTAGTAACGAGAAGGCAGCATAGGTAATAGAAGCTGATACGAGGCCATTGAACGCCGCCGCGAGCGCCAGGTTTTGCACGATAGACCAGTCAACGGGCGTACCCGTGATCGCCTTCAGGGTGAGGGTGCTGAGGAAGGACGCCACGGCTATAAACAGGCCCGCGCGTGCGAAGGTGCTCACGCGCTCAACGTGCGTGAGACTGAAGCTACCCACCATGCCACCCACAAAGTAATAAAGCACGAGGTCCATCGAGAGGTTGTTGCTTGCCGCCACCAACCCGGTCAGGACGGCTAGAATCACCGTCAATAGCACGGCCACGTTGGTATCCACCAGCGCGGCGACCAGCATGGAAACGGCGGCCAATGGCAGCAAATAGGGCAGGAAACTATGGCCGGGCAAGAACAATCGGGCGGCCGCTACCGTGACCACAGTCAGCAGACCAATCAACAATAGCTGGCGTTGGCGATGCCAGACATGGGAGGCATATCTGTAGATGTAAAGGTGCAAGAGCATCATAAACAGGCCTACAAGAGCACCCATGCTGACTATGCCCAGCAAAGAGAGATCGCGCCGCAACAGGCCCGCCTCTTGCATCTTCTCAATGGCCTCAGGCGTGGCAAGCTCACCCTGCCGCATGATCACTTCGCCCTTCTGCACCACCTGCACTACAGGCTTGACATCGGCGGCAGCCTGGTTTCGGCGCTGGGCTGTTTGCGCATCGTCGAGGCGCATGTTGATCGCGAGCATGGGTGACACGAAGGCCACGGCCGCTTCCTTCTGTAAGGGTGATAACTCGGAGGGTAGCCTATCGGACAGGGCCGCGCGCACGCCCGCCACGTCGGCATCGCTGGCAAGCCGCCTGCCGCGCATGTTCGCATCATACGAAGCCAATACTGCGTTGTCGCGCCACGACTGGTAGGAATTGGGCGGCAACACCGTCAGCATATTCAACATCTCCTGCGTAACCGTTATTCCCTGGAACGTAACAGGTAGGCGCGGCTGGTTAGGAGCGTCTACGTTCGCGTTATCTCGCGCAGTGGCTACGGCGACGAGGTTTGCATCCAGGATTGCGCGGTTCTGCTGGATGAGGTCGGTGTTTTGCACCCATACCTCATTCGACGAGTCCTCTGCGGCTTTGGTGCGCGCCTGGTCGGTCAGCAATTTCGACTCGTACCGTAGATAGGTTGGAGAATAGATATCCTGGGTGGCAGGCATACCCGGCTGGATATCAACCTGGCCGGGCAGGAGCGGTGCGCTTATGATGAGAGTGACAAGTACTGTCAGGAGGACAGCCGATATGACCAGGTGGATAGGCCTGGCTCGGAACACACCTGTTTGATCCTGCGTTTCTGTGGTAGTAGTCGAGCGCGAACGGAACGTGGGGATGGCGCGCTGCAAGGGGCGAAGCGCACGCAAAGGGCCGGGCTGTGACCCGCCGGAGCGCGGCTTTCGGGATTGCGTCCCTTGCGCATCCTTCGACTCTGAGTGTAAGTCAGCAGGTGCAGGTTCAGGAGCCGGAGCTAAGGGGAGGGTATCGGGGACGTCCTGGCTCCCGCCGGGTACTGCTCCGTTGGCTTGTTGTTCGTCTTTACCCATAGATATGTGACCTGGCAGCCCGGTAGGCTAATGGGTCACTCTGCCCAGTGTCCGAGTAAGCGCTACGTCAATGTTGATTTTGAAGCTAGATTGAGCGATGCTCATGCGCCGGTCATCCGCACTATTATACCAGTATTCTGCATACTGGGCTTGCGGTGCCGTCAGGCACACCTCACTCCTCGGCCAGTACCCGCGTTACAACTTGATTCACCAGCCGGCCCTCGGCCTTGCCCTTGAGACGCGACATGGCTACGGGCATGATTTTGCTCAGCTCACGTGCGCCCACTTCAGATATGATGGCACGTACGATACCTTCAATTTCTCCCTCGCTCATTTGCTGGGGCAGGTAGGCTTCGAGGATGTTAGCTTCAGCCTTCTCTTTGGCAACCAGGTCGGCGCGGTTGGCCTTTTCGTAAGCGTCAATAGATTCTCGGCGCTGCTTGATCTCTTTGCGGATAACGTCCTGCACGCCCGCGTCATCAAGCCCGGCGTAGCGCTCGACCAGGGCGCCTATCTCGTCGCGCTCTCTGGAAGCTGCATCGAGGTCCTCGGCCTGCTCGTACTGCAATGCAAGGGCCCTACGCTTCTTCACTTCGTCGTAGACCGCGCGGTCGGCCTGCCCCAGCTTTTGCGCTTCCGGAGTCGGCTGCTCAATAGACGCAAGGTCCAGCATGTGGCTGCTGCGCGCCATCTCGGTGTTGCGTACTGCAGTGCGCACCATACGCAGAGTCTCTTTGCGCACCTCGTCCTTACTGCGCATAGCGTCCTGCAGGTCTTTGATTATCTGCTCTTTCAGGGCCATCTCCCGCACTCCTCTTTACTGAATAAACCTCAATCCCGGCAAGCGAGATTGAGGTTTATTCAATAGAAACCTTACATTAGCCCGGGACTGATCCGGGGTAATCCGGGCAACTTATCTGGGGGTTTTGAGCATAGCTTTGCGGCGGCGCGCAGCTTCTTTTCGCTTGCGCAGCACGCTAGGCTTCTCGTAGAATTCGCGTCGGCGCGCTTCAGCCAGGATGCCGTCCTGTTGCACTTTCTTGTTGAAGCGGCGCAATGCGCTCTCGAAGCTTTCGTTGTCGCCAACTGTCACTTCTGACACTAGTAATCCCCCCCTTCGGTTTGCCAGGAATAAATAATCGTACCTCCTATTATATGGGACACAGGCACGAGTGTCAAGCACGATTATTACCACGATACATGACATAGCAGAAGAATTCACCCATTTGGACTACACAGATTCTGTCCAAATTCGCTGCACATACGTCATTAAGATAGTATAAGCCGTGGTAGGTCAGCATACACCATATATCAACTGTTGGGCACACTCATGTGCTGGACATTTGGTGCTACTAAATGTAGGATGATTGTGTAAATCGTTGTATCTAAATGCCCGGTGACGACGTATATCTCATATTGGAAACAAACGCGGCCCATTCAAGACAAATGAAACCTGAATGATTGCGGCTATTGATCGCTTGTAATCACGCCACACTAAGGCTCACTAAAAAGTGAAGGAGTACTCTAATGAAGAAAGCACGTATGCTAATGGTGCCGGTCCTCGCGCTGGCGCTCTCGCCGATGCTTGCGGCTTGCACCGCCATGGGTGGCCAGCAGGTCACCGCCGCTGAGGTCGTGCAGAATGTGCGCGACGCGGCGAAAACCACCACGAGTGAGCAAGGCACTGTCGACCTGACGATCAATATCAACAAGGACGGCATCAAGACCCTCCTTGCCGGTATTATGCCCGCCGACAAACCCAGCACGAACTCGAGCGAAGGCACGGGCGGTAATTTCCAGGATAAATTGGCGCAGTTACCCGACTCGGTGTCTGCCACCCTCAAATACTGGCAGCAAACACCCGACAAGGCGCGCGTAGAGGTGGTTAGCTCGTCTATCCCCGGCATAAAGGACGATGTGCTCGTGTATGACGGGCAGAAGATTTATGCGCTCGACACAGCTCACAACACCATTTACACGGCTACGCCCAGCAAGTTCGCCGACAAGATACCCGCCCAGCTACAGGCGCTCATGGCGAACACGGACGCGGATGCAATGGTTGACAAGGTCATCGCGGCTTCCGACATCACGCTCGCAGGCAGCGAGCAGGTGGGAGGCGTTGACGCGTACAAGCTAACAGCCACACCCAAAGCCGACGCGGCTTCCCTGCTTGGGCTGCCCCAGCAGTTCCAGATGCAGGCAGGCGTCCTGATCAAGGATCTGCACGCCACATTATGGGTGGAAAAGGATAACTGGGCGCCCCTCAAACTCACCCTGGAGCACCCGAACCTCGGCAGCTTCACCTACTCTGTCAGCAACCTCCAGCTGAACAAGACAATCGACCCTGGCACGTTCGTGCTGCAAGCCCCCGCCGGTTCAAAGACAGTTGACCTCGACCAGAAGGCCGAAGACTCGCAGCCCAAGCAAACTACCCTCCCCGCCGCGAGCGACTACGCCAAAAGTCAGGGCTGGACGCTGTTACAGCCGTCCTATCTGCCCACAAGCGCCACCCTGGTGGGCGTTACCCAGATTCAGAAAATGATGGGCGGAGGGGTCATCCTTAGCTACTCATCGGCAGACACCGATTTCACGATCACGGAAGCCAACCTGGGCACTGACACCGCCATGGCCACCAAGATGTTCGAGGGGCTGGGCGACAACTTTAGTGGGGTGCAGGACCCTAGCGCGACCACCTCCGTGACAGTGCGTGGCGTGCAGGCTAAGGCCTTCTCGCCCAAGGGCTGGACATCGCTCATCTGGCAGGAAAAGGGCACCGGCCTGTGGGTCGCCGTTCGCGGCAAGATCACCGTGGACGAAGCCGTCAAAATAGCCGAAGGACTGAAGTAAGATCACAGACATGCTTACAAACAGCGGCACCGGCATCGGCACCGCCCACAATCAACCATTAATTCGTTTGGTAGGCCTCACCCGACAGTACAGGGTGGGGCCTACCACGGTAGCCGCCGTCGCAGGCGTAGACCTGGAGATCGCGGAGGGCGAAGCAGTGGCCCTCGTAGGGCCGTCGGGGTCGGGTAAATCCACCCTGCTCAACCTGCTGGGAGGCCTCGACAGTCCCACATCGGGCGAGATCTGGGTAGATGGCGAAAACATCGCCCAGGCATCCCCCAAAAGGCTGGTGGCTCACCGTCGTGAGAGGATTGGCTTTGTGTTCCAGAGCTTCAACCTCTTGCAACACCGCACAGCCATCGAGAATGTCGAAATGCCCCTCATGGTGGCGGGTATCGACCGTGCAGAACGACGCAAGCAAGCCCGTGCTCTATTAGAGCAGGTGGGACTCGGCGCGCGCACTGATCATCGCCCCAACCAGCTTTCGGGCGGCGAACAACAACGAGTCGCCATCGCCCGCTCGCTGGCTAACCACCCCAAGATACTCCTCGCCGACGAACCGACAGGCAACCTCGACAGCGCCACCGGCACCGAAGTGATGGCGCTGCTCCGTGCACTCAATGCGGGCGGCCTCACCCTGATCCTGGTGACCCACGATATGACGGTCGCCTCCTATGGTGACCGCATAGTGCGCCTGCGCGACGGCAAAATCGTGGCCATCGAAGCGGCCCGGGTCGCAGAACAGAGCAACGTGTAATATGAGACTATCAGACACATTTCTAACGGCTACACAAAACCTGGGGCGGCGCAAGGTTCGAACTGTGCTCACCTCCATAGGTGTGTTCGTGGGTATCCTCACCGTGGTAACGATGGTTTCGCTGGGCGTGGGCATACAGCAGCAAGTGACCGACACCATCAAGCAGTTAGGACTGCAAACCGTGTTCGTTACTCCGCGCCTGTCCGGAACCTCGGGCGGCACGGTCAACGTGACGGGAACAGGGCGCATAAGACCCGCCGTTCCGCTCAACAACGACGCGGTGGCGAAGATAGGGCAGGTAACAGGTGTTATTTCGGTGGAGGTGATGCTTTCGTTGCCTACGCCGCCCGGGATGACCGTTACCATTGACGGCAAAACCTTACCCCTATCGCTGGCAGACCGCTCGCCCCAGGCCAACCTGTTCGAGCAACCCACCACCTTCCTTGCCGGTAACGCCCTACCGGGTAGTGCTGATGCACGGGGTATAGTTTTGGGCGGCAAGGTTCTGCAAAGCGCAGGCTACACTGACAATGACCTGGCAGGACTGGTAGGCAAAGCCGCAACCATCACGGTCACAGCGCCCAGGGGCGAGCAGCAGACCTTCGACACGACAATAGTAGGAGTGTCGCAGGGGTTCAATCCCGCCCAACTAGGCAATGCAGATAAGCTAGCTATCAAAGAATGGTGGTATAACGACCCGAACATACTTGAGACGGACGGTTATTCTGCCGCTATCGTGCACACCGACTCGCTAAACAGCGCAACCGTTGTATCGCGCACGATCCAGGACGACATGGGGTTTGACTCGGCCACGCTGCAAACGTTCCTGGACCAGGTGAACCGTATCTTCTCGATCTTGCAGGTGATGCTTTCCTCTATCGGTCTGTTGGCCCTGTTCGTGGCATCGATCGGGATCGTCAACACGATGATCATGGCAATATACGAGCGCACGCGCGAGATAGGCATCCTCAAGGCGCTTGGCTCGTCCAACGGCGAGATTCTGCGCATGTTCACCATAGAAGCGGGACTGATCGGACTGCTAGGCGGCATAGTAGGTGTTGTACTGGGGTGGGGACTGGGCGTTATCCTGAATGCTGTAATCAGGGGCTATTTCAAGAGCCAGCAAGTACCCATAGACGCGCCCTTCTTCGTGGTCACGCCCGAACTGGTGCTCGCCGCGCTTGCGTTTGCAACATTCGTGGGTGTAGTCGCAGGCCTATATCCGGCCTTCCGCGCTGCTCGCCTGAACCCGTTGGCAGCCCTCCGGCACGAATAGCCAACCTGGGCATTGCTTGGCTACACGCCTCGCGCGGCGTCCGACTAGGAAAAAAGGGCTAGTACACCCAACATCATTTGCTTAGTCCAATTAGGCACATTCGGTGCTATAATAGCAAAACAACACCATCTCCTTACGAAACGGTGCATGGCGCAGGATGCACGAACTATAGATATTCAGGCTAGGAATATTCAGGAGCACGAAATGACCCGCATACTCTGGAATCAATTTGAAGCGGTGTACAGGGGGCAATCCAACACCGGAACTGTTATTACCGTTGATGAAGATGCCATGCAAAAAGCACTGGTAAACGCTGGAAACGTGGTATTCGAATCGGAATGGTGGATGGAAACCCTGACCAATGTGCTCGACCACTGGAGCCTGGGGTCGAAACGCTGGATGGACCATGTTACAGGCATGCCCCGCGTCCACTTCCGCCTGCTTGCTGAACCGCCTCCCCACCGCACGGGTCCGTTTAGCTCGAATACAGGCAACCTCAAAGGCACAGGCCCGCTAACCACGCGCATCCTGAACTCCGGGAAACTAGACTCCGACAGGCTCCATTCGGGCAAGCTAAAGGACGACGAGTCGTAGGTCTACGGTCTACGATTCAGGTTCTTGTACATAGCGCGCATCTGTTGGCGAGTGAGGCGCTTGCCGCTCTCAAAGTACTCGATAGATACTTGCCCTATTGCCCAGGTACCGGCGGCTGCAATACCTGCTGCCACGGCCCAGCCGCCCACGGGCACGAGCTTCGCGCCTTGCTGTGCGATATAGCGGAAGGCCAACCCGCCTGCTATGGTGCCGATTAGTTCTTTTGCGTGTCGTGTCGTAAATGGCTCACCATAAATCGTCGCGATCTTCAGCATCATACGCACCTGCGTCGTCAACAACACAGGAATATCTATAAACGGGATTGGCTCTGCCCCAGCAGCGGAGTTAAGAACGGCGGATTGCTTTATCACCCTGTTCGCCATTGCGCGCCTGAGCGGGGGCAAAGCCCGCCCCATCGCCACTGCTAACTCGGGCAGGGCATCTACAAGCGCGGGCACCAGCTTCTCACTTACATTGGTACCTTTCTTGGCCGAGATCGGGATTACAGGTACACCAAGGCGATTTTGCGCGTCGTTCACGACCTGCTCCGAGTCTTTGCCCAGCAGGTCTATCTTGTTCAAGGCCACCACTATGGGCCTGCGCAGACCTTGCAAGTATGTGAGCAGATCGGCATCGCCCTGGCGCAGGCCCGCGCCCGCGTCAAGCAAGAGCAGAATCGCGTCCGCCTCTGCCGCGCTCTTAGCCGCCACGTTGGCTCGGTCTACGCCCCCTACCTCACCGAACCCCGGAGTATCTATCAGGGTAAACGGTCCGATCTGCTGCTGCTGAGGTGTCTGGGTGGTGCCGGGTAGAGGGCTGACCTGCGCCACGTTCTTGCCCTCCAGCGTGTTAAACAAGGTAGATTTGCCCGCGTTCACAGGTCCCACTATCGCAAGACGCGCCGTCGAATCGCGACGCACATCTTCGTACAGCTGTTCCCAGTTCAGCTGCCGCAAAATGGCTCGCATGTCGTCCAATAGTAAAGGCAGCTTTACACTCGCGGGCGGATTCTGCCCACCGGGCGGTTGATTACGCATGACTTCTCCCTCTAAATACGTAAAACGTTGTATAGACCCTCTCTCATCTGGTATATTCGTCTTGGGCTAGCTAAATGTTTCGCCTGTATATTCCTGTGTATCGTAGGTGCCATCCATATAAATGGAGCGATGCTCAGGCGAATAAGTAAGTTAGAGTATAATTCGCATTTGCAAGTTGCGGGCCAATAAGTGGCCGCAAGAGGAGGTAGGCTGAATGAGTAGCGATAATTTTGACAGACCTAAGTGGAAGTTCGATCCAAACACCGGAGAACCTGTTCCAGATGACTCGCCCGAAGCGGAAGCCCCGTCCGAACGGCCCACATTGCAATCCGCAGAGATGTACAGTGCCCCCATTACAGGTCCTCTCGGCTCACCACCCCAGGTAGTGAACGACACAAACGTCGACTCGTTCCGCGCCCCGTATCAGGAACAACCCACCGGACCCGCTCCTACGCCTCCGTCTACCTCTGCAGAGGCCCCTACTCAGCCCTACGACTACCGAGCCCAACCACCCACACAGCCAGTGCAAGCCTACCCGCCCCAATCCGACTATATGAGCCAGACCCCGCCTCCCCAGGCGCCTGTGCAGACAGCACCCCTGAAGCGCAAGAGCAACACACCCCTTATTGCAGGCATAATCGGTCTTATCGTGATAGCTGCATTGGGGGTCGGCGGTTTCCTCTTCATCCAGAATGTTGTGAACCGGCCTGCCGTATCAGTTGAGAAGTTGCTGCCTGCCGGCACTCTAGGCTACTTCAGCTTCGACCCCGTGTTGGAAGGCAGCCAGAAGGCCGCCATGGACAAGATCGGCGAAGCATTCCAATCGCAGCCCGGCTTCCAGGCCGCGTGGGATAAGATCACGAGCGAATCGACCGGTGCGTTGAGCGCCACAGGCTGTGCAGGCGATACGGCCACGCCCCCGGCAAGCGGCTTCGATGCACTGAGCACGTACCTGGGCAACAGCATTACATTGGCCGTGTTGGCCCCCAGTAGCGACGACCTCCAGCAGTTGAAAGACGCCACCAACAGCGGCGATATTGACACCGTCGGGATGGACATAGCAGGCAAGAACATCGTGGGCCTCATAGATCTCGATTTCAACCCGCTCAACAAACAGGGACCGATCTCGGAACTGAAACAACAGGTCGATAACATTGCCAACGCCGAGACCGTAGAAAAGTATCGTGACACCAATATACACAAATTAGCGCTCAAAGGCTGCGGAGACACCAGCCAGAGCGCATCTGCCCCGGACATCTACTTCGCCCTGCTGGATAATTCGTCCACGGCCATCGTAGCCGCGAAGACAGAGGCCCTGCACGTGGTTATAGATAGCTACAGGGATAACAAAAGTCTGAAGGACAACGAGACCTTCAAGGCGCTATCGGGTCAGGTTCCGCAGGACCGCATAGCCGCTCTCTACCTCAATCTGACCGAGATATACAAGCAGGTGCAGCTGGCAGTGCCGGAGATGACGCAAGGCCAGTCTATACAGAACATCAGTGGCGCAGTGCTGATGACGCTCAGCGCGGCTAACGACGGCCTGCAAGTTGATACGGCCACCGAAACTGACGCCAGCGTGATGGGCGCGCAGGTTCAGGTCAACCCCAACGCTCGCCCCGACCAGGCGACGCTCAACGACGTACCCTCTGATACGCTTGGCTTCATCGCGGGCACCGACCTTCAGACCATGCTCAAGCAAGCTCTCGACAACCTGCGCAAAGAGGACAGCAACGGCGAAATCGACCAGCAGATACAGAGCTTCGAGCAGGACTACGGGATCAGCCTGGAAAACGACGTGCTGCCTTTGCTCGGTGGCGACTACACACTCAGCATATCGCCGGGTGCATCGAAGGACACACTCATGCCCTCTGTACTCTTCCAGCTAAAGGTTAGCGATGCGCAGAAAGCTTCCGATATCCTGTCCAAGGTGGTGGGCAGAGACGCCGGGGCTAGTACAGACAAGGTGCAGATATCGGGCGGCCAGTTCTACGTTGACAAGTCGTCCGGTGTGATCATGGGCGTTGCCAAGGACCGGGTATGGCTACTCTATGATATGGACGCTCAGAATGTACAGATCCATCTTACCGATGCAATAGGCAAGGTGGGGAGCGGGTTCGGCACGACCGGCGAGTGGGCCAACGTGAAGACCCACCTCACGCGAGACAGCAATGTCATCGGATACGTGAATATTACCGGCGTACGTGAGATGCTCGAAGCGAACTTCCTCACCGATGAATCCGCCAAGAACGATTACGAAGAGAACGCCGCGCCCTTTATCAAGCCGATCAAATACTTCCTGATAGGCTCAGCCACGCAAGAAGCGAAAGACGGTGCATTGAGCCGCAACCACACGATCTTCTTCATCGGAATCAGCAAGTAAGACGATAAATAAGGAAGGAGAGGCGACACAACATATGTCGCCTCTCCTTCCTTGTCTATCATCATCTAAGCGGCAAAGTCGGTTGTCCCGTCTGTTCTGGCCGCACTTCCATGCGTAGTTCGACGGGAGAGAACGATGGCTGGATGTGGGCGGCTACAAGCTCACGCTCCTCCTCGGCCCTCTCCAATCCGTCATCCCGCACCCATATTTCCTCGCCATCATGTTCGCGACCATCCGTTAGCTCGTGCTCGGCCTCTCGTATGTCGTCCTTCGGCTGGCGGCCGTCCCTGCGCGTCGCGTAAACCACTATGAGCACCACGGAGACTATCACGCCCCAGAAGATCGCGCCGTCGCCTCTGAACATCTTGCCGATTATACCGACGATGCTGTTATCCGTCTGGCTCGCTGGCACGGTTACGGGCACAGGCGCAACCTGCGCGCTTGTGTCTATTTTCTGTCCCGTTTGGTTGGCTACCTCGCCTGCCACAAGACCCACTATCAGGCTGTCGAGATTCTGCACGGTGAAGTCGGTTACGTGCTTATCGGTATAAGTCCCAGGCGCGCCCGACACTCCATTCGCGTAGGTCAGGAACACGAACTGCCCCTGCGTCACCTGGGCGAACTGCCGGAAGATATACTCGCCATCGGCTTCGAGATTGCTCGCGCCCACCGGAAAGACCTTGATGCCCTTCGCCGCCGCCTCATTCAGAAGCTGTGGGTAGCTGTAATCGTTGGCGTAGTCGAGATGCGGCGGCGCATCGCCCACCAGCACAATCATGCGCAGGTGACGCCCAGTGCTATTGTCTGACCAACCCTGTAGATTGATCGCGTCGTGCAAGCCCGCGCTTACCGACTCGGGTATATCGCCCCCGCCGCCCGCCTGCACATTGGCCAGGTTGGCAGAGAACTGGTCTATATCCGATGTGAAATCCCACTGGCGGGTTACATAATCGTCGCCCCGGTCGCGGTATGCCACCAGAGCAAAGCGAGGTGCGCTGCTGCCCGGCACCTGCTCTATGCGCTGCGCGATGCTACCGATAGTCTGCTTGATATGGTCGATCTCGTCGGCCATGCTGCCCGTAGCATCCAGGAGGAACACCAGGTCAACGCCCACCGCGCCCGTATTGCTGTCGCCCAACCCCGCCAGTGTAACTACCTGCTCTGGGCCGCTCGCCTGCACCGTGGCCTCTGCACTCGCCTGACCCCTGCTGATCACGGCGCGGAACTGTGTAGCCTGCGTAATACCCGCTGCCTTTGGCAGGAATAATGCACGCCCGTCGCTCATCGTCTCGCCCGCGAACACCTGCTTGTCATCGTCGAAAAGCTGTACGCTCGCGCCCGCCACGGGCATCTGTGCGCTGTCCAACACGCGCACAAATAACCTCTGCGATACGTCAATAGGGATCACGCGGCCATTGTAGCCCTGGTACTTGCTGAGGTAGTCGAGATACTCCTGGTACTTGGCGTTGTCGTCCACCTGCCCTGCGGTAAGGTCTGCCTGATACTGAAACTGCTCTTGGGAAGGCTGATAGTAGTCTGTGCCACCGGAATCGGACGGGTGAACTGCTGTGCTTAACTCCCCGCCAGGGGCCTTTTCGCTTCCGGTTACCGGAGCCACCAGCGGGTTAGCAAGCCCGGCAGAACCACCAGTGTCGGGTGGCACTTTATTCACATCAGGGGATATAAGCGCACTTGAATCCGTATATGCATTTTGTACAGTATGCGTGCGCTGAGCCAGAAAACCAAAGGCGAAATACCCTGTGCCTGTAATTAGTGCCACCAGCAAAACATAGCGCGCCGACTTCAATAAGCGTCCGTTCATGTCCAGTGCCTCCTGTAAAGGTGAGAGATGGTTTCTCCGCCCAATAAAGAAGGAACGCCGCACGAGGCGCGAATGTTCCACAGAGGTGCTTTTTGACCCACGTTACGCAGGTTACTCATAGATAAAGAGCGCCCGGCGACTCCTGTGTAAAGGCTGGTACCATGCGAACCAAATACTAACTTGTGATTGAACGGGATAGAGCAGCCTGAGCCTGACGCGAACGCAGACACCGGGTAAATTGCTCCTTCTACTTCTCTGGGCAGCAAGACCCATCTGAGGGCCGATGTATTCCCAGTGAGGATGGCCTATAGTGGTTCTGATGTGAGCATCATAGGTACTCTAAGGGCGTGTTCGCCTTCCAAACATTTGGAAGGCAAATCGCCAAGAGGAGGGCAAGAGGTGACACTTTCCGGGGAAGCAAATGTGAGCGCCGCCAGCGAGTGGCGTCTTTCGCTCGCCCACGGAGTGGCGCGGGCCTACGGTCGCAACCCGAAGGTGGCCGCCATGCTGGTGGGCGGCTCGACGGCGAGGGGCCATGCCGACCGCTTCTCCGACCTGGAGCTAGGCATCTTCTGGCACGAGCCACCCACCGATGAGGAGAGGCGCGAAGCAGCCGAGGCTACAGGCGGATATGTGCACTGCGTCTATCCCTATGACCCTGAAGAGGAGTATTGGGCCGAGGACATCTTCCTGGGCGGGCTCACCCCGGACCGGCTGACCACTGGTTTGCTCGTAGAGGTGGTACATATGACGGTGGAGGCCATGGAGCGCATAATGGAAGATGTGCTCGACCACTATGATCCGGCGGAGTTGAAACAGAATCTGTTATCGGTGGCGCTGGTAGGCATACCGCTGCACGGTGAGGCTATCCTTGAGCGGTGGCGGGCACAGGTCGCCGAATACCCTCGCGGCCTCGCTGTGGCCGTGGTGAAGCGACACGCCCAGCTAGATCATTTCTGGCGCACCGAGATGTTCATTGAGCGCGGCAACAACCTCATGCTCCTCTACGACACATACGTGCAAGTATCTAAGAAGCTGCTTTATCTACTCCTGGCGCTCAACCGGACCTATTACTCAGGGTTCAAGTGGGCCGACAGGATCGTTCGAGGCATGAGCATTACCCCTCGTGATTTCCCGGTGCGCTTCAAGCGGGCATGGCAGTCGCCTCCACCCACCACCATTGAGGAGCTACGCCCCATCGCCACCGAGTTCGCTTCTCTCCTCGAAGAAACCTACGACCTGATCGAGGAGCAGCTGCCTGAAATCGACGTGGAGAGGCTGCGCCGTATCTTCCGCTACTACCGCCAACCCTGGGGCGAAATGCCTCCGAATATCATGCCTTAGTGCGTTCCTAGAGAAGCCCAGTCCCCCAGTACTTTGTCAGAGACGCACGTACCCTGGTCTATGCGCTGTACTTTCCTGTCTCCGTTATGCAGCTTTTATCGTTTGATTACTTTCTCCCTTTGCTACCCAGCGCAATGATGTCTTGTGTCACGAGGCGCCTTTGTACTGGTGTAGACAGCACCATTGAGGTGGTGAGTGGACCGTACGCCAGAAACTGGTCGATGAGCCTTTCCAAATGCTCAATAGAGGTCGCTCCCACTTTCAGAATAATAGTATCGCTTCCCATCACACGAAAGCATTCAAGCACCTCGGGCATCTCACGGATACTCTCTATTGCATGGGCGCTGGTCTGGGGAGGATTGAGACCCATCCGAATAATCGCCGTCACAGGCAATCCTACTAGCTCTCGATTGATTTCCGCATGATAGCCGGTAATAACGCCTGCTTCTTCGAGTTTCCGTACTCGCTCGCTGACCGCAGGGGCAGTAAGGCCCACTCGTTGCCCGATCTCACCATAGGAGAGACGTGCCTGTTGCTGTAAAGCGTGGAGGATCTGCCATCCTGTCTGATCCAGCAGTCTTTCGATATCTTGAGTCATTTCGCGACTTTCCTTTGCTCTTTCGGCTTGAATAGATACAAACACTTTCCTTTCTCCGTGTATTTTCGCGGATGAAGCTTGTACACTTCAAGCTAATGATAATTACTTATGCTCCAGGCATTCCTCTCTCGCTGCGGCTCACTGCCTGTAACCGGAAACGGTCACGGAACCGATAGCATGGACGGCATGCTTGCGTTCAAACTTCTTCTAACGCCACTCTTGATCGGGCTGATCAGTCTGGCGGAGCGCCGTTGGGGAGCAAGAGTGGGCGGGTGGCTCGTTGGGCTTCCCTTGACCTCGGCTCCTGTCAGCTTATTCATTGCTCTTGAGTTGGGAACGACGTTCACTTCGCATATGGCAATAGGCATTCTCATGGGCCTGATTTCGCAAGCCGCTTTTTGTTTGACCTACGCCTGGCTCTCCTTCCGTATGGATTGGGTGGGATGTTGGCTCACCGGTTGGGCCGTGTTCGGTGCCTCAACCTTCGCATTTGAGCAAATCTCGGTGCCTGCCTCTCCATCTCCCTCTTTCGCTATCCCTCTTGTCTTTCTCGGCATCATCAGTGCGCTCGTTCTTGTGCTCGTTCTGTGGCCTCATTGGAGTAGACAGGAGGTCTCCCCCCGAGCACCGGCTTGGAGGCTTGTGGTTCTGGGACGCATGGGAGTGGCTACCGGTTTGGTGCTCTTGCTGACCAGCACAGCAAGTCTGCTTGGCCCACAGCTGAGTGGCTTACTCTCACCTCTCCCTATTTTCTCAACGGTCTTTGCTGTCTTCGCCCACAAACTCCAAGGAGGAGCGCCTGCTCGTCAAGTCTTGCACGGAGTGATTGTCAGTTCCTTTGCGTGCGCAGTCTTTTTCCTCGTTGTGACCGAGTTTATTGAACAGTGGAGCATCATTGCCACGTTCAGCGGAGCAACGTTCTGTGCCTTGCTGACCCAGGGATCGCTGCTGTGGATCCTGCGGAGCCGCACCACCACCCCAACGGAAAGCAGGCTGGTAGAAAGCAGGCTTGGAAGGCGGTGGACCGGTGCTTGAGGTTGAAGTTGAGGAGCCACGGTACAGGAGCCGCGTGCGCTGGAATACAGGCGTACTCTGGGTACTGGCCTCGGCCGCAGGATTCGGCGCGATGGCGATCTTCGCCAAGCTGGCCTATGCGGACGGGCTCAACGTGCCGACGCTGCTAGCTGTCCGCTTTAGCCTGGCCGCCCTGCTTATGTGGGCCATCCTGGCGATATGCCGCGTTTCTCCACGGGTACCGGCGCGCACCCTGGGTGGGCTGTTGCTCATGGGCGGCCTGGGCTACGTTGGCCAGTCTTTCGCCTACTTCACCGCGCTCCAGACTATCCCCGCAGCCACCACGGCGCTGCTGCTCTATACGTACCCGGCGCTGGTAAGTCTGCTGGCCTGGGCGCTACTGGACCAGCGGCTACCCCGGCTGGGAGGCCTGGCCCTGGGACTGGCCCTGGCTGGCTGCCTGCTGGTGCTCGGCGGCCCGGGCGCCGTGGTTGGCCCTGCCCTGGATCCGCTCGGTGTGGCCTGGGCTTTGGGCGGGGCACTCATCTACGCCTTCTACATCGTCGCTGGGGCCAAGCTTACGGCGGGCGTGCCTCCGCTGGTCGCCGCCACCTACATCATCAGCGCAGCAGCCCTCGTGTTCCTGGGTGCTGGGTTGGCAGGCGGCACCCTACTCGCGCCGC
>DATINP010000204.1:0-9060 GCA_035474135.1 Chloroflexia bacterium | reverse complement strand
GCCTCCTCATCTCCCAGGCCCTTTGCCAGCGTCAGGCTACGGTTGCGGAAGCGGCGGGCGGCGGTATAATCTCCGGAGGCCTGTGCAAGGGTACCTGCGCCGCTTATGGCTTTCATCAGTTGGCGAGCATAGGGGTTGGCTGCGTTCTCCGTATCGGGGTCGGGGGCTGCGATTGCAATAGATGCTTCCAGCCATGTGCGTCCCTCGTCGATATAGCCTTGCCTGTGCCAGAACCGAGCCAGTTGGGTCGCCATATTGAGGCCGATCTCGAACCTTGGGCTGCTGTGTCCTGTTCGTTGCCTATCGCTTCCCTTCATTCTGTTGACGCTGTTATCGGGGCTGAGGCTCCATGAAAGTACGGCGCGCAGATTGCCGTTTTCCTGGGCCAACCTGTCAAGCCACACCGCTTGATCGGGGTCAGAGATATGAGGCATGCATTGTTCGACCAGTAGGGTAAAATAATGAGCATGCTGGCTACGTAGCTCTTCAACTTCGCCACGCAAATGCAGATTTTCCAGGCCGAACTCTCGAATAGTCTCAAGCATTCTGAAGCGGACTTCGCCTCCCGCTTCGGTAGGCATAACCAGGCTCTTGTCCGCTAGAGACGTAGCGAGGGCCAGGACATCGCTTCCCAGGCTGCTATCGTAATTGCATACGTTCTCTATTGCCGGTAATGAGCAGCCTCCGACGAAGATCGCCATGCGAGCGAGTAAGACCTGCTCGTCAGCGCTGAGAAGGCTGAAGCTCCAGTCAACGGCATCTCTGAGAGTCTGCTGGCGAGCGGGCAAATCATGGGCGCCACCCACCAGCAGGTGCAGCCTGTGCTCAAGTCTCTCCAGGATGACCCGTGGGGGAAGGGTTTTAATGCGCGCCGCTGCTAGCTCGATAGCCAGGGGAAGCCCATCCAACCTGGTGCAAATCTCGGCTATGGTCGAAGCATTGCCCGCATCAAGCTCGAAGTCGGGCCTTACTGATTTTGCCCTTTGCACGAACAGAGCCACCGACTCCACTGTTCCAAGGGTCGAATACCCGGCACCAGGCAAAGCGAAAGCACTTGCTACTCGGTATTCGCTACCCGGCAGCCGTAGGGGAAATACTGCGAACTCTTGCTCACCGCTGATATGGAGAGGTTCGCGGCTCGTCACTATCACTGTCAACTGCGAGCAGCCCTGCAGGAGATCGGATACCAGGCTACCGGCTTCTATTACCTGTTCGAAATTATCGAGGATGAGGAGCGCGTGCTTATCTTGCAAATGCTCGCGCAGGGTGCTTAGTACGTCGCCGCGGTTTGCCGGTCTAATTTTGAGCGCCTGGGCGATAGAAGAGGCCACCAGGCCGGGATCGCTTACTGGGGCCAGGGGGACAAAAAATACGCTGTCGTCAAAGCTTCCGGCGACCTTGTATGCAATCTCGATGCACAGGCGCGTTTTGCCAACGCCTGGTGGGCCTGTAAGGGTCAGCAGGCGCACATGCTTGTGCCGTAACAACCGGAGGGCGTCCGCCACTTCTCGCTTGCGCCCCACGAGAGAGGTGAGCGGCTGGGGCAGGGTCGGGATGGTCTTCCGGCGGCGCATTTGCGGTTGTGCGGTGGGCAAAGCCAGCATATGGCGCGGCATAACCTGTCTCCTTCGCCGGTTACCCGACAAGGGGTTCTGAGAAGGCTGCTCACACAGTATACTGTCTTTGTCATGTGACGGCAAAACGTCCTAACAGGCGTGGTCAGATCCCAGGATCGGGATATTGCGACCTCTTCCTCGTAAACCTCCGGAAAAGGACGTTACCTTTACGCTTGCCCGCCGTCTTTCCTAGTGAACGTTCAACACAACCCTATGGGAAGAGAGGAGAATAGACTTGCCATTGTGGTCCCACTTACGGCGAGGCAAAGATACGTCCGCTCCGAGCAAGAAACAGGACGGACACGAACAAGACGACGGGGCGTTGGTCAGCGCAGCACAGGCCGACCCCCATGCCTTCGGTGCGCTCTATGAACGCTATCTGAAGCAGATCTACCGGTATTGCTACGTTCGGTTAGGAAACCGGGAGGCCGCAGAAGACGCCACGAGCGAGGTATTTCTAAAGGCCCTGCGCGGGTTGGATGAATACCGAGGCGGGACGTTCATTGCCTGGCTTTATCGGATAGCAGGCAATGTGATTATCGACACTTATCGCAGACGTAGCCACCCGACCTGCCCGATAGAAAATATCGGCTACCTGGAGGACGATGCGCCAACACCTGAGACGGCTGCCATGATGAGCGCCGAACGCTCAGATCTGAACCGCGCATTGGCCTCGCTGCCGCCCGAATATCGAACCGTGATAGTGTTGCAGCTTGCAGGATGGACCGGCGAACAGATCGCTTGTACTTTAGAGAAGACGCCGGCGGCAGTGAAAATGCTCCGCTTCCGAGCGGTCAGGCGGCTGCGTTTGCTGCTTGGCTCCCCATTGCAACACGAATTGCAACATGACAAAGAAGAGGTATACCATGGATAACAGTGAAAATGACGTCAAGCAGGCACAACTGCTCGACACGTACTGGGCAACACTTCAGGATCAACCTGATGAAACATTGCCTAGGGACCTTGATCCCGAGGTAGCGGCAGTGATCAGCCGGCTTGAGCTTGAGATGAAGCCGCCTGAACCCGATACGGGATTTGCGATGGCACTGCATAAGAAACTCGACCATGAAGCCACAAATCTAAAGCGCAGCGACCTTGCCAGGCAAGTGGATGCACCGCGCAAAGGCACCCACTTCGCCGCACCAGGCAGAAGACTGTGGCCTGCGGGCGTGGCAGCAGTCATGGCAGTCCTGCTGGTAGCGATCACCGCGATTAGCCTTTGGGCCGCACAACCTGCAGCGGTGAGTGCTGCTGAGGTCGTTAAGAAAGCACAGGACGCAGCCGCGAATACAGCCACAAGTCGAATAACAAATTTCGAGATGGTGGAAAAGAGCACCTGGGCCCATCCGAAGGGGACCGCGGACTCCGGCTCGTCAACAACCCACGTGTGGTATCGTGCGCCCGGAGAATGGCGCTACGAAATTAGTCGCTTACAAGGAGACGTTTCGACCAGTTATATCACCGTGGCGGATCAGCGAAACGTATGGAAGTACGACTCTCTGCAGAACAGTGTGCAGGTCACCGAAGGCCCTATGGAAGCGGAGGATCTGGCGGGGTCGGGCGCGAGTAGCCTTAAGGATGCGCTCCAGAAGGCGAGCACTTGTTACAATCCTCGATTAGCTGGGGAGCAGCAGGTGGCCGGGCGCGCCGCCTATGTGGTAGAGATGGGTGCAACTACCTGTCCCAGCGCATCTATGCCCGACGACAATGGGCCTCTCACGTTCTGGCTGGATAAGGAGACTTACTTCGTGCTGAAGTCTGTGCTGCGCGATACTGCCGGCACGCACACGATAGCTACCACCGAGGTATCAAGCATTGCCTACAACCAGGGTGTGGCCAACAGCGTCTTCACATTTACTCCGCCGGCCGGAGCCACGGTTGCGGACACACGCCCCAGGCCCACAGTCGACCCGCAAGCGTTCGCGGAACAGTTGGGTGCACTGGCCAAGCAGGCCGACTTCCCCCTGTTCGCGCCAAGCTTTATCCCCGGTGACCTGCAAGCTCTCCAGCCGCAACTCGACCCGCAGAACGGCCTGGCAATAGAGTATACGGCGCCAAGCGAGACACAGGCTAATAGCACAGCCGGGCAAGGAAGCGTAAGCATTACTGAGCGTAAGGCGACCTATGCCATGGTTGCGCGCTGGACCGAGCAGGCTGACCCGGTGCCCATGTCGGCGAGCAGAGCTTGGCTTCAACGTAGCTCCGGTAACTCTGATGAAAAGCCGTCGGTGCTGGTGTTGCGGGATGGCACGTTCGTCGCGATAACGGGCGCATCAAGCGAAGACCTGATGAAAGTGGCGTCCTCACTTGTGTCGGTGCCGGGAGGGCATGCGCCCATAGCAGAGCCGATCCCACCGACATTATCGGAAGTCCGCGGGACGGTGTCATTCCCTGTGTTTGTGCCTACAGATCTTCCCGAAGGGTTCGTCGCAGACCCACCTCTGGGCGGTGAGCAAGCTGAAGATCGTGTTGAGATTAGCTATCGCACCCGGGATGGCGCGCAAGCTTTGCTGGTGATAAACGGCCCTGCCGGGTGCTGCCTCGATGCAGGAGGGCTTAGCACGGGCACAAGCGAAGCAGTTCAACTTGCAAACGGCACTAATGCCCACTATCTGCCCGGCGTCCCAGAGTCGGGAGGCCCCATACTCTGGTGGGAGCAGGATGGTAGTTATGTGGCCCTGTCGGGACCGGCCCAGACACGGGAGAGCCTGTTGCAGATAGCCTCTTCGATGTCCAAGACGGCCAGCCTGGGCCGGTAGAGCCAACTGACCGGAATTGGATAGGGGCTGCGTGCTTTTCGAGTGTGCGGCCCTTTCCTGATTAAACCGCTGTGGTTGTGCACCAACGGCAGGGTAATATTGTTGCCATCTTCTCTTTTGCTCGAAAAGCGCCCAAAATGAGACGATCTTGAGACGCTCCAGGTCTTATAAAGTAGACAGTCATGACGATATGACTAGAGAAACTTCACAGTTTAGAGCGCATTACGCGCCTATAGTAAGTACAGGGGGCACTATGAGAATCAATGCGACAATCCAGGTAAACGGCAGGCCCTTGCGACGGGCTTACGTTGAGCATATCGTGATGGGTGTCGGTGCAGATATGTATATGACCGACCTCCAGGGCCAAATACGGGATAACGACTTCAACAAAGGGATAGATAGTTTTACAGGGAATGCTGATATCCGCATCATCTGCCAGAACCCGATTGTGCGCGTGCTTGACGGTAACCTGGCGAATATCGGTGTCTACCAGGACGTCAGCATAACGGATGGCGCCACCGTAAACTTGAACACCAACGCTGAGCAGCGCAACCACTATAACGTTCTCAATCGCATGGAGATCGCATACGAAGTCGTCTTTCAGCCGTTGAGCTTTTTCAGTAACCTCGCTGACTCCGCCTTCCCTCTCGGGCGCAAGTCTTCCTTGCGTGCTACTCGCGACCAGGCCAAGAGGATCGACCTTTCGTTTCCCGATAACTTCCCCAGCCCCTTGGCCTTTGTCGAGCCTGAGCGCCTGGTCGACAAGTTTCCGCTGATGCACATCAAATCCAACGCATCCGACAGCCGGCTCTTCGGCACCGGCGGCTCGCTCCCAACACTTGCGCCCGGCGAGCTTGCTCATGCCATGCACTTCTCGTCCTTGAGCGAGGCCAAGCGTTCTCACGCGCAGGATTCCTATATCACTTTCCTTGCCTCCAGCGTAGCGGCCGGGCTGCCTGGCACCCACAACTTCACAGTAAGGACAACGTCGGAGGTGGCCTATATTGAGGCGGCTGACTGGTTCTCTCAAAACTTCATGGAGTTCATGAGGGCGCGTCAGGGTGGCACGTCCACACTTGTGACCCCGGTAGCAATCACGCCCGCCCTACACGCTGAGTTCGCCGCGTCTGAATGGCTGCGTCTTACCACTCCCCGCCTGCTGCCGCAGCCCGTCCCCGCTCTTTCGGGGGTATTAGGTGCCGGTTTAGGTGGGAATACAGGCGGGGGCGCACCCCTTCCCGGCTCTTTGCACCTGGCTCCAGCGGTCTCCCGCTTGCTACGCCAACCTATGGCGGGCCTTACAGGAGGCGACATGGAGGGCGCAGTATACGCCGCCATCTTTGCGGACTTTGGGTCCCAGGTTGGCCTGGACTTTGCAGCAAGCACCTACTTCAAGGCGAACGCTCTGACCTTCGGAGAGTACCGAGCGTTTGTCAACAGCCACCACCCGGAACACTCGGCAGCGTTAGAAGCTGCGCGAAGCTTCTGGGGCCTTTAGGGCAGACATGACCTCCAGAGAGTTTCTCTTCAATTTACGCTCGTAACAAGAGATTACGATAACAATCTAATGAGCTGCAAGCTAATAGGGCGACGTCGCAATGTTCCGCCTTATTAGCTTGCGGCTCATTGTTGCACGTACACACCGGCAAATTGCCGCAGAATAAAAAACATATTGCATATGGGCCGACACTGATGTATCCTTGGAAGCACATATCATGGCTTACATGAGAGGTGCCTGGTGAAGATATTATCCGTCAAACAGCACGGATAATCAGACTTTCTGGGGACGGATGTGCCGCGTACACTGCATATTAGACTGCTTGGTGATTTCAGGGTCGTTGCGGACGATAAGCTTGTAACCTCCCTTAATACGCCGCGCCTTCAGGCCTTCCTTGCCTACCTCCTCCTACACCGTGATGCGCCCCAACCCAGGCACCGTATCGCTTTTCTGTTCTGGCCCGATTCCTCCGAGAACCAGGCACAATCCAATCTTCGCAACCTACTACTGGCTTTGCGCCGTTCTCTAGCCGATGTTGATTGCTACGTTGCTATAGAAAGGCAATCCCTCCAGTGGCGAGATGACTCCACCTTCGACCTCGACATAGACCAGTTCGAGGCTCTCTCCGGCGACACAGGCCGGACTCAAGACGCCTCCGCTGGAACCTCTCCCTTCCATGCCGATCCGGCGCATGCCTTGCAGCAGGCCGCCGAACTCTACAGAGGCGACCTACTCCCTAGTTGCTATGACGAGTGGATTCTGCCCAGGCGAGAACAGTTGCGCGAGGTATTTCTGGACGTACTGTTACGGCTGGTAGGTATTCTTGAAGATCAACACGACCTCACACGGGCCATCCTGTACAGCCAGAGGCTTGTGCGGCATGATCCTCTGCGCGAAGAGCACTATCGTCGTCTGATGCGCCTCCACTTTGCGAATGGCGATAGGGCAGCCGTGTTGAACGTATACAAGCAATGCGCTCGTATTCTCAAACGCGAGCTGGACACCGAGCCTGATTCTGCAACCAGGGAGATCATGCGCCAGGCCAGAGCCGCTGAGCGCAATACAGTATCAGGTAAAGGCCAAGCTTCTGCCCCGATCCTCAGAATCGGGCGCGCCCTCGCCACCGCCCACTAACCTACCCGCACAGACGACCATCTTTTTTGGACGCGAGCGTGAAACAGCAGCGCTGGCGACCCTTTTACGCCGTCCTGATGTGCGGCTCGTTACTATCACGGGCACAGCAGGCACGGGCAAGACCAGGCTGAGTATCAATCTTGCCGCCAGCCTCGTGAACTCTTATCCGGACGGTGTTTTCTTTGTGCCGCTCGCCACAGTTACCAGCCCGGATAAGGTTGCGTCAGCTATAGCCTCTGCTCTGCAGGCGAGCGAACCTGCTGACGGCAGCCTGATGATGAGCCTGCAGCAGGCGATTGGCGCCAAACAGATCCTGCTTGTAATAGACAACTTCGAGCATCTACCGACGGCTGCCCCGATACTTGCAGAGCTTCTCGCGACTTGCCCCAATTTCAAATTGCTTATCACCAGCAGGGCTGCCCTGAATTTGAGCGGCGAGCACGAGTACCCACTGGCACCATTGCCCATACCATCGAAGGACACCCCGCCCCGCCCCGATGAACTGCTAGGCTATGAATCGGTCGCCCTGTTCATGGATCGCGCACTGGAAGTTTCTCCACAGTTTACGGTTACCCTGCGGAATGCGCGCAGTATCGCCGAGATTTGCCGGAGGCTGGAGGGATTACCCCTGGCATTGGAGTTGGCCGCCGCACGGGTGAAGGTGCTATCACCTCAAGCCATCCTCTCTCGCCTGGATAGACGACTGCATCTGCTGGTGGGGGGGCGTAGCGATCTGCCGCCCAGGCAGAAGGCCCTAGAAACGGCCATAGCCTGGAGCTATAATTTGCTCGATGAAGCTGAGCAATTCATGTTCCGAACCCTGTCGGTGTTTTCGGGTGGATTTACAATTGAGGCCGTTGAAAGGATAGCGCAGCCAGGTAACGGTAATTTTGAGCCGCTGACTATCGTAGCCTCCCTTCTAAATAAGAGCCTGCTTACTCGTTCGGAACCGGCCGAAGGCGAGGATGATGACGTAGGTCGCTTTGGGATGCTCGAAACTCTCAAGGAATACGCCTGGGAGCGTCTTGTTGAGAGCGGGGAAGCCGAAAGCATGACTAGGCTCCATGCGCTCTACTTCGCGGAATTTGCCGAAACTTTCATGCGCGAATCGAACGGCACTCGCCAGCCTGAATTCTTAAACTACACCGATAAGGAGCACGACAATCTGCGTACGGCCATGCGCTGGTCAATAGACAATGGCGAGGGTGAGATAGCTTTACGCCTCGCGGGAAGCCTGGGCATTTTCTGGGAGCGTCGTGGCTACCTCACCGAGGGCCGTCGCTGGCTCGGACAGGCACTCGCTCTTGAATCGGTTGATAATCTGGCCTCTCGTGCTACAGCCCTTTATTCTTCAGGCATCCTTGCTCTGCGCCAACGGGATCACGTTGAGGCTGACAGGCTCCTGCAGGAGAGCCGGGCCCTTTACCAGACGACCGGCAACAAAGAAGGCCAAAGCAATGCCTTGAGCGCGCTCGCGGTTATGATCTCAGACAGCGATTATGAGCAAGCAGTGCAACTTCATATGGAAAGCCTTGAATTGCGGCGGCAGATAGGAGATAAGGCGGGGATCGCCAGGACATCACAGAATCTGGGGCATGTCAAAATGCAGCAAGCAAAGTGGGAGGAGGCCTCTGCCCTGACACAGGAGGCTCATGCCATCTATCTGGAGATGGAGAGCCCTGCCATAGCCTACACTTCCTACGTACTGGCGATGATAGCCTGGGGGCAGGCGGACACACAGGCGGCTCTGGAGCGCTTCGAAGAATGCCTCGAAGTATGCCGCAAGACGCATAACGGCTGGCTAACCGCCTGGGCCCTTCACGGGCTGAGCGAACTTCTCTACGTGAGGCAGCAGTACGATGAGTCAAACCGGGCACTCGACGAAGCGCAAGGCTTGTTTACCGAGTTGGGCGATAAGCTAGGTGTGGCGAACGCGCTGGTCGGCAGAGGCCGCGAAGCCTATCGCGTATTGGATTTTGTTCTGGCCAACCGCCTGTATCGTGAGGCGCTCGAACTGGGTCGCCAACTTGATAACCATGGTATTATTGGCTCT
>DATINP010000203.1:0-10418 GCA_035474135.1 Chloroflexia bacterium | reverse complement strand
GGTTCAGTTCCAGGCTGCTGTGATCAAGAGTTTCGGCCAAAGCGCGTGGGCGGGTCGCAACCACGAGTGCTCAAATATTATCATGAGAGCGGCCCAGTTTCTTCGGCTGTAGCATGTGGGCCTTCGTCGAGTGCTCGAGCTGTGACAGTCAGCAGTTCGTCAATATCAAAAGGCTTTTCGACCACAAAACAGCCCAGGCGCTTAAGGCGATCCTGGTTGTCACGGATTGCACTTATGGCTGCTGAGCAGATTATCACCGGTATATCGAAGGTGGCAGGATCGAGTTTAACCTTGTCGAGAACAAGCCACCCAACATCCGGGTGCTCAAGCGTAATATCGAGGATAAGCAAATCGGGCAACGATGCCGCTATTTCTTCGTAAGCATTGGACACCGCTTTTAGCATCGTGACTGAATATCCGTCGTCCTCAAGCAGTGTCCTTATTAGCTCCGACAGGTCTTTATCGTCGTCGGCAACGAATATACGTGCCTTCCCCATGTTAGCCCTTTCCACAAGTAGCAGACTGCCGCATAAAAATACGCCCAGAAATAGGGTAGGCATCGGATAAGGCTCGTTGCTAAGCAACCGTCAACGATGTCCGCCTTTCGAGTATACCCTGTGACGTCGTGGAAGTCAACTATTATATGGATCTTGGATCTGAATATGACGAATGCACGTCACCTGGTTACACGAAACTTTACAGATCGCGCACAGGGGAGGCTTAGGTCTCACCTATCGGGTTTTACTTGTGTAATAGCGGGTCAGTCGTTCTGGGTCGGTTCGGGCAGTTCCTCGAAATCTGTGCCTTGAAGGTCGCGCCACATTTCACGCAGTTCGCCGAGGAACTGGGTTGTGCTGTTCCAGAGCTCTTTCTGCTTGTCGCGGTTGGGAATGAACACGAGCACGATCAGGCCCCCGAGCATAGAAAGCCAGAACAATATGCTCGTCATTTCGCGCGTGGCGTGGGCAGTGGCACCGACAGCGCCCCCTACCGCACCCTTGACGCTGGAGCCGACATTAGACACGGCTCCTGTCACGCCGTCTTTGCCTTGGCGTACGCCGCCTGCGACGTCCCCGGCGCGGTGCTTCGCAAATGTCGCGGCGTCACCCGCGCGATCGGCGACTTCGCCTATGCCATTCCGGGCCGCGCCAACCGCATCAGCGAGGCGCTCTTTTCCCGTATCAAGCAGATCAGAGGCCACAGGCTCTGTCGTGTGGAGAAGATCATCCACGCGGTCGCGAGCCATCTTCAGCAGGTCGCTGAGAACGTCGGGCGCTTGAGACGCGACCTCACCTACCTTGGGCAGGATGTCGTCCTGCACCTTCTGAGCAGCGTGACCAATAGTGTCCGCGGCAGCGGGAATCACGTCGTCACGGGCCGTGTTCACCGCGCGCTTGCCTGCCTTCTGTGCGCCGGGCAATACTTCGTCCATTGCCTTATGCAGTATCGCCACAGACAGGCCCCGGAAAAGGTCGCTCAGAGAACCGGCGCCCGACTTGGTGGCGGATGCTACCTTGCGAGCCTTCTTGTCTAACTCCGCATCATCCACAAACTGCGAAACACGATCACCTGCGGCAGGCAGCACGTCGTCCCTCACCTTGTCAACGGCGTCCTGTGCGGCGGGCAAAACGTCCTTTCGCACTGTATCACTGACGTTATCGAATGCCTCCTGTGCAGCATCAATTGCTTTTGGAGCCAGGTCTTCGCGGACGGTTTCTACTACCTGCGTTAGCTTCTCCTTGAGCGTTTCCAACAGGCTGAGGGCGCCCTCACGGTCAATATCAAGGTCGCGCACGTTATCAACCACGTCCGATGCGCGCTTGCGTGCGGTACTCACAGCATCATTCACATCGAGGTTGCTTGCGGCACGGCGGGCTTTCTTGACCGCGTCCCTCGTGGCATCGTCCAGGTGGAGGTTGTCGATATTGTGCGAAGCCTTTTTGATGTTGCGCTTCAGTCCCTTGCGCGCGTCCTTGCCGAGGTCGCCCACTGCATCCATCACATCGAGACGGGTGATCGCCTTGCGGGTATTGGACAGTGCATCGTCCAGCAAGTCGGCCAATTTGGCGTCCTGCACGGCGCTGACAGCATCGCCCGACGCCTGGCGCGCCTTGCCGATCGCGTCGGATAATAGGTCGCCTAGACGTGCGTCGTCAACAGCGCGTGCGACGTTCTTGGCGCCCTTCTTGCCACTTTTTTCTACCTGAGTAAGAAGCTCCTGGAGCCGCTCCTGTGGAGTGTCTTTGTGTCTGCGCCCCGCAAGCACAAGTAGGCCGCCTGCTACGGCGGCTACGGCGGCGGAGGCTCCTATAATGGGTAGGAGGTCGTTAGTTTCATCGTCAAATTCGTCGAAGTCGTATTCGACCGTAGGATCGAGTTCCGTGCCTTCGAACTCGTTAGATGTAGTGTTCATAGTAGGGTGGCCCTCCTAAAGGGTGTTCTTTCTGTTAGAGCAAGTTATATGCCGAGGGCGAGACGAACATCGTAAGTCGGGACGACGGACGACAGACGGCGGACGACGGGTTTACGTCATGCCTCGATTGCCAGGTGATCGGTACCTAGTGTCCCATGTCATTCTGAGCGGAGTAGGGCTCCCTTTAGGGATGGAGAATCAACCTCCCTACTATTCAGTCTGAAGTCAAGTAGGATGCCTATTCACATGCAGAATGGCTATCCAACTGATTCTTCACTTCGTTCAGAATGACAAAGCGAAAGGGTTCGGCTTATACCTTACATCTCCATCCTTTGTGCTCTTCTTGTGCTTTGTGATCAATTCTTCGGTCGTCTGTCGTCTGTCGTCTGTCGTCCGTCGCCCAGCGTCACCGCCTTCGTCCGCCCGAACCCGACACAATGCTAATCCAATAGAGCAAGTTGAGAACGGCGGCGGCGAGGCCGGCCACATAAGTGAAAGCGGCAGCCCGCAGGACTGAGCGCGCCTGGCCCATCTCTGATTGGTCTACGACACCCGTCGTGGTGAGAAGTTGCAACGCTCTTGAACTGGCGTTAAGCTCGACTGGTAGGGTCATCAGGGCGAAAAGCACGCCTAACCCGAAGGCTGCAACGCCTAGCCAGGACAGCTGAGTGATGCCGAGCACCAGGCCGATAATGACGATGAAGATACCCAGGTTAGAGCCGATGTTGGCGGCAGGCACCAGAGCCGAACGCCAACGCATGGGGGCGTAGCCCTGAGCGTCTTGTATAGCGTGGCCCGCTTCGTGGGCCGCCACCGCGACCGAGGCAATCGAGGCACTCCCGAACACCGCACCCGACAGATAAAGGGTCTTGTCGCTTGGGTCGTAATGGTCGTCAAGCGCGGGGCTTGAGCCGGAACCTTGCCTCATAGCGGCGGTCTGGGTGGGCTGGATCGGCACCGTGACCAGACCTGCTGAGTCGAGTATCTGGCGCGCAGCCTGTGCGCCCGTCAGGCGGCGGTTATTCGGTATTTGTGATGCCTGCTGGAAGGCGCTCTTAACCCACCACTGGGCGAAAAAGGCCAGCGCCATCGTGGGGAGCATCACAAACAAAAGGTATCTGGGATCGAAAATCATAAGTTGGTGAACTCCTGTGCTGCTGCACAATCTCTAATACATTGTTGATACGCTTATTGGCGCGCCGCGAGGCGGTCACGCTCTATTCTAATATACGCATGACACGAGCGGCAAGTTTCGCCAAAAACAGGAGGTGCAAGGTCGCCTCCGATGGGGTTTGAGAGCGTTCCTAACCTCCGATAAGTAAAGCGCCTCGCCACGCGAAGTGGGGTGCAAGGTCCTGCCAGCCTCTCAGGCCTGAGGTTTAGTTCACGACTTGCCTGCGCCGAAGCGCCTGGCGGAAAACGGGGCTATCAAGGGCGAAACTGTGCCCTCCAGCGACAGTTGAGCCAACGCCTCGCCTATCGCGGCGGAGAACTTGAACCCATGCCCTGAGCAGGCCGACACGTAGGCCACCTGGGGGTGTGCAGGGTGACGGTCGATAATGAAGTCCTCGTCAGGTGTCATAGTGTAGATACAGGTCTGCGCCGCCTTGAGAGTGGCTGCAGCGCCCGGCATATAGATGTCCAGCATACTGCGTATCTGGTTTATCTCGCGGTCGTCCACAGTGCGGCGTATGGTCTGCGGAGTACATACCTCGCCCGTATCGTGGCGGCCCGTCTTAAGCCCCTGGCCGGGCAGGTTCGGGAGACCGTAGTACGTGCCTTCCGGCACTTCGAGCAGATAGAAGGGAAACGAGCCTGCGTCAAACAGCGATCCCGCAGGATTGAAGTAGGCCACGACCACCCTCCACACTACGAGGGGCAGTGATAGCTCGGCCAGCAGATCGGGGATCCACGACCCGGCGGCGATCACCAGCCTCGCAGCCCTGTAGGTCGCCGTGCCCGTTTCGACCTGTACGCCCTCGCCGTCGGGCGACCACCGCAATACAGGTTCGCCGTGGTGTAGATCGGCTCCCGCGCGTGCCGCCAAGTCAAGATGTGCATCAACGCACGCCTGAGCATCCAGTACACCGCCGTTTTCCTCGTAAACCCCGACCATACTATCCGGCACGCGAAAACCGGGAAAGCGGGCCATAACCTCGGAAGCGGTGAGGTAGTCGCAGGTGAGGTGGTGTTCACGCGCACTCAGCAGCACGCCCGTCACTATCTCACTACCGGGCAAACCGATATATATGCCGCCCGTCATAGTCAGTAGCTGTTGGTGGCTCTCCTGCTCAAGATTACGCCACAGCTTGAAAGCCCTCTGCACAAGAGGCACATACTGCGGCCCCTCAGCATACGACTCGCGAATGATACGACTACGCCCGTGAGAGGAGCCCATAGCATGGTCGCGCCCGTAAGAGTCAAGGCCAAGGACCCTGTACCCTTGGCGCGCGACATGATAAGCCGTAGCACTACCCATCGCGCCCAGGCCGATTACTATGAGATCGTACGATTGGTTCAAACAGGCTCCTGGGGGAGTCGTAGATCTAAGATCATAGATCGTAAGTCGGGCGCCTGACGTATGACTTACGATCTATGATCTTAGATCTACGACTGGTCGCGCTAGCGGTTGGCGTGCACCGGCGCACCCAGGAACTGCGCGAAGGCTGTTTCGAGCACGGCTTCGGGCATGGTGGGGTGAGCGTGAATGGTGTGGGCTAGCTCTTCAGCTGTGATGCCTTGCTGCACCGCGAGCGTGCACTCGGCTATGATGTCGGAGGCGTGCGCACCCATGACTTGGATCCCGAGGATAATGCCCGTGCCGGGGTCAGCGATCATCTTGACCAGGCCATCTGTTTCGCCTATGGCCTGGGCGCGTCCCAGCGCGGCGAAGTTGAACTTGGTCATCTTCACGGGGATACCGCGCTCTTTGGCCTGCCCTTCCTGCATGCCCACCGAGGCTATCTCAGGTATTGTGAAGATTACGTCGGGCACCGCGCCATAGTCGGCTTCCCTGTAATGCCCTGTGATGTTGTCAACAGCTACTTCGCCTTCGTATGAAGCTACGTGTGCCAGCATGGGGCCGGGCACTACGTCGCCTATCGCGTACACGCCCTCGACCGGGGTCTGCATACGCTCGTCTACCTCGATGTTGCCACGCTTGGTCTGGATGCCAATATTGTCGAGGCCGAGGCTCTGGGTGTAAGGGAAGCGGCCTTTCGCGTAGAGCAGGTTGCTGACGGCACGCACTTCTTCGGCGCCCGTATCAACGTTCTTGAGGGTTACGTTGAGGCCCTTGCCGCCTTTGGCCTGCGCAATGTTGACCACGTCGGTGCGAGTTACGATCTCGATCCCCTGCCCCTTCGCTACCTGAGTAAAGCGGCGGGCGATCTCTTCGTCCACCAAGCGGAGCACGCGAGGTGAGGATACAACTACTGTAACCTTGGAGCCGTAAGCATTGAAAATCGATGAGAACTCCATGCCCACCACGCCACCGCCAACGATCATTATGCTCTCGGGCACACCCTGCAAGGCTTTCATCGTCAGGTCGGCATCCAGTACGTCATCGGACGTGATCACGCCGGGCAGGTTGCCGCCCGGCACATCAGTGGCGAGCATAGTGCCCGAGCCTGTGGCGATAATGATGTTGCGCGTGCGCACGTCGCGCCCGTCTACGCGGACTGTACGCGGGTTGATAATCGTGCCCATGCCGGTGATTACGTCGATCTTGCGCGACTTCATCAGGCCGTTGAGGCCATTGACCAGACCATCCACGATCTTATCTTTGCGCTCGACCGTGCGTCCCCAATCGATGTTCACTGCGCCTTCGAGAGCAAGGCCGTACTTTTCTGGGTGGCGCATCTCCAGCATCAATTCCGCAGTCTTGACCATCGCCTTCGAGGGAATACACCCGCGCAGGAGGCAGGTGCCACCCAGTCGCTTGTCCTTCTCGATCAGGGCGACTTTGGCCCCGCGCAGGGCGGCGTAAAGGGCGGCAGCATAGCCACCCGGCCCGGCCCCAATGATGGCTATATCGTACTCTTTGTTGGTATCTGTGGTGTTATCTGACATTTGTTTGGATTTCCTCGCTCCTTAGTCATTCATGTTTTGGTTATCCAGCTACCGGCGCTGTACTTCTCGCTTACAAGGCGAGCGGTCTCGGCTTGCTCTTGCGCGCTCAGGGATGTATTGTTGAGCGCGATGTTAAACGTTTGCTCGAAGCCGTTTATCAGGGCGGCCTGCACTTCCTGTGGTGTGACAATGCGCCCCAGTTCGTGGCGCAGCGATGTCATACGCGATGGAAGCTTGAGGCGGGCGCGTTGTTTGCCTGCTTCGGTGGCGTAAGAGAACACCGACACCCACGAGTCCCAGTCGATATCGAGCAAAATGGAGCCGTGCTGTAGGATCGCGCCGCCGCGCCGCGCCTGTGCGCTGCCGACCAATTTGCGCCCGCTGGCCTCCAACTCGTAGGCTGAGGACACGTCGAAACAGATCGCGCCATTGGTGCTGGCGGCTTGCGGATCGACCCCACTTTCGCTTAGCTCGAGATCGCTTACGCGGCGCGAGGCCGACATTGCACGAAACAATGCCTTATTTGGCGCGGCCAACGATACATCTACACCCAGCGACTTCAGGCCGGCCACCAGGGCCGCGCTGATCTTGCGATAGGACTCGATCACCCCGCCCGACACGCGAGGGTCGTTATCGCGGGCGATCACGGAATAAGTAAGCTCATGTTGATGCAAGACAGCCCGCCCACCCGTCAGACGGCGCACAATGCCGATGCCACGTGCTTCGCACTCAGCAGGGTCTATCTCGCCCACGTGCTGGTTTACCCCCAGCGAGAGCGTAGCAGGCCGCCAGGTGTAAAAGCGAACGACAGGTGCGCCCCCATCAATGATTGCATCGAGCAGCACTTCGTCCAGCGCCATATGGTAGTCACCGGCCATATTGTAGTCGGCCAGCATGCGCCACTCGGCGACAGGCTGTCGCCCAGCAATATCAATGGTGCTTATGTTGTCGGCGGTCACGGTCATAAAGCAAGAATAGCAGTTCTTAGCGAAACGGGACAAAGAATGGCATTCAATCTATTATATCACGTGCGGGTAGGGCGCGGGATCAGGGCCGGACGGTGCGAAACGTAAGAGGTGAGGGGGGCCCCTACTATCTTAATGACATTAGCGGGCCAAAATGGGACACGTTTTGTGTAGGCCAAACGGGTCTAGTTGCGGGATCTTGCGTAAGCTGCCTTACGCAGCGCTTACACCTGACACCTATTTGATATTGTCGTCTCCCACGACCACCATTATGTCAACCGCCTTATTATCGGTTTCTGACACGGGCGCATCAGCGGGCAAGCCCTGCTTCACGGTAGAGCAGTCGAACGACAGGGCCTCACATAGCGCTTGCAGTGTGAGGGGTTTTTGACCGCCCGTGAAGTCGGTGATCTCGGTCACGGGATGGTTGCCGGGGTCGGCTGTCGAGCGCAGGTCGGGCACAAAAAAGCCCTGGGCGACCAGTTCGTCTCGTATCTTCTTACCCGCGCCACCTACCTCGGTGCCGTTCTGCACCGAAAGGCGGGCCGCTTCCTTCGACAGGCCCGGATTGGCAAATGCCTGCGCGACGGCGGGGCGTATCAGGTCCCAATTGGGCAACAGCACGTCTGCCTGGTCGATCAGGGTCTCTGTCACCATGTCAGCGCTGATAGACACCGTCTGGATCGAGCTTTTGTCAATGCCCTTCGATAATTGGTAGAGGGAGCCTACCTGTTCGACTGACAGATTGGTCTCTACTGCCGTGGATAGCTCGCCCGCAAGCTCATTCAGCTTGGTGATCAGGTTGAGGTTTAGCCCTTGCTGGCGAACTGCAAGCAACACTTGCTCCTGGCGCGAGTTCCGCCCAAGATCGCTGTCAGCGTGTCGCGAACGGGCGTAGGCGAGGGCCGTGCGACCGTCCATGTGTTGCAAACCTGCGGGGATGTAGAGGCGCGTAACGCCGTAGTTGCCCAGGGGATACTCGTTGTCCACCAATGGGCGAGGCACGTCAATCGTTACGCCTCCGATGGTATCCAGTATCTGTTCGAAGCCCTTGAAGTCTACCTTTGCATAGTATTGAATCTGGATATCGAAGTTCTGCTCTATGGTGGACATGGCGAGCACTGGCCCACCACCCGGTATGCGGTCCTTGTTGGTTTCGCCCAGTTGATATGCCGAATTGATACGCCCATCGGGGAAATCAGGGATGGGAACCCACAGGTCACGCGGGATCGCCACCATAGCGGCGCTCTTGGCCACCGGGTCGATGTGGACGATTATCTGGGTGTCGGCCCTCGTATCGGCCTCCGAGGTATCGGTGGCAGGCCTGTAGTCGAGGCCCATCAGCAGGATGTTCACAGGCTGGGTTCCCCAGTCAGGGTAGACCACAGGCACGGGGGTACCGTCTGCCCCTACGTGGGACACGACGGGCGGCTGGAACACATTGTTTAGCGCCTGGCTGATTGTGTCCACCGTGTGCGACACATAGATATAGATGGCGATAAAGGCCACGCCCAGAATAGCCAGCACGCTGAACGCCGCGAAGCGTACCCTCCGTTTGCGAGCATCTCCCTTGTAGCGCGATAGTGCGCGCTGGGATTGCAGGTCAGGGCGAATTACGGTCTGGGGACCGGTCACTGGGCGGGCTCTGTAAGTGGGCGAGGAGGGGCGACCCCTGTATGTAGGAGTAGGGTTGGCAGGAGGTCGCCGGTTCGGTTGGCTTTGCGGTTTGGTCGAGCGACCGTTAGGCGGGGTCGGTGACGACGGCCTGTCGCTTGTTTGGCTCAATCTATTACTCCCATTCTTATTAGCAACTGCGTTATTTACTAAGACGTACGATTTACGATCTATGACTTACGATCTACTACGCCCCTATCCAGAATGTCGATTGCCTCGTCAGTGCTCTGGACACCAGGCATGCTTTCTTCGATGGCAAGTTTGCGTTTTTCGTTTTTCTTGCCCTGTTGCGACTCTTCGTCGCTACGCGATGGGACGCTTGCTTCGGCGTCGCGTGGAGTGTAATCTTCGGTGAACCTGCGATACAGGTACAAGTATATGTCGCGCATGATCGCGGCCACCGGTACGGCCACTACAAGGCCGAACAGTCCGCCGACCTGACTACCCACCACTAATGCCACCATGATCAGTGCAGGGTGGAGTTTGACGCTATCTCCCTGTATCTTTGGAACGAGCAAGTTGTTCTCAAGTTGCTGGACTATAACGTACACGACCAGCACCTTCAGCACCATGACCCAACCCTCGGGGTGGAACGCGGCCAGGATCAGGCCGGGTATGGCTCCCAGTATAGGCCCTATGACCGGCACGACCTCGGTTATCCCCGATATTACTCCCAAAACCACCGGAAAGGGCGCACCCACGATCAGCATACCGATAGTGGAGGCCAACCCCACCGCGAGAGCCAGTATGAGTTGCCCACGTATGTACTGGCTTAGTACCCCGTTCGTAATGCGCAAGATCCGCCAGGCATCGTTCCGCCAGGCGCGTGGGAGCATGTTATTAAGGGCGTTCAGGCCGCGATCCCGATCCTTGAGCACGTAGAAGAGCCAGAACGGGATGATAAACAGGCCCACGATGAACCCCATCGCCCTGGACACTGCCGTGATTGCCCCCACAAGCGCGGATTGTGCAGCAGTTCCCAGAGTTCCCAGTGAGTTCCTGACGCTGTTTTCGATCGACTGGCGCACGTCAGGAGAGAGCGGCAGGTTGTTATACCACTCGCCGGCCTGCGACGACCATTGCTCAAACTGCCTTTGATAGGTTGGGATATCGCTTGAAAGATCTTTCACCTGCGAACCAATCAGCGGGAACAGCCATGAGAACAAGGCCCACACGCCACCGATAAAGACGGCATACACCAGGAGGATAGCCACCACTCGCGGCACGTAACGTGCGATGAGGTCTACCAACGGCAGCATGAGGTATGCCAACACGAGGGCAAGAATGAAGGGACC
>DATINP010000202.1:0-10625 GCA_035474135.1 Chloroflexia bacterium | reverse complement strand
TACGGCGAGTATTTCACTCACCGCCTCGGCCACGGCATCGGGTTGGACACGCACGAAGCGCCATACATTGTCGAGGGCAACGACACGGTTCTTCAGAACGGCATGAGCTTTAGCATCGAGCCGGGCATTTACCTGCCTGGTAAGTTCGGCGTGCGCGTCGAGGACTGCGTGGCTCTGGTAGACGGCAAGGCCGTGCGACTCAACAACGCGGATCACGGGATTATTAGCGTGAGGTAGGCTTTCACGTGGCAGAGACCCGGAACCTTGGCATGGTATGCCCTAATTGTGGTGCAAGGCTTGACGTCCACGCGCTCCATTGCTGGAAGTGCGGTCAGCCAACACCCAACTACACGCCCGAGTTACAGGCACAGGATCACGAGGCCCAGACTCAGCAGATGCGGGACGAGTGGGCGTGGGAACACGCAGGCGAAGCCCTTCCCAGCGGCAAGAAGGTAGTCTGCGTCTATAAAGAAGCAATGCTAAGGGAGCAGTTGGTAGGGTGGCTGGATGAGTACGGTAACACCTATAAGTTGGGGTATTGGGCTTTACCACAACAACAACCCAACTGGTCGGTTGACGAGCAGGGGCAGATCTATCTCGAAGCCGGAGAGGCAAAGACACTTATAGGCTGGGTCGATTACCATGACGTGTATGCTCAATGTGGGCGGCCTGTTTCAGGCTACTTCAGCGTCCTCGAGGGCACTAATATATACAGGCCCAAGATGAGCTTTGCGCCCGATCTGGTATTCCAGGTAAGCGATGACGGCACAGTGTACCAGCCAATCCATCATGGCGCAAGAAGTGTAGGCACAGTAGTTGGTGCGCCCGATTTTAACACCATTGCCGCACTGGCTTTGATTGTACTTTGGTAAGCATCGGTCGCCGGATCGCTCTCCATTTGCAAGCCGCAAAACTGGAACGCCCGAACCCGGATGTGATATTCTCGTCTTATGAGGGGCGCGGATTTTACACAGGGCGAACTTTGGGACATCGAGCCGGGCGCGCGCCAGCAGGCGCAACGGTGGGTGTTCCACGTGGACATGGACGCCTTTTTCGCGTCTGTCGAGCAGCACGATGATCCCGAACTGGTGGGCTTGCCGGTGGTCGTTTGCAACTCGCCCTACTCCGTCGAGCGGCTGAGAGAGATCGCGGCTGAAGTCCGCAAGCTGGCGCGCAGACCCGAGTTCATCAAGGGCGTCAGGGGCGTGGTCGCATCAGCGTCCTATGAGGCGCGGGCTTTCGGCGTGCGCTCGGCCATGCCTCTAGCGAAGGCGCTGGCGCTCTGCCCCGATGCCGTTGTGCTAGCAGGCAGGTTCACCCGTTACCACGAAGTCGCCGAGCAATTGCGCGCCATCTGGGGCGAGTTTAGCCCACTGGTCGAGCCTGTGTCGGTGGACGAAGCTTATCTCGATATGACGGGCGCAGAGCTTTCGGGCGGCCCCATCCGCATGATAGGAGAGCGGCTCAAGGCTCGCATCAAGGCCGAAACGGGCCTCACTGCCTCGGTTGGCATTGCGGCGAACAAGCAGGTGGCAAAGATCGCCTCAGACCTCCAGAAACCCGACGGACTGGTGCTGGTGGCGCCTGGCGACGAAGCCGCCACGCTGGCTCCCCTGCCCGTGCGCGCATTGCAGGGCGTGGGCAAGCGCACCGAGACCCTGCTGGAGAGCATGGGCATAAGGACGGTGGGCAGACTGGCGGCCGCCAATCGCGCGGTGCTGGCCCTCCACCTAGGCGGCGAAAACGCGGACGGCCTCTTGCGCCACGCTGTGGGCATTGACCATTCGCCCGTGGAGCCGCCCGGCGACCCCAAGTCGATCAGCCGCGAAACGACCCTTGTAGACGATACGTGCAACCTCGTTGAGATCAAGAAGGTGCTGGTTGGACTTGCCGACAACGTGGCCTGGTCTCTCAGGAGCGAAGGACTGTCGGCTCGTTGCGTCTACATCAAGTTGCGCCTGTTGCCCACCAGGCGGACTCGCGCCGACGGGGGCGATGGAGGCTTCGGCAGGCTGATAACACGCAGGCTCACATTGCCCATACCCACGGATTCGTCGGCGCTCGTATACGAGACCGCGTGCAAACTACTGGACGCCACTGCGCGCTCGACTGGACTATATAACGCGAGCGAGGTAGTTCGCCTGGTGGGGGTGGGCACAGCGACCCTGGTGCATACAGCAGACCTGGTGGGCCAGTTCAGGTCGCCCAAGGCGACCACAGCCGACCAAACCGCTGACGCAACCCCGATCCAACGAGCCACCCCCGAAGAGCGTGAGCAAAGGCTCAACCTGAGCATTGACGATATCCGCAAGAAGTACGGCTTCGATGCCATTACGCCCGCGAGGCGAGTAGAAGATCGTAGATCTTAGATCGTAAGTCATACGTCATCTACTATCTTAATGACCTGAGCGGGCCAAAACGGGACAGGTTTTGTGTAGTCCAAATGGGTGAATATGCGAGATGGTGCTGGGCACTAAGAGTCTTATGCAGCCCAACTTACGATCTAAGACCTAAGATCTAGGACTCGCCTTAGGGGCAAACAAAAAACCCGAACAATCCGTGAGGACCATTCGAGCTTTTTGTTCCTGTGCCTCCTCAAGCGAACTTGTCTCGGCTCAGTCCAATCAGTATACAGGCCATCCCTGATGCTGTCAATATGCGCGGTCAGAGGTTTTCCACATCCGCGTGACTCGTGGAATCTCGGTCATCTGTTCGCTTGTCTCTACGTGTGCAAAACTGGTGTTAGCACCCGCCATTGCAGGCGCCGTGTGGTACAATTGAAACAGGAAGCACGAGGGTCTATCGCGCTCATTTATCCTTATGTCAACTACTATTTCCCCACGGCAGTCACATACCCGCCCGCCCGACATCCACTCTGAGTTAGAGCGGCTATTCGGCTTTAGCCAGTTCCGGGGCAAGCAGGAAGCGGTGGTCGCGCAGGTCATGGCGGGCGTGGATACCATCGCCGTGATGCCGACCGGCGCGGGCAAGTCTCTTTGCTATCAATTGCCTGCTATGCTTTTGCCGGGCATGACAGTGGTCATTTCGCCCCTGATCGCCCTTATGAAGGACCAGTACGATTCGTTGCCCGCCGAGGTATATGAGCGCACCACCTTTATAAACTCGTCGCTTGATCTTGAGGCGCTAACGGGGCGCATGGACGAGCTATTGCGGGGCAAGTACAAACTGGTGTACTGCGCACCCGAGAGGTTACGCCAGCAGACCTTCGTGGACGCGCTCAGACGGGCCAACGTATCGATGCTGGTGGTAGATGAAGCCCACTGCGTGTCGATGTGGGGCCACGACTTCCGCCCCGACTACCTGTTCCTGGGCAAATGTCTGCCTCTGCTCGGCAAGCCCACAGTGCTCGCACTGACCGCGACCGCTACGCCTGAGATGCGCGATGAGATCGCCCACCAATTGGGCAGGCCATTACGGCCCGTCGTGGCGAGTAACTATCGCGCCAATCTCTATTACGAAGTGGCAGTTCTGCCCGACAAAGAGGCCAAGCTACGAAAGCTGATCCAGATTTGCAAAGAGGAGCATGGGTCGGGCGTGATTTACGCGCGCAGCCGCGAAGCCTGTGAACAGATCGCCGGAGTGCTCCGACGCTCGGGTATACAGGCAGCCCATTATCACGCCGGGATGAGCGCGGACGAACGCTCGTCGACCCAGGAAAACTTCATGCTGGATCGCACGCGGGTGATCGTGGCGACAATTGCCTTCGGTATGGGCATCGACAAGAGCAACGTGCGGTGGATCGTGCACTTCAGTCCGCCCGACTCGCTAGAGAGCTACGTGCAGGAATCGGGCAGGGCAGGCCGTGATGGGCGACCATCACGCTGCATCCTGTTTATCACGGGCGGCGACCGCGCAAACCTGACGCGCTGGAAGAGGCAAGACGCACTGAAGGTGGAGGACTTGCGCGCCCTGTTCAAGGAGATCACCACTCAACTACCCGTCGGCCTGGCTAATTATGTCAACCTGGACGATATGGAGAGGCACGCGGGCACGGTCCTCAAGCGGCAGGTAGACAGCACCCTGGTACGCGTCTCCATCAGCCTGCTGGAAAAAGCTGGGTTGATAGCACGGCACTTCGACGCACCTCGTACGGCGTGGCTCGCCCTGACGCCGCAGGGAGCGCAAAGCAGGGACCCGCAGTTTGTCGCATTCCAGGAGGCAGCCTACCTACAGACAGGACCATCCACACGCCGCGACATAGGCACTCTGAGCGCGGCGTTGGACGTAGCTCCCGACGAACTGGAGAGGCGGCTCCTGGAGTGGGAAGAAGCGGGACTGATAACCTACCGGGGTGATAAGCGCGAGCCTGTGGTGGAGCGGCTGCGTCCTCCGCAGGATGTGGCACAGGTGATAAACGACTTGCTCGAAAAGCGCGATGCGAGCCAGCAAAAGCAGATAGCGCAGATACTCGATTATGCGACTACCAGACGGTGCCGCCACAGGATGCTGGCCGCGCACCTGGGCGAGAAGATAGAGAACTGCGAAACGGGCTGCGACCAGTGTGCTCCACCCGCAACGCAAGAGGTGACAGAAACACGGCAAGAAGCGCCGGATCTGCCCGACAATCCGGGGCAGGTGATACTGGAATGCCTGATGAGCTTCCCCTTCAAGATAGGTAAACGCAGCCTTGTGAACGCGCTAACCGGGTCGGCGGCGAGCAACGTCACGCCCGATAGGGTGCGCCATTTCGGTGCGATGTTGGGGGCTATGAAATCATCTCTGGAGGGCGCTATCGAGGGGTTGATCGAACAGGGCTATATCGCGCCGTTCGAGTCAGAGGATGGATACAAACTGCTGCGGGCGACAGGCAAAGCGCAGGACGGCGTGCCCAGGGGAGCTGTGTCAGTCAAGCCAAAGCAGGAGCGCAAGCCCCGGAAGCCGCGTTCAGAGAGGGAAGGGTTCGAGGAACCACGACGCGAGTCGAATTGGAGCCGAGGCGGCAAAGGCGAGCGCTCGTACGCACGTTTGGAGCCTGCCAGCGCCGAGGTTGAAGAGCCGCCCACGCCCGAACAGGCCGATCTCTTTGAGAGATTGAGGGCGTGGCGGCGAGTGACCGCCAATAAGCTAGGCCTGCCGCCCTACGTGATCTTCCATGACAACTCGCTGTGGGCAATCGCCCGCGCCCGCCCCCAAACCGAGGCCGAGCTATTGGGCCTCAAGGGCGTCGGCCAAAGCCATCTCGAAAAGTACGGCCCCGATCTGTTCAGGCTGATAAGCGGAGAGACCGACGGGTCTTAGATCGTAAGTTATACTCCGCCAGCCAGCAACTTACGATCTAAGACCTAAGATCTAAGACCCGTCAGGGCTTTACTACGACCTTGCGTACTCTGTTGTAGAAGATGCCGGCTCCCACCAGGCCGCCGAAGACCAGCAGGCCTGCGAGGAAGGGTCCGACGAGGGTCGCGGCCAGCACGTGATAGAAGAACGCGAAGCAAAATACAAGCACAGCGTTTACGCCTGCCAGCCGCCACACGTCACTGTCCTGGCCTGCAGAGAGGACGGGGAACACACGCCGGCCAAGAACGGCATTGCCCCATTTGGACGGCAGTTTCAGGTTGAGAAGGGTCAGGAAGGCCACAAACCCGGCGATATAGGTCGCAGAAATGATGCCCCCTATCAATGGCGGCAGGATCACGCCGGCCAACACCACCAACAGGACTAGCGCGGCAACGACTATCACGCCGAAGCCCACCTGTTCAAGTTTGGTGCGCGGCCTGACGACGTTAGCCGCCTTCGCGCCCGCGCTGGTGTAGTCAACCGGTTCCTGCATGGGAACCAATGGACCGCCGGGTATTGGATTGTTCATGCGGCTTGGTGGCGTACCGACGCCGACTTTAGTTTCTCTTTGATAGCTCATCTTGCTCCCCCTAACATGTAGGTTTCGACCGTCATGGGTATATACGTCGGCTATGCCGGTCAGGTTGCACGGTGTCAGTCAGGGTATGGTCACCGTCACAAGCTTGTTTTCCTGCCGGTCGCCTTTGGTTGAGTGGTGCAGAACGAGTTGGAGCGAGCGGGTGTCCTCCAGATACTCCAGTTGCAAGATATTACGCGTGCCGCCACTATCGAGGTCGAAGTAGTAGGTTGTGCCGTTTTGAAACGAATAATTCGAGAGCACGAAGTCATCAGAGCCAATCTTGATCCCGCCCGCAACGGGGAGAGTGAGGCTAACAGGCCCGCTTTGGAGGGCGACCGCCAGGGATGACACAGCGGCACACATCACCAGGAATAGGCTGAGGCATCCCACGCGCAAAACGCGCCAGCCTGTGCTGGATGGCCTTACTGCTTTTTCCACATCAAGAGCAGCGGGTTCTTCCTCCGGTAGGTTTATGCCCCTGGTGGTGTTCATAGTTACACTGCCTTGCCTGTCAGGAATGGTACAAATATAGCACAGAACTCTACCGGCATGCAGCACCAAAGCCCTCACATGCTATAATTCACGGATGGAATAAGGGTGGGTCTTTCTTAACAGGTATATCAATCAGAGGCAGTAAGAGCCTCTGGGAAGCGAGCAACCACGATGATAGTAGTGATGGTGCGTATTCCCGTCGGGTCGGCGGAAGAAGGCGAGAGGATCGCGGGCCGCTTCAGGAGCAGGCTGGGCGCAGTAGACAGCTTCGATGGCTTCATGGGCTTCGAGCTATTGAAGGGCGATAGTGAGTATATATCGCTCACCAGGTGGGCGAACAAAGAGGCGCTTGATGCATGGACGGCCAGCCAATCGCACGCGCAGGCCCACGGACAAGGTCAGGCGCAAGGGATGGCCCAGCCGCAAGCCGCGCAAACGGGAGGGCACCCGGCCAGCGAAGCAGGAGGCCATCCTGCAAGCCAATCCGGCCAACCAGCGAGCAGCGTGCTTATGTACGAGGTTGTGATCCCTGAGAGGGGCAAGTAACGCTTGGGCGGCATCGGCGACACTTTCTCCACGCTCACAATCGTTTACCTGATCGCGGGGGCTTTCACTCTTTACCAGTTGGTGAAGTCATGGCGTGGGTTCTGGGCTGGTGCGCTAACCACGCACAACAGGCAGCTGGCGGGAGGTGCGGCCTTTTTCCTGCTCGTGCCTGTGGGCGTGCTTTTACACGAGTTCGGGCACATGCTGGCGGCATGGAGCACACACAGCCAGGTGTTGGGCCTGCACTACTTTCTCTACTGGGGATATGTAGAATACATCCCTTCGTCCAATAGCCCACTCCTGGATTGGTATGTGGCGCTCGCGGGGAACTTCGTCAGTTACGTGCTGGGGATAGCGTGCCTGGCGGTATCGGCCATATGGGGCAGCCTCAAGCCAACCCTGCGGTTCACGCTGATGCAATTGGGGGTGCTTGAGCTAATCCAGACGCTGATCTTCTACCCGTTGATAAGCGTGGCCGACCCCAATTTCCACGGCGACTGGGACAGCATCTACTCGTTCCATGCGCCTGTTGCGTCCTGGGCAACACTCGTGGTGCATGCGGTATCGCTGGTTGGCTTCGTGTTGTTTATGAGGTGGAATAAGAGTATGCGCGAAATGATGGGGCGCTAGCTACTTCATCATGCCGCGCATATTGCGGATCATGCGCATCTTGCCTTTACCCATCCCCTTGCCGCCCGCGCCGCCCTTCGGCCCGCCTCCACCGCCCGTGAGCATCTTCATCATCTTCTGCATCTCTTTGAACTGCTTGAGCAGGCCGTTCACTTCCTGGGTGGTGGTGCCGCTGCCCCTGGCGATGCGACGCCTGCGGCTGGTGTCTATTACGTCCGGGTTTTGACGTTCTAGTGGGGTCATGGAGCGGATCATGGCCTCGATGTGCTTGAGGTCACCTTCGTCAATATTGACCTGCTGTTGGCGCATGGCCTGACCAATACCCGGTATCATGCCCAGCACCTGCTCTAACGGCCCCAGCTTCTTGATCTGCTGTAGCTGGCCGAGGAAGTCTTCGAGGTTGAAGGTGGCGGTGCGGAGCTTCTTCTCCATCGCCTTCGCCTGGTCCTCTGTGTACTCTTGCTGGGCGCGCTCGATCAGGGTAAGCACGTCGCCCATGCCCAGTATGCGCGAAGCCAGGCGGTCGGGGTAGAATGGCTCAAGCGCGTCGGGCTTTTCACCCGTGCCTATGAACTTGATGGGCACGCCGGTAACTTCGCGCACGGACAGGGCAGCGCCGCCGCGCGTGTCGCCGTCCATCTTGGTCATGATGAGGCCGGTAATACCGATCTGCTCGTTGAACTCGGAAGCCGCACGTACCGCGTCCTGTCCGGTCATGGCGTCTACCACGAGCAAGACCTCGGACGGGTGGAGGCGTGACTTGATAGTGGCGACCTCGTGCATCATGGCCTCGTCGATGTGAAGGCGACCCGCCGTGTCGATAATAACGGGGGTGTGGCTTTGCATCTGCGCCTGGCGCACGCCGTTGGTGGCGATATCTACGGGGTCGGCACCCTGCGGCTCAGAGTACACGGGCACGCCCAATTGCTTGCCCAACTGCTGAAGCTGGGCCACGGCCGCGGGGCGATACACGTCGGCTGCCACCAGCAGGGGATTCTGCCCGGCCTTGCGTAGTTGCAGGGCAAGTTTGGAGGCCGTGGTGGTTTTACCGGAACCCTGCAAGCCCACCATCATGATGATCGTGGGCGGAGTGGATGACATTTGCAGCTTGGAGGCTTCGCCGAGCAATTCCACTAACTGCTCGTGGACGATGCCCACCACGGCCTGCGCGGGGGTAAGGCTGCGGATGACTTCCTGCCCGATGGCGCGCTCTTTCACCTTATCGACGAAGGTCTTGACCACTTTGAAGTTGACGTCGGCTTCCAGAAGTGCGCGCCGCACCTCTTTCATCGCCTCGTCAATATCGGCCTCATCGAGCCTCCCCTTGCCTTGCAGGCGTGAGAAGGCCGAGTTCAGGCGGTCTGTCAGATTCTCAAACATTTATTGCTCCTGGCTGCGAGAGTCGTAGATCTTAGATCGTAAGTCGGGACGACCGACGACGTATGGCATATGACTTACGATCTAAGATCTAAGATCTACGACTCTCAAGTAAACAGTGCTTGCACGAACTGGCGGGCATCGAACTCGGCCAGGTCGGTGATCTTCTCGCCCGTGCCCACGTAGCGGATGGGGAGCTTTAGCTCGCGGGCTATGGCGAACACTATACCGCCCTTTGCTGTGCCGTCCAGCTTGGCGACCGCCACATCGGTGACTTCGGCCACTTCGGTGAACACTTTGGCCTGCTGGAGGCCATTTTGCCCAGTGGTCGCGTCGAGCACGAGCAGGGTTTCATCCGGGGCGCCGGGCAGTTGGCGGGCTATGATTTTCTTGACTTTGCGCAGTTCCTCCATGAGGTTGATTTTGGTATGTAGTCTACCTGCGGTGTCAATTATCAGGATATCGGCGTTGCGCGCTTTGGCGGCCTCCACCGCATCGAAGACGACAGCCCCAGGATCCGCGCCATGTTCGTGGCGGATCAGAGGCGCGCCCACGCGGTCGGCCCACACCTGCAACTGGTCTATCGCGGCGGCACGAAAGGTATCACCGGCGGCGATAACCACCAGCTTGCCCATGTCTCGGTAATACTTGGTCAGCTTGGCGATGGTGGTGGTCTTGCCGACGCCGTTCACGCCCACAACCAGTACTACGTATGGACGGTCCTCTGTGTTGCGCTGGACTCCGCCGGCCGCCAGTTTAGCCTGAAGGTCGCGTTCGGGTTTGGTAAGAATGTCAACGAGAGCATCTTGCAGAAGCTCGTATACGTCTTTGGGCTTCTTGAGGCGATCGAGGGCAGTTTGCTCTTTGATGCGCTCCACGAGGTCCACCGTCGTTTCCACACCCAGGTCGGCCTGGATCAGCAAGGTTTCGAGGTCTTCCCAAATGTCCTCGGTGATCTCGTCTACCTCGAATAGAGATACTACCTGTCGAAAAAGACCCCGCCGCGTGCGCGTGAGGCCCTCTTCAACTTTCTCCTGCTGCACCTGCACTTCTTCTTCTGTCTTGGGTTGTTCTTTGCGCTTGATCCAATTGAACATGAATTACTCCGGTCCACTATGGGCTACCAAGAATTATAGCTTGTTGTAAGCTCTTGTGTCCATATATGGCAAATGCGATTATTCGGGCACTATCTATCGGAGGTTCAGTTCCAGGCTGCTGTGATCAAGAGTTCCGGCCAATGCGCGCGTGGAGGCCGGGATCACGAGAGGTCAAATATGATCAAGTGAGCGGGTCAGTTTCTTCGGCTCTAGCATGTGGGCCTTCATGGAGTGCTCGCGCTGTGACAGCGAGCAACTCGTCAATATTGAAAGGCTTTTCAACCACAAGACAGCCCAGGCTCTTAAGGCGATCCTGGTTAGCACGGATTGCACTTATGGCTGCTGAGCAGATTATCACCGGTATACCGGCAGTAGCAGGATCGAGTTTAACCTTATTGAGAACAAGCCACCCGATATCTGGATGCTCAAGCGTAATATCGAGGATAAGCAAATCGGGCAACGATTCCACTATTTCTTCGTAAGCATTGGACACCGCTTTTAGCATCGTGACTGAATATCCGTCGTCCTCAAGCAGTGTCCTTATTAGCTCCGACAGGTCTTTATCGTCGTCGGCAACGAATATACGTGCCTTCCCCATGTTAGCC
>DATINP010000201.1:0-8177 GCA_035474135.1 Chloroflexia bacterium | reverse complement strand
CATTTCCTAGTCGCTTTTTTGTCGCGACAAAAATGTCCAGCGTGTTTCCCTACCCCAAATATGATAAAATAGCGCACGGATCGCGCCTGCGATCATCTTTTTCGTAAGGAGTAGCGGATGGTCGAGGTTGCTCGCGGCGAGTTTAACGGTATGGACTGCCTCTGGCTCAGCAATGGACTGGTGCGCCTCGCGGCGACCACCGATCGGGGGCCACGCATTGTCTTTTGGGGGTTGGATGGTGGCCCCAATCTCCTCGCCGAACTGCCCGATGCAGTATTGCCCAGCCCCAACGGTCCCCTGCATCTGCTGGGCGGACACCGTCTCTGGTACGCACCCGAAGTGGTCGAGACCACCTACCGGCCCGACGCACAGCCAGTCACTGTCACTCAAACTCCGGACGGCGCAGCATTCACCCAGCCCGACGACGGCACAGGCATTGCCAAGACGATCGCCGTCATCCTCTCGCCCGACAGCCCCCAGGCCACAGTCGCTCATACCCTGCAGAACACCGGCAGCGAACCAAGGGACCTTGCGCCCTGGGCGCTCTCCATGTGCAGGCTGGGAGGTGTGGCACTGCTCCCGCAACCGCAAGCGCCCGTAGACTCACACGGCCTGTGGCCCAACCGCCACTTCAGCTTCTGGCCTTACACCGACATCACGGACAAACGAATCGCGCTCAGGAATCGCATCTCCCTCATATTTGTTACGCCCGGCCCCAGCAACAAGCTTGGCTACCACAATATGCACGGCTGGTTCGCCTACCAAATAGACGGCACCCTGTTCAGCAAACACTTCGACAAGGGGACGAACGTCGAGTTCTACTTCTCCGACACCTCAATCGAATTGGAAAGCCTGGGCAAGTCCGTCACGCTTAGACCTGGAGAAGAGACACATCATACGGAGGTCTGGCGCCTGCAGCCCGCCCCCTCTTCCGTACAGACCGAAGACGATGCGCTGGCGCTGGCGAGTACGCTCGGCCTCTAGCCCGCAACCCCTCAGAACTCAGAACTCGGAACTCAGGAGCACCCATGCCCGATAGCCCCCAACCCATAGCATCGCCCATTCTCTCCCGGCGGTCGAGCGGTCTGCTGTTGCACCCTTCCTCCCTGCCGGGCCCATGGGGCATAGGTGACATCGGCCCGGAGGCCTACGCCTTCGTGGACTTCCTCCATGCTACGGGGCAAAGGCTGTGGGAGGTGCTGCCTACGGGACCGACAGGGTACGGCGACTCGCCCTATCAGGGTCTCTCCGCATTTGCAGGCAATCCCAACCTGATCAGCCCCGAGCGCCTGCTAGAGGATGGCCTCTTACGCGTTGAGGACTTGACGGGTATATCCCCTTTCCCCGAAGGGCAAGTGGATTTTGGCGCAGTGATTCCCTTCAAGCGCAGTTTGCTGGAGGTGGCTTTCCAACGCTTCCACACGGGCGCGACCTCTGATCTAAAAAGCGCTCTCGACGAGTTCCGGGTTGAGCACGCAAAGTGGCTGGATGATTTCGCTCTGTTCGCTGCGCTGAAGGGCGCGCACGGCGGCGCTGAGTGGTTGGCCTGGGAAGATGAGCTTGCACAGCGTAAGCCCGCTGCTCTCAAGCGCGCTAAAGAGAGCCTGCGTAACGAGATCGAGTTCCACGTGTTCGCGCAGTTTATCTATTTCCGCCAATGGGCCGCCATAAAGAAATATGCCAACGACCACGACGTGCAGATCGTGGGCGACATCCCGATCTTCGTCGGACATGACAGCGCCGACGTGTGGGTGCACCAGGACCTGTTCTATCTCGACCCCACCGGGCACATGACGGCAGTTGCGGCGGCCGCGCCCGACTTCTTCATCTCCACGGGTCAGCTTTGGGGCAACCCCCTCTACAGATGGGATGTGCTGAAGGCAAGAGGCTATGATTGGTGGATCGACCGTTTCCGTGCCATGTTCAGCCAGGTGGACATATTGCGCCTGGACCACTTCCGGGGCTTCGTGAACTACTGGGAGGTGGCGGCAGACGCCGAGACAGCCGAGCACGGCCACTGGGCACCGGGGTCGGGGGCAGACCTGTTTGTGGTGGCCGCCAAGAAGCTGGGACCCCTGCCCCTCATAGCAGAAGACCTGGGCCTGATCACGCCCGATGTGCACGCGCTTCGCGCCGAACTGGGCTTTCCGGGCATGAAGGTGCTGGTGGAGGCCTTTCACGGTGATGCCGACAATATCTATCTGCCGCACAACTACACGCATGACTTCGTGGTATATCCCGGCACGCACGACATGCAGACAGTGCGTGGCTGGTGGGGCAACGCCTCGGAGGAGGTGCAGACCAGCGCCCGCCTCTACATGGCGGTGGACGGGCGCGACATTGCATGGGACTTCATACGACTGTCGTTGGCCTCGGTGGCCGACATGGCGATCATCCAGATGCAGGACCTGCTCGACCTAGACAACACGGCTCGCATGAACACCCCCGGCACCACCAGCGGCAACTGGACCTGGCGCTACCACCGCGAACAGCTAACCCCCCAAATAGCCGAGCGCCTGGCCCTGCTCACTAAGATCTACGGGCGCAACCTGCCGGATGCTGACGACGGACCACAGACGACAGACGACTAACGCGTTGTCGCGTCGTCCGCCGTCACCCTACCGCCACCCAGCGTCCATCGTGCGCGCTGCGCCAGATCGCTTCTCCCACCAGCAGGGAGGTGTGGCCATCCTCGAACGTGGGGAAGTCGGGAGGCGCACTCATGTCGCCCCTGTCCAGGTAACCGTACACCGCGCTGTACAGGCCCTTGAAGGTGTCAGCAAAGCCCTCAGTGTGTCCACCAGGGTACGACGCGAACCGCTGAGCCTCAGATGACATCAGGGCAGGGTCTTTCAGTAGTAGCTCGTTGGGCCTGTCGCGGTGGCCCACCCACAGGTCGTTGGGGTGCTCGCCGTCCCAGGCGATTGCCGCATCTGCCCCGTCGATCTCATAGGCCACCCGGTTCTTGCGGCCCGCGCTCACCTGCGACACCGTCATCGTGCCCCTAGCTCCACCCTCGTAGCGTATCAGTACGCTCGCATAGTCCTCCGTATTGACAGGCGTCTCGACGTACTCCATCGCGGTCTGCATCTTGCCCGCGAAGGTCTCGACGGGGCTCGTGGGCTTCTTGCGCACAGGCAGAAAGGTCTGGAAATCTGCCAGCACAGCCTCAATTTTGAGACCCGTGATAAAGCTTGTGAGGTCAAGCCAGTGCGAGCCGATGTCGGACACCGTGCGCATATCACCCCCCAGCCTCGTTTCGAGCCGCCAGTTCCAGTCGGTAGGCAGCAGCAGCCAGTCCTGGAGGTAGTGACCCTGCACGATGTACACCCGCCCCAATTCTCCTTCCTGCACCATCGAACGCGCCTGCCAGGTGAGCGGGTAGTATCGCAGGTTGAAGTTTACCGCGTTGACCAGCCCGGTCTCGCGGGCCAGCGCCACCAGCTCGCCCGACTCCTGTGAGCTTATGGCGAGAGGCTTTTCGCAGACGACGTGCTTCCCGGCCACCATAGCAGCCTTGGCGTGCGCGAAGTGGACGTGGTTGGGCGAGGTGATATGCACCACGTCGATATCGGGGTCGGCCAGTAACTCATCAGCCGAGCCATACAACCGGGCGATGTGCATTTGCCGCGCCTTCTCTGCGGTGCGCTCGGCGTCATGCCCCGCTAACGCCACCACCTCGATGCCCAGTCGACGCAAAGCCTCCACATGCACAGGCCCGATAAAGCCCGTACCAATAACCCCCACCCGCCAGTGTGAATGTTGCAAAGATTGTCCTCCTCGTGGGGCGTGCGTTGCGTCATGCGTCATACGTCATGCGTTTTTGTCGCGACAAAAATATGACGCCTGCCGTACATCGTGGGTACTCGGTCGTCCAACTAACCACTGGTCACTGGTCACTGGTCACTGGTCACTGGTATAACAATAACACAACTTTGCAACGGATGACGTGCCTCTATGACACAGTATGTACTTGGCTTCGATATCGGCGGGACGAAGACCTACGCGGCGCTGGCTGATGGCGATGGCGAACTGCTGGCCGAGGAACAAGCACCCACCATCAGGTGGAACGGCCAGGCCGACTACGGCGAGCAGTTCGTACAGCTTCGTGATACCCTCTTGCTCCGTTCAGGCCTACCCGATGCGCGAATAGCGGCGGTAGGGGTGGCCGTGGCCGGGATTATGGACCCAGCGACAAACAGGGTGGTGATGTGTCCCAACATCAGCGATACTGCGTTCGACCTCCAATCGCTGATCGAGAGTGCTCTGGGCGTGCCTGCTCACGTCGAGAATGACGTGAACCTGGCGGCGGTGGGCGAACACTGGCGTGGGGCGGCTCGCAACTGCTCACACTTCGTGTTCCTCGCGATCGGCACAGGTATCGGCGCGGGGGTGTTCATAAACGGGCAACTCTACAGGGGTGCACACAACGCGGCGGGCGAAACAGGGCACCTGTACGTGCACGGCCTCGAACGGATCGGCCCTGACGGTCTGGGAGTGCTGGAACGGCGAGCATCGGGCACGGGCATAGTGAGACAGGCTCAAAAGCGACTGGCCGAGAGCGCGGCACAAAGCACGCTGGCCGGGCGTGAGCTCACCACGAGCGACGTACTACAAGCCGCCGCGCAGGGGGACCCGCTGGCAGCAGGCGTGCTGGACGACACGCTGACCACGCTGGCGCTGGGGCTTGCCAATATCGCCTTTGTGCTTGACCCTGAGATGATATTGCTGGGTGGAGGGGTGGGCAATGCCGGCGACACAATGCTCGTGCCCCTCAGGGAGAGGCTCGCGGCGCTACTGGTGCATCCCGTCGCGCCCAGGCTGGAGCTTTCGCAACTGGGGTCAAAGGCCCAGCTATTTGGCGCGGTGCGCTATGCGCTCGACATGAATGTGTGAGGCGCGAGTGCCCGCGAGATTTTTGTCGCGACAAAAATCCAGTCGGCCTCACACGTGACTTACGATCTAAGATCTACGACCTGCGGCTCAGGCTCTACGACTCGGGTCGGCAGGTCAACCGTGAACTGTGTGCCGTGGCCCAGCGCACTCTGAACGTGCACCTGGCCGCCGTGTAGCTCAACAAGCTGCTTCACTATCGCCAAACCAAGGCCACCACCTGCACCTTCGCCGTGCGAGCGCGACACATCCCCCCGCCAGAAGCGGTCGAATATGTAGGGGAGGTCATCGGGGGCAATGCCGCTGCCCGTGTCGCTCACTATGATACGCACCCCGCCCTCTATCGGCTCGCCCAGCAGGGTTATACTTCCGCCCGATGGAGTGTGCCGCAGAGCGTTGCCCACCAGGTTGGCGAGCACCTGGTTGAGCCGCATCGCGTCGGCCTCTATCACGCCTGCCTTGCCCTCGTCCTCTGATGACGGGGCGAAACCAGTCGTTTCCACGCGTAAAGTAACCCCGGCCTCCTCAGCCTGTGCGCCAAAACCTGTCGACACGTCGGCCAGCAGTTCGCCCACGTTCACAGGCTCTTTGTGCAACTGCAGATAGCCCGATTCGGCCAGCGAGAGGGTGCGCAGGTCCTCGATCAGGCGTGAGAGGAGATGGGTTTCTTCCAGGAGCATGCCGATGTGCTCAGGTGTGGGTTGGTACACTCCGTCGAGAATGCCTTCGAGGTTGCCTTGAATAATATGCAAGGGCGTGCGCAGGTCGTGGGCCACGTCAGCGGTGAGGTTGCGCCTGTCCTCTAACGTGCGCTGAAGCTCGTCCAGCATGCGGTTGATCGTATGGGACAACTGCGCGAAGTCGTCGGCTCGGCCCCGCGCCTCGTCCACGGGCACGCGCACGCTCAGGTCGCCGCCCGCAACGGCGTCGGCCACCGCCATTACCTGGGCGAGCGGTCTGGCTATGTTCACAAAGGCGATACGGGCTATCCCTGCGCCCAGCAGCGGCAGACCCAGAGCCAGGCCGATCCCCACTATCCACACCAGCAGGGCCGAGTCGTGGTTGCCCCCAAGCAGACCCGTAAACACCAGCGTCAACACCCCCACGCTGCCCGCGATCAAGACGAGGAAGCTGGCAAAAGTAATCAGGATGCGCTTGAAGAGGGTACGCTGCTTCTTGCGCCACTCCTCTGCCTGGGCTTTCAACGCCTGAGGATCTGCCCAGGTCTGGGGCTGCGGCTGAAACCAGGGTGTGGCAGCAGGTTGATTGGTCGCGCCCCAGGCCTCTCGCGAATCGCGTAAGCTGCGTCGCCACATTTCGGCCTCGGCCTGGGCTTCGGATTGGGTGCGCTGATCCCACATGGGTGCCCAACGCGGGCGCTCGCGCCTGGGGCCGCGACCCCGGTCACCGTGTTGCCTGCGGCCAAACTGCCTGCGTGCGTGCTCCATTTGCAGCATCTGTGTGCGCCACGCTATCCAGGCCATGCGCTCCATCTGCTCAGGCGACAAAAAAGGACTGGGCATTTCGTGCGGCGGCCAGTCGGGATGGGAGCCATGTTCGTGGACCCCCTGGGCATGCTGATCGTCCTGATTGCGCCTGTTGTGGGGGTTGCGGTGGTCGTGAGCATAGCTGTTACGTCCTGCGCGAGAGCCGCGTGGGTGCAAGTCGCGCCAGTGCACTCTATGGCGCTCGTGGCTACCCCTCATCTGGCTCCGGCGATCCTCGCGGCTACGACTTCTTTCGGTGGGTTCGCGTTCGAAGTCAGGGTCGCGATGCCGCCGGTCGTCCGTCGTCCGTCGTCCGTCGTCAGTAGGCCCACTCATGGTTGGACCTCGCTAAAATCGTTATTGAACTTGTAGCCAATGCCATAGATGGTGAGTACATATCTGGGGTCCGAGGGGTCGTCTTCAAGCTTTTGCCGCAGGTTCTTGATGTGGGCATCTACGCTGCGAGCGAAGCCGTCGTAAGACATGCCGTAAAGCCGGTCGAGCAATTGCTCGCGGGAGAAGACCTGGCCGGGGTGCTGGGCCAGCACCGACAGCAGTGTGAACTCACTGGGGGTGAGGTGAATAGGCTGGCCCTGGCGCGTAACGTGGTGACCGTTGAGGTCCACCTCAAGATTGCCCGCGCGTATGAGACCCGAACCGCGAGCCTCGCCCTGTGCGCCTCCCGCCCGCCTCAGGACGGCTCGTACCCTGGCGACCAACTCGCGAGGCGAGAAAGGCTTGGTGATGTAGTCATCCGCACCCAGTTCCAGCCCGATCAGGCGGTCAGCCTCGGTGTCGCGGGCGGTGAGCATGATGATGGACACGTCCGAGTCGCGGCGCAAGGTGCGGCACACATCGAGACCATCCATGTCGGGCAGGCGCAGATCGAGCACCACCAGGTCGGGCCGCTCGCGGCGAGCCGAGGCTATGGCGGTGGTGCCGTTATCAGCAGAAGCGACGCGGAAGCCGGATTGCTCCAGGTAGTCCCGCGCCAGCTTGACGATCTTGGGTTCGTCGTCCACGACCAGAATTAGTTCGTTCATTTGGGGGTATTATACGGGATAGGGGCGAGGGGTTAGGTGTTAGGGGTTAGTAGAGACCATAGACGACCAACGATCAGCTAACGTCGTCGTTCGTCCGTCGTCAATCCGCCTAACACCTAACCCCTATCCTCTCGCACCTAGACGTTCTCTTGCTCGGGCGTCTGCTCGACATCGTCCTGAATCCACTGGGGACCCCAACCACGTCTGCCCCAACCGCCGGGGCCTCTGCGACCAAAGTCGCCGTGGTCTCCGTGGTGGCCATGATGACCGTGGAAGCCGTGGGGGCCGGGTCGTCCACCAAAGCCGGGACGCATGCCCCTGAACATCATGCCGGGGCCGAAGCCACCGAACCCGCCAAAGCCGCGACCGAAGCCCATGGCGCGCAGTTTCTCTTTGTCGCCCTTGATCTCGATGCGGTATCCGTCGTCTGTTTCTACAATTGTTATTTGATGAAGTATTTTCTCTGACATTTGATTTTTGTCTCCTTGTGTATCTCTATGCTGTTTCAGCATCTCTGTTTGTCGCGCTTATTTTCTCAAGCTTACGATGTAATTATAGGCAAACAATATGAGGAAATTGTGAGCAGGGTGTGCTCATACGGTGCAGATTTCTTTGGAGGCGGTACGTGGGACGGCGGACGGAAACGCAAAGGCGCAAAGGTGACGCAAGGGACTAAGAGGTGCATGACGCATTCCGTCGTCGGTCGTCCGTCGTCCGTCGTCCAGACGCATGACGCATAACCGCCGTCGTCCCC
>DATINP010000200.1:0-52835 GCA_035474135.1 Chloroflexia bacterium | reverse complement strand
TCGGGTTTTACAAGCTCAGGTTGGGCAATTATCGCGGGACGGTGAACCACCTCAAAGGTGGGGTGGCCTATCTACGCCCCTTCGGTGACGAGTGTCTCGGTGTAGACTTGGCCCGTCTCATAAGCGACGCCCTACGTGTGCATGACCAGGTGGTAGAACTTGGCCCCGAGCACATAGGCGATTTCGATCTGACCACGCTGCCACTGGTGCACCTGGTAGGCGATAAGTGACGATGCGTGACTCACGGCCTATGGCTTGCTGCTCCCAGCCCTAACACTGCCAGGTCCTCGGCTATTGCTACGATGGGGTCGGGGATATGCAGAGCATTGCTTATTTCTTTGCGCAAGTAGTAGAACACATATGACGATACGAGTGCTGAGCTTGCACCTATTGCTATTCCCAGTGGAACCGACTCGCGCACTTCGGTGAAGACTGCTGCGCCAACTACGCCTCCAGCCAGCACCCGTGCCGCAAGAGGCTGAGGGTCTATGCGGCTGGGCAAAATAGGTAGCTTGTCGACCACTATTTCGCCGATCTGTCCCAGTGTAATCAGCGCCGATACAAACAGTGACGTAAGAGGGGCGAATATTGTCTTTTTGAACCCGTCGGGGCGGGCAACGGCCTGGCGACTCAGTGTGGCCGCAGGCGCTGCTGACCTCATGCCCGCCATTATGCCCAGCAGGGAGGCGCGCAAGAGTAGGTTTTCCTTATTGTTGTGTGTCACGTTTCACATTCCTCACTATATCTTTAGCTCCGGGTGTTGGGCCACATACTCCCGAGCCAGGCGTTCACCTTCGGTCTGGTCGTCTTGCGAGAGTGCGCCGTCCAGTACCAGGCCTAGCAGGTAGTCTTTGATCTGGCCGATCCAGCGGCCTGGCGAGCCACCGAAGATGCGCATAAGATCGTGGCCGTCGAGCGGGCTGTGCAGTTTCTCGACGTCCTCCTGCGCCTTTATCTGTTCGCACCTCTCATAAAGCGCGTCTACCCTTGCCAGCGCTGCTGCCACGCGCTGGGCGCGCTGGGAGGTTATGTCAGCGCGCGAGAGCGCGAATAGCTGTTCTGTTACGGGCGCTGTTTCGCGTATGAAGCGGCGCACGGCCCCATCGGTCCAGCTTTCGTCGTAGACCCCTATACGCAGGTGTTCGGCTATCAAATGCACCACGGGCTCGATCACCTCTGTGGGCCGCTTCAATCTGCTGAGGATGCTCCGCGCCATGCGCGCACCCAGAATATCGTGTCCAAAGAAGTGCACCTCACCATCGGTTATGCCGTAGGTGGCGGGCTTGGCTACGTCATGCAGCAGCCCCGCCCACCTCAGCACGAGGTCGGGAGGAGTGCGGTCGAGCACCTTTAGCGTATGGGGGTACACCTCTTTGTAGTGGTAGGCCCCGCGCTCCATCTCGTGCATCGCCAGTATTTCAGGGATCGTGAAAGGCATCAGTCCCAACGTGTCGAGGCCGTCTATGCCCTCGCTGGGGGTGGCGGCCATGAGCATTTTGTCCAGTTCGTCGCCGATGCGCTCCCACGCTACCTCTTTCAGGAGAGGGGCCAGCTTTTTGATCGCCTCTTTCGTCTCGCGCTCAAGGAAGAACCCAAGCTGTACCGCCAACCTCACTGCCCGCAACATCCTGAGTGGGTCCTCGCGGAAGCGGTCTTCGGCGTCGCCCACCGCCTGTATGAGCTTGTGCTTGATGTGCAACTGCCCCTCGAACGGGTCGTGGATGTCGCCCGTGTGCAGGTCGCGAGCGATGGCGTTTACCGTGAAGTCTCGGTGCGCCAGGTCGATGTGGAGCTTCTGATCGGCGGTCTGGCCATCATCTGCTTCGTCCTGTGCGCGAAAGGTCGTAATCTCCAGAGACGTGCCGTCCACGATGGCGCTGATCGTGCCGAACTTCTCGCCAAGGGTGAAGAGCGCCTCGGGTTGGGCGGCTTCGAGGATAGTCTTGATTACGGGCACAGGCGCGTCGGTGGTGAGATCGTAGTCGTGTATCTCGCGCTCCATCAGCCAGTCGCGCACGCTGCCGCCCACCAGGTACAATTTGTAGCCTGCCGTGGTGGCGTTCTCTACCAGTTTGTCGAGAAAGGTGTCCATCGTTCTGACTTCTACGCTCATATCCGCGGCCCGAAGATGGCCCTGCCCAATCGCACTATTGTCGCGCCTTCTTCTATCGCGTACTCGTAGTCGTCGCTCATGCCCATACTGAGGTGCTTCCAGTCTCCGGCGTGGGGGTGCTCTGTTTTCAGCATATCGAGCAGGTGTCGCAGTCCCGCAAAGGTGCTTCTCAACTCTTTTTCGTCTGCCCCCAGCCTGGCAACCGTCATCAGACCCATGCCGCGCAAGTGCGGACAGGTCGCCAGCGCGTCCGCCAACCCGGGTAACTCTGCAGGAGTTATGCCAGACTTGGCCGCTTCACCCGTCATATTCACCTCGAGCAGGACGGGGAAAGGTTCTGTTATCTCTTGCTCTGCTCCGGCGCTCTCCAATGCGGCCAGCAGTTCGGGCCTGTCAACCGACTGTATCCAGTCGAACAGGCCCACGGCCCGCCGGGCTTTGTTTCGCTGTAGCCCGCCGATCATGTGCAGGGTTATGCCTGCCCTGCTTATTTTGTCTGTATCAATGTTTGTGCCTTGTGCGTTGCTCTCCTCAAACTTGGCTTCTGCCTCTTGTACTCTGTTCTCACCCAGGTTGACAGCCCCCGCCTCAATCACGGCTTCTATCCTGTCCACCGGGATAGTCTTTGTGACCACTACCAACGTCACCGCGTCCGAAGTACGCCCCGACCGCCCGGCGGCCATTGCGATACGTTCGCGGATTTCATCGAGACGCAGATCGTAAGTCATCGCACCGACGACAGACGACAGACGACGGACGACATGAGATCGCCGTCCGTTTTCATCTCTGGGTCCCCAGCACAGCGCCGAACAGGCCGCACTGTCCATGCTCTGCACGGTGCGAGTACAGCAGGTCCAGGTTGTCTGCTGTGCAGACTTCTTCTACAGTTATGTTCTCAGGCAGGACGCCTGCCTCCAGTAGGGCGCGGCGGATTGTTTCTCGTAGGTTGAAGTAGACCAGGTCGCCGCGCTTTTCCAGCAGGGGCTTGGTGTTCCATTGCGTGTCTTGTGCCCACGCATGCATGAACCCACTCTCCACAGCCTCAATCACGTTTTCGCCCACGCTGTAACAGCAGGGGCCAATGCCGGGACCAACCACAGCCACAATATCTCGTGCGTCGCTGCCGAAGTCGTCCACCATCGCCTCGACCACGTTGCCTGCAATACGTCCTACAGTGCCCTTCCAGCCTGAATGGGCCAGCCCGACCACCTGCCGCGTGGGATCGTAGAAGAAAACGGGTGGACAATCTGCGGACAGCGCCATCAGGTACAGCCCTGGCACGTCTGTCACCATCCCGTCGGTATCCTCGATGCTGGGATTATCGGGTGTCATGCCCTTTCCGCCGTCGCGCGCGTACACGCGCGCCACCTGCGTGCCGTGCACCTGTCGGCATCCCACGATCCGATCGGGTGTGATGTTCAGCAGGTGAGCCAGCTTCTCGCGGTTGGCGAAGGCTGTTTTCGGGCTGGGGGGGTGCTGGGGAGTGCCGCGTTTCGCGCTCAGGTTCCAATCGTCACCGTCTGGCGCGGTGCGCGTGCTGATAGCGTGCAAAAGCTCCGGGAAACGGTCGAGCGCGCCGACGCGCAGTACTCCACCCTGGGCGTAGAGGTCGCTATAGCCCCCCTTATTATTGATGGGGACACGGTTTCCCGTATCCCCACTCTTGTCGTTATGGCCTGTTGGTGAGCTTGCGGTAATAATCGTCATCTCGTCCTGGTGCGCTTTCGTCATCTTCTCCGGCTTCTTCCGAATCGTCTTCGTACTCCTCGTCGTCATACTCTTCTTCGTCTTCGCCCGGATCACCCGAATAGTTGCTTATGAATAGTTGGTTTGTGACCGACGGGTAGTACACCTCGATCCCGTACTCGGCGGGCACTCCCAATGGCTCGGCCACCTCGCTCAGGATCGCGTCGATCAAGTCGTCTATGGTTTCCTCAGAGCCGGGACCATGTATAGACTTATATCCCTGCGCGAACTCTTGCCAGAGCAGGAGGGTGCCCACAATCTGGTCGCCCAGGTAATGCACTTCCAACTTGCCTATGTTCACAGCCTGGTTGTTCTCGTCGCGCGTATCCCCATCGAACACAGCTATCTCTTCGGAATATGGCGTACGTACCACTCGCTTTAGTTTCAGGTTCATGGCTACTCCTCCCTCTCCCGGTCTACTTTGACACGTCCCCCACCACCCCCAGAATAATCTGGTCGATCACTTCCTCTACGGGCGCTTTATCATCGGTGAATACATACCCCTTAGGGTCGGGTTGCACTTCCCGTATGTTGCCTTTTTGCAGACTGGCGTCGAACACCTGCTTGAGAGTGGGGTCGGATATGGCCGCCGCGTTATCGGCGAAGTTGGCAAGTTGGGTGGGATGTTTGGTGGCTATTACCATGCTGTTCGCCATTGTGGGCACGTCTATTACATACACGTTCGGGTATACCGAGCGCATGGTGTTTGCCAGCGCGTCCACCAGGCGAGTATCGCTTCCGGTGCGCCCCGCGTTGATCATAGCCACGCCATTATCCGTGAGGTGGTCGCTGACCTCCTGGAAGAACTCTTTTGTCGTGAGGTGGAAGGGGATATAGGGCTGGCGGTAGGCATCAATGCCGATCACCGTCCACTTTTTGTTCTTGCCGTCGGTTTGCAAGTAAGTGCGCCCGTCTTCCTCGTGTGTGGTGGCGTTCTTAAATGTGGTCATGCCGAAATACTTGTTGCCAATGTCTACGATCTCAGGGTCGATCTCCACGCCGTCCACGGGTACGCCCGGATAGACCACGTCATATTGGTGCATGGCAGTGCCCGCCGCAGAGCCGATCATAGCCATCCCCTGCATATCAGACGGCCTGAAGCCTTTGTTGAAATAGGGGGCAACCAGCCAGTAATCCCACGGCCCCCCCGTCAGCAATTGGTTCGGATCGTAGATCGAGTGGATGGCGTGCCCCTCATTGAGCATTAGCTCGTACTTGGTGCCTTCTCTGACCACCTGTATGTAGTTGTAAGCCGACTCTTTTTCGTCAACCAGTTCGCCCCTCTGTGGCGGCTTTACCAGGCCTCTGGGGGCGAACAACATCAATCCCAGCACGACCACCAGCAGGCCCGCGTATATTGCGGCAGGCTTTATAGAGCGCGTTACAAGCAGGCCCAAAATCGAGAAGACGAGCAGAGTGGCGCTGGCAGTATAGAGGGTAGCGGCTGTGCCGATATAAGGTATGAGGAAGAATACAGGGATGAACGTGCCGAGGATGCTGCCCAGCGTGGAGAGCGCCGAGATGCCGCCCGCAGTACCGCCCGCGTTCGCCACCTCGACCATGCGCAGTCTCACGGCAAAAGGCGACACGAACCCCAGCAGAATGAGCGGCACGGCAAAGAGCAGGATCACGCCCACGAGCGAGCCGTAAAAGACACCCACCGAGTAGTCCGAGAACCCCGCCAGCGACCACGACAGGATTGGCTTCGACAGGATTGGGATTATGCCCACCATGAAGCCTGCCAGCGCCGTGATGCCATAGAGGACCGAGCGACGAGGGTAGCGGTCGGCTATTCTCCCGCCCAGCCAGTAGCCGAGCGTGAGATAGATCATGACCAACCCGATCAGGTTAGCCCAGATAAAGAGCGACGTGCCGAAATAGGGCGCGAGCAGCCGGGACGCCGACATCTCGACGGTCATCACCACCGCGCCGCAAAAGAACACCAGCAGCAAGAGCACAGCCTTTGCCGCCCACGCGGGTGCCTGGACCTGGGCGGGCGCGTCGGCTCCCACCCCTATCGCTATGGTGTCGCGCGCTTCGGTAATAGTCTGCGGTTGGTTGCCGGTAGTGGTCGCCAAAATCCTTGCTCCTGCATAACAATACAGGGCAAGTCATGCGCACCCTGTCCGCCCATTATACAGTGCACGGCGAAAGGCAGGCAAGCGGTTAGAGGTCGTAGATTGTAGGTCGCAAGCCAGGAGTTGCCCGACTTACGACCTATAGTACGGCATCGAGAAAAGCTAAAGTGAACCACACGCTGGCTCGTCTTTCCACCATACAAATTCTACTTGCAATAGCGTGCACGCTATGATATAATTATGTGGTACGAGCGTGCAAAGCAGATGCGCTTGACCCCTTTGTGCGGGGGGAGATGCCAGAGAGGTCGAATGGGGCCGCCTGCTAAGCGGTTAAGCGGCGTTTAGCTGCTTCTAGGGTTCGAATCCCTATCTCCCCGCCCCCCTTCTATTGCTTGTCCCTTTTCCATACCCATTCTATTCTGTGTAACCCCGTCTTATAGCGGTTCTATATACCTTCATATCCATCCTCATATTGCTTATATAGTTCATACGGTTGTCCCGTACCTCGCGCGAATTCGGCTGACGGTGCCCGACGATCCGGGTCGCGGATTGCGCAATCAATTGCTGCTTGGTGCGCTACTCTGGCTATAGTTGGACCGACCTCCATGTTACGGCTGACACATGTGTTCAATTTCGCTCAGATACCGCGTCGTTGCTGTAATATGTGAATCCATAGGCATAGTATCCTGATCTATCGCCTCACCTACTTCACACCTACTCCCTTGGGAGAAGAGCATAACCACAATGGAAGATATGCCGGTAGAAATTGAACGTAACCTGGCGCTTGAGCTTGTTCGAGTGACCGAGGCCGCCGCCCTGGCTGCGGGCCTGTGGTTGGGTCGCGGCGACAAGAACGGCGCGGACGGCGCGGCTGTGCACGCCATGAGGCGCGCGCTTGCACGTATTGAAATGGACGGCGTAGTCGTTATTGGCGAGGGTGAGAAGGATGCAGCGCCCATGCTTTACGTAGACGAAGTTATAGGTAATGGCCGCCCGCCCAAAGTGGATATTGCCGTTGACCCCGTAGACGGCACCCGCCTGCTGGCTCTCGGAATGCCCGGCGCCATCGCGGTGGTGGCTCTGGCGGCACGTGGCACCATGTATTCTGCGCCTCCGGGCGTGTACTACATGCAAAAAATAGCGGTTGGACAGGGTGCTGCGGGCGCTATCGACATAAACAAATCAGTCGCCGAAAACGTCAGCGCTGTCAGCAAAGCGCTGGGGCGCGAAGAGGGCAACATCACCATCATGGTGCTCGATAGACCCCGCCACGAAGAACTGGTCCAACAGATAAGAGCTACCGGGGCGCGAGTGCGCTTCATCGTTGATGGCGACGTGGCCGCCGCTATTGCCGCCGCCGACGACAACACCGGCGTGGATATGCTCATGGGCAGTGGAGGCGCGCCAGAGGCTGTAGTAGCGGCCTGTGCCCTTAAGGCAATGGGCGGCGACATGCAGTGTAAACTTTATTTCCGCGACGATACCGAGCGCCAGGCAGCCCACACTGCGGGCGTAGATCCCGAAACCGTCTACAAAATCGACGACCTTGTGACAAGCAACGACGTATTTTTCGCTGCCACCGGCATTACCGATGGAGAACTACTGCGTGGCGTGCGTTACGGCGCACACCAGGCAACCACCGATTCGGTCGTAATGCGTGCTAAGTCTCGCACTATACGCTATGTGACCGCAGTACATCATGGAGACAAGCTTTCAAATATTGTGGAGTCTTAAGTGTCAAAGTCACGCCGGCACCCTCAAAGCCGGCTTCAACCCGGACCCTTGACCCCTGGAGAATATAATGGATAGAGATCAGAAACAAAGTGGCAAAAACGGCTACACCAGATATAACCGCCATCGGAGCGGTACGAAAAAAACAACAGCAACCAGAAACCGCGACATCATGGGTATGCAATCGGACCCTATGGACGACGGCGGCTACCCCAATGCTACGACCACAAGCGACGCTCTTGCGGTTAATGGCGTGGGCGGGCTGATCCTGCCCGAGGGCGTGGTCACCGGCCAACCTACCGGCCCTTCGCAGGTGCTGGCCACCCTGTCCGAGCTTGAGTCGCGCACGGTGGATGAACTGCAAACTATGGCGCAAGAGTTGGAGCTTCCAAACGTCAACCGCCTCAAGAAGCACGACCTGGCCTTTCGTATCCTGCAAGCCCAAACCGAGCAGCAAGGCAATGTCTTCAAGCGAGGTATTCTGGACATAATGGACGATGGCTTCGGCTTCATGCGCGTGCAAAGCTACCTGCCCAGTCCCAATGATGTGTACGTGAGCCAGAGCCAGATACGCCGCTTCGGCCTGCGCCCGGGCGACGTAGTACTGGGGCAGGTGCGCCAGCCCAAAGAAGGTGAGAAGTACTTCAGTCTTCTGCGCGTAGAAGCGGTCAACGGCCTTGACGCCGAGACAGCCAAGAAACGGCCTCACTTCGGCGACCTCACCCCGATCTTCCCCACCTCGATGTACAACCTGGAAACCACGCCCCAGCAGATATCCATGCGTCTGCTGAACCTAGTTGCTCCCATCGGGCGCGGCCAGCGCGGCCTGATCGTGTCACCTCCAAAGGCGGGCAAGACCCTCCTCCTCAAGGCCATTGCCAACGGCATTGCCGCCAACTATGGAGAAGAAGCACACCTGATGGTCTGTCTGATCGGCGAGAGGCCGGAGGAAGTGACCGACATGGTGCGCTCCGTCCACGGCGAGGTAGTGGCCTCTACTTTCGATGAGCCTGTGGAAGACCACGCGAAAGTAGCAGAGCTAACCCTCGACCGGGCCAAGCGCCTGGTAGAAGGCGGCCAAGACGTGGTGATCCTGCTCGACTCTATCACCCGCCTGTCGAGGGCGTACAATGCCCTGATGCCGCCTTCGGGACGCACGCTGTCGGGTGGTATGGACCCCAGTGCCCTCTACCCTCCCAAGCGGTTCTTCGGTGCGGCCCGCAACATAGAAGAAGGCGGCTCGCTGACTATCATCGCCACCTGCCTCGTAGATACAGGCTCGCGTATGGACGATGTGGTGTACGAAGAGTTCAAGGGCACGGGCAACATGGAGCTACACCTCGACAGGAAGCTGTCTGAGAAACGTATCTTCCCCGCCATAGACATCCCCAAGTCGGGCACCCGCCGCGAAGAGATGCTGTTCGACGAAGCCACCTACAAGCAGGTGCTGACAATGCGCCGTATGGTCGCCGTGCTTGGCGGCATGGAGGGCCTGGAGCTTCTGCTGGCCCGCCTCATAAAGACCAAGACCAACACCGAGTTCCTGGCGACCTTGACCAAAGACATCTTATAAGCGCAAGATTAAACACGAAAGAGACGGTATTGCACCGTCTCTTTCGTGTTTAATCTTCCAACCAATTCTATCCCTTCACTCCGCCTATAGTCAGGCCGGAGACGATCCACTTCTGCAGCAGGAAGAACAGGATCAGGATCGGCAGGGACATCACTATCGAGAGCGCGGCGAAGTCCGACCAGCGCGTGTTGGCGCTGTACTGGCCCACCATGCCCGCCAATAGCATTGGCAGAGTAAACCTCTCAGGCTTGCTGAGGAACACCCAGGCCATCAAGTACTCTGACCACCCCGACATGAACGAGAACAGGATCGTCACCGCAAACGCGGGCAGCGACAGGGGCAGCACCACGCGCCTGAACGCCTGAAACTGGCTCGCGCCATCGATCAGAGCCGCTTCTTCAAGCTCTTTCGGGATCGTGTCGAAATAGCCCTTGAGGTTCCATATCACGAACGGAAGCGCACCCGACGCATAGGCGATAACCAGACCTACAAGATGGTCACGGAGAGTACTGTCGCCAAAGGGGATCGCCGTCAGCAGGATGAAGAGCGGGGCCAGTGTCGCGCCGGCAGGCATCATCTGCACCACAATGAAGCCCAACAACCCCTGCTTCCTGCCAGGGAAGTTGAAGCGCGAGAATGCGTACCCTGCGGTTGTGCCCAGCAAGCCCGCCAGCAAAGAGGTACCCCCCGCCACCAGCACACTGTTCCAGAGCGCGTTTATCACATATACACCGTTGGCTTGCGGCTGCGTAAATATGCGCTCGAAAGCCGCGAAACTGGCCCCCGGCGGGACAAGCGAGGTTGGGCGCGTAATATCGCGGGGGTCAATAGCCATCGCCACTACCCACAGCACAGGGAAGAGCACAATCGCCGAGAGGAAGAGCAGGAAAATATGCGCTCCTATATCTCCCAACAACGTGTTCGGCTTCTTGTAAGCGGTGGCCGTCTGAACACCCGCTGCTTCGACAATCGGCCTTGCTAGAGTTTGCTGACTAGCCATTTGTTTCTCCTATCACGCTCCTGAATGCTGAGTGCTGAGTGATGTGAGCTCAATCCTCGTTTGCGCCTTCGGTGGCTTTGGTGATCCTGTTGGTGATCAGTGTTATTACGAGCAGGATAAAGAACACGATTATGCTGAATGCGGACGCCAGGCCGTACAGGCGTTTTTCGGATACGAACTTGTATGCCTGCGTCACTAATATCTCCGTACGCCCATACGGGCCGCCCTGTGACACGAAATAGATCACGTTGAACTGGTTGAACGTCCAGATCAGGCCTAGCATGACAGCGGGCACCATAGCAGGCCGTATAGAGGGCACGGTGACGTTCCAGAACCGCTGCCACCTGCTTGCGCCGTCCATATCCGCTGCTTCATACAGCTCCTGTGACACGCTTTGCAGCGCCCCCGTGGCGACCACGCTCATGAAGGGCCAACCCAGCCACACATTCGTGATCAGAAGCGCGAAATAGGATAGAGGCAGTAGCGACAGGAAGGGAATGGGATCGGGTGCGTTGCTCTCAAGCCATGGAATTTGTACCCCGAATAGCTGGTTAATCGCGCCGAATTGGGTATTGAACATATTGCGCCACACGAGCGCCACCACGAACGGCGGCATGGCCCAGGGGATCAGGAATAGCGACCTGTACAGCCTCCGCCCGACCAACTTCTTGCGGTTCAGCACCATCGCCACGATCACACCGATGGCGACGTGGAAAATGACGTTGCTGAAGGCCCACACTACGTTGAAAGTCAGCAGCCGCCAGAAATCATAGTTGGTAACGCCGTACTTGGTAAGGCCGCCGAAGATGTCGGTGTAGTTGTTGAACGTGTAGTCGGGCGCGGGCGGCGTGTTTGTGAATATGTCCCCGAAGGTGGCCCTGAGGTTCCGGGTCGAATAGGTCGTGAAGGACATCCAGATCTGGAAGAGCATCGGATAGAGAGTGATCACGGCCATTACGATTGCGGCGGGCGCTATGTAAAAATAGGCAATCTTGCCCTCTTTCAGCTTCTGCCACAGGCTTTTACCCTTGATCTCTCCCACGTCTACAGAGGGAGAAGCAGTCTTGCCCTGCGTTGTCGTCGCTGTTGCCATAGGGTTACCTCTCTTCCACGCGTTACCGGTGACCGGAGGCGTCCTGCGTCACCCGTTGCTCGAAATGTGCCCGAAAGGACTACGCAAAACCTGTCTCGTTTGGCCCCTCATATGTCATTAAGTTAATGGGCACCGTCATACGCCACTACATATGACACATACCGTCTTCCCCTGCATTGGGACACATTATGTAATTAATCTGCTCCTCTTGCAAGTGGGGCTATCCAGAAGTGTCGGCCAAGCTCAAGCAAAGAGGAGGTGCAGAGGTGCCTTCAGTGACCCCTCACTTTTAGAGAGAAGGGGTTGACAGGGCACGGCCCTGTCCGGGGGTCTGGGGGTGTCCCCCAGCCACTTCTCTCTTCTTTCTCCCCTCCCACGTGTGGGAGGGGCCGGGGTGGGCCTTTCATGACCTGCGTGTCTGTGTTGCGCCACCTCAAGCCTGAGTACTAACGATTAGTTGGATAGGTTGCAAGAGAGGGCGAAGGTCATCAACCCTCGCCCTCTGTGTTTCACCGCTTGTCTATAATCCCACCGGGATACATAGACCTTATGGCATGGCCGCGATCGCGGTATTGATCGCGTCGTTGGCAGTCTTGGCTGCGGCTGCTGCATCAGCTTTGCCGTCGAGCACCGAGGTGATCATGTCGCCACCGGGCGTCCACACCGCGCCCATTGCCGAGAAGGTCGGCGAGGGTGTGCCCTGCTTGGACTGGTCCACAAAGCCTTGCAGAACAGGGTTGGTTGACAGATCGACTTTGGAGTTCGTGGAGATCTGGCCTGCATCGTTCACAAAGTTCTGCTGCACAGGCGTCGACATCATGTAGCCAATCAAGGCCAGCGCTGCTGCCTGGTTCTTCGAGGAGGCGTTGACGTAGTAGACATCGCCACCCACGAACGGAGCAAACTTGCCGCCCGATGGGGTGCTAGGCGCTACTGCGACCTTTACCTTGTCCTTGCCGAGCGCCTTCTGATAGTCGCCCAAGGCCCACGGGCCGTTGATTACCATAGCGGCTTCACCCGTCTTGAAGAAGGTGTCAATGTCGCTGTCGGCTCCTGCCTTGACGAACACGCCAGGTGTGCCTGCGGCCTTCTTGTAGAAGTTGAGCCAGTCGGTTGTGCCCTGCGTGGTCAGGTCAACCGACTTGTGATCGTCGTTAAACAGCTTGCCGCCAAAGGCGAAGTTGTACCCAACTGCATGGTAGAAGCCGGCGTTGAGGGCCAGGCCGTACTTGACGTTGCCGGTAGCCAGGCTGCTAGCCATGGTTAGCCAGTCGTCGGTGTCCTTGGGCACGCTCTTTACCAGGTCGCTGTTGTAGTAAAGGGCAACGTTCTTGAGGTTGGCCGTGACGCCGTACTGCTTGTCGTTGTACTTGGCTACGTCCATAGACGACGGCACGAGGTTGGCCGTGGTGGCTGCCAGGTCGGACATAGTGCCGAGGTCGGCCAGCAGACCTGCATCTGCGAGAGGGCCCGCCCAGTCGTTTGCGCCCAAAAGCACATCAGGACCGCTGCCTGTGGCGGCTTCGGTGGTGAACTTGCTTTGCAGGCTGTCGAAAGGCACCGCCAGCGCGGTTACCTTGAAGTCGGGGTTCTTGGTCTTGAGGTCGTTTAGCGCCTTCGTGAAGGTGTCGGCCTCGGCTCCTGTGTACCCATACCAGATAGTGACGTTGGCCGCGCCCGCCGGCACGCCCTCGGTGGACATACTGCCGCCTGCCGTGGTAGCAGTAGCCGCACCTCCGGTTGCCGTGGTAGCAGTTGGGTTGACAGCAGGTGCTGTAGTGGGCGTTGCATCGCCACCGCAGGCCGCAAGCAGCATGGGGGCTGCGATCAACACGGGCACGATGCCCATGAGTTTCCGCATAAAGCGGCTATTCTCGTTTGCCATATTTCTTTCCTCCTAAGTTGACGAATGACCAGAACAAGCTGTGAGACATGGTATGCGGCAGTTCCATCCCCTCAAAGAGTGCCCAGGAGGACCCACCTCTATAACCACAGGAAATCGCCGGTCTCACGGTGACTTCCTGCCTTTGGTCGTCATATGATACCAGAAATCGCGCAAAAGGTGAATAGTGGTTTTTTGGCAAATCACGCATTAAATATCATTCAATATGAGCAAAAGCAAAAGCCCGCACATGAGCGCGAGCTTCTACCAACTTACGATATTTTGTTTTACATGAGCCTAGTTGCCTGTTATATACTAGCGAGTTATCTTCTCGTTCTCGACGAGCCACTTGATAAAACGCAGCTTCTTGAATTCCGGTGTCAGGTCTGAATATTCACCCCTGGCAATAGCTTCTTTCGCGTGTGTGAGTGCCACTATCTCGGCCTCGGTGAAATCTACCAATTCGGCAGTAGCATTGCTTGGATCCGCCGGCGCAGTCTCAACATCTTTGTTAGCTACGATTTCAGCCTCCGCACCTATCTTCGCTTTTATCTTCGTAACCTTTGCTTTATCGTTGTTTTTTCTGGTGGTTTCAGCCATCGTTTTCCCCTTTCCTTTCCTTGCGAGAAGACGTAAGAGTGCTTGGTAGTTGGTCGGGTGGTTCGGGTTTCTTTTCTTCTTCTATATTAATTATACCAAAGATCGTTACGCTAGGAATTACACATTGGTCGTATCTGTGATTGGTACGTTTGTCTGCTGTCACTGCGTAGTAGCGCGGCAATCTCTACTTTCTACTTTATTAACGTATCCAGCACGGGAATAGTTTCGCTCAAATAACAAACGACGGGTGACGTATAGTGCGTCACCCGTCGCCCATCACTTGTCGTTGGCTTACGGGTAAATCTTGTCGAGCATGCGCGGGAACGGGATCGTTTCGCGCAGGTGGGGTACGCCGCTTATCCAGGCCACCAGGCGCTCTATTCCCATGCCGAAGCCTGAGTGCGGCACAGAGCCGTACTTGCGCAGTTCCAGATACCATGCGAAGGCTTCCAGCGGCAGGTCGTGCTCCTCGATCCGCTTCGCCATTAGCTCGGGGTCATGGATGCGCTGCGAGCCACCGCAGATCTCGCCGTAGCCTTCTGGAGCAATCAGGTCCGCGGCCAGCACGGTTTCAGGTCGCTCGGGATCCGGCTGCATGTAAAAGGCCTTGATCTCTGTCGGGTAGTTGGTGATAAAGAGGGGACGGTTGGATTGCGAGGCGAGCACCGTTTCTTCATCGCCGCCGAAATCGTCGCCCCACTTCACGTCAAGGCCGCTGGATTGCAGGATTTTGACCGCCTCGTCGTATGTGATGCGTGGGAAAGGCGCTTTAATATCTTCCAGCTTGCTCAGGTCGCGCTCGAGCACTTCTAGTTCGGCGCGGCGGTTTTCAAGCACCGTCTGCACTATGTAGGTGATGAACCCTTCCTCTAGCTCCAACAGACCAGGCAACTCCATCCAGGCGGCTTCCGGCTCGATCATCCAGAACTCCATGAGATGGCGGCGGGTCTTGCTTTTTTCTGCGCGAAAGGTCGGCCCAAAGCTATATACCCTGCCAAACGCCGCGATGTCGGCCTCGTTATACAGCTGACCGCTCTGAGCGAGATAGGCCGGGGTGCCGAAATAGTCGGTCTCGAACAGGGTGGACGTGCCTTCGCAGGCCGCCGGGGTCAGAATGGGGGTGTCTACCAGCACGAAACCGTTGTTGTCCAGGTAGTCGCGTGCGGCCTTCACAACCTCTGCCCGTATGCGCAGGACTGCACGCTGGCGGTTCGAGCGCAGCCACAGGTGGCGGTGCTCCATCAGATAGCCGACTGTGTGTTCTTTCGGTTGGATGGGGAAGTCGGAAGCGGCAAGCTGAAATACATCTATGTCGCTTGCCGAAATCTCGTAACCGCCTGGGGCGCGATCGTCTTTGCGCACAGTGCCCGTGATGGTCAGTGAAGTTTCCTGGGTCAGCCCGGCGAACGTCTCCCACTTTTCGGGGGTGAAGTCGCCCTTGAAAGCCACGGCCTGTACGCTGCCTGTGCCATCTCGCAGCACGATGAATTGCAGTTTCTTCTGGTCGCGGTGGTGCATGAGCCAGCCCCGCACCCTCACACGCTGCCCATCATACTTGCCCAACTGGTCAATGTATACTGCTGGGGCTTCGGCCTCGGGTTCTTTTACTTCCTGCTTTTCTTCTTCGGTTTGCATTATGCTTTTCTCCGCTCTACTGGGATTCTTTATTCTTCGTCTCGAATTAACAGTTGATACTCAATTATAGACATTATGCGCAAATTATGCTTTGATCTAGCATGAGCATACGTCAATGGTCGCCCGTCCCGGCATCCGCGGCAACCGCCTGTCCGCCAATCCGCATCTCGTAAAATAGGGCGAGCGGATCTTCTCTATAGGCTCCAAATGGTGGAATACGCTCAAACCCCATGCGCTCGTATAAGCCGATGGCCGCGTGTTGGTGAATACCGGTTTCCAGCCTCAGCAGGTTGACACTATGAGCCACAGCATAGTCTGCGAGATGGTTCAGCATTGACTTCCCTAGCCCCAGGCCACGGAAAGCCGGGCGAACATACATCCGCTTGATTTCCCCATACTCTACGCCAAACAGCTTGATCCCGCCACAGCCAGCAGGTGTCTCGTTATAGCGCAACACGAAAAATGGCACATCTTCCGCCAACAGTTTTTCGACACTGAACCCGTGACGACTTTCGGCCGGGTAGTACGGCGCGAGTTGCGCTTCAAGCTCACTAATTAAGGCGCTCGCGTCGGCGGTGTCGGGGCGTTCTCGTGTAATCACGATTGGCATCGTGCTATTGCACTCCTTTGAGTAGATCGGGGCTTATCCGTCACCGCTTATTGACAATGAATATGCCTGCCAGCACAATCAGGCCGCCCGCTATTTGCTCAATACCAAGCGATTCGCCCAGCATTGGCACAGCGAAGAGTGCGGTGATAACGGGCTGTGACAAGAGCGTGACCGACGTTAGGGGTGCGGGAAGGTGCCCGAGCGAGTAGTTGATGGACATCCAGCCCAGTGCGTGCGAGATCAGGCCGAGAGCTACCAGCGACCACCACTGACCGGCGCTGAAGCCCCATAACTGCTCGCCCGATACCCACACGTAGGCAAAGAGCAGCACAGAGGCCACTACAGAGTTGATCCACATGAACGGTAGTGTGCCCATTTTGCGACGCACCCTGTTCGTCGCCAGGATGTATGTGGCGTAGAAGGTGCTGCTAAATATGGCCAGCAGGTCGCCCCAACCGAGCGTCGGGTGTTCCAGCACGTCCCTTCCCACCACAATAGCCACGCCCACGAGCGCGATCGCCATGCCCCACCAGAATCGCCTCTTCAGGCTTTCGTGAAAGATAAAGAGTGCACCCAGGCTCACCCAGAGCGTCGAGAGATTGCCCAGCAGGGTTGCGTTGGCCGCCGACGTGAACAAAAGTGATGTATTCCAGAAGCCCAGGTCCAGCGCGAAGAACAGCCCTGCTATAACTGTGCCCCAAAGCAGCTTCGACTTTAGCGGGCTTGTCCTGTTCTCAGCACGCTCGATCGCCATGCCATTGGTTGCGGCTTGCACTCTGGCATTGTGACCTCTCCTCTGCGCCCGTGCAACGTGCAGGGCATAGGGTATCGTGAGAGCCACCGTGGCGATCAGCACCCTGTAAAACGCCGACACAGCACCGGTGATGTGCACCGTACCCGCCAAATTCGCCCACTTGGTGAATATAGCCGAGAACCCAATGCAAAGCACGCCCAACGCGAGGGCAGCATAAGCCCGTACGCGTGTGCTCTGGGTGCGCTGCCGCAGGGTAATCGCGGGCGGGGTCTGGGACGTTGCCAGGGTGTGAGTCATTCGTCAGCCTTCAGGAGATGAACTACAGACGACGGGCGACAGCCTGCTATTATGCATCGTCTGTCGCCCGTCGTCTGTAGTTCATCAGGTTTATGCGCTCTTTTTCTCCAGTATTACATCGTCAGCAGGCTTACCTATGCCCTGTTCCGGGTTTTTACGTGCGGCCTCCTGCTCCTGGTATTGCAACTGGTACAGCCTGTAGTAATAGCCGTTGCGTGCCAGTAGCTCCTCGTGCGAGCCTTCTTCCACAACCAGGCCCTTGTGCAGGACGATAATCCTGTCTACATGCTTGATAGTCGACAGTCTATGGGCGATGATAATGCTCGTTCTGCCTTTCATCAGCTTCAGCAGCGCGTCCTGTATAAGCGCCTCGGTCTCGGTGTCCACGCTCGACGTGGCCTCGTCCATCACCAGCAGCACCGAAGGGTTGAAAGCTATGGCTCGCGCAAAGGTCAGCAACTGCCTCTGTCCTACCGACAAATTGGTGCCGCGCTCTTTCACTTCGTGCTGGTAGCCGTCCTCGAACCTGTCTATAAAGTGCGAGGCGTTCACGTACTCTGCCGCACGCTTGACCTCTTCGTCAGTGATGTCCTTGTCCAACAGCCTGATATTGCGCTCTATCGTGCCCGAAAACAATACGGGATCTTGCAGAACCACCCCGATGTGTTTGCGTAGCTCCTGCTGGCGCACATCGCGCACGTCCACGCCATCTACAGTAATAGCGCCCTGTTGCACGTCGTAGAACCTGCTCAACAGGCTGATCATGCTCGTTTTGCCCGCGCCCGTCGCGCCCACTATCGCCACGCTCGTACCGGCGGGTATCTTGAAGCTCACGCCTCTCAGCACAGGCTCATTCGGATTATATGCGAAGTGGACATCTTTGAACTCGATATCCCCCACCACTCTACCCAATGTCTTAGGAATGGCGGGGTCGACCACGGTCGGCTGCTCGTCCAGCAGCATGAACACGCGCTCGGCGGCGGCCATCGCGGCCTGCATGATGTTGTACTTCTCTGCCATATCGCGGATCGGCTGGAAAGCCATGTCTGTATACTGGAAGAAGGCCAGGAGAACACCCAGGCTCAAAGTGCTTGCCAGTATCTCACCGGAGCCGTACCAGAGCAGCAGAGCCGTGGCCACCAGCGCCAGAAAGTTGACCACAGGCGCGAACACCGCGAATATTCTCAGGGCGGTGATATTGGCCTCCCTGTACGACTCGTTCATCGTATCAAACTCGCGGAACTTACGCTTCTCACGGTTGAATAGCTGTACCACCAGCATACCCGACAGGTTCTCTTGCAGGAACGCGTTCAGCCGTGCTAGCCTCACCCTCTGCTGGCGATAGCTCGTTCTCATGTACTTCTGGAAGACCCAGCTTGCCAGTGCGATGAAAGGCAGTACGCTGATGCTTATGAGCGCAAGCCGCCAGTCCATAAAGAACATAACAACCAACACGCCTATAAGCATCACCAGGTCGCCCGCCACTGTGACGACGCCCGAGCCTATGAACTCGTTGAGCGCATCCACGTCGTTGGTGAGCCTGCTGATGAGCCTGCCCACGGCTGTGCGGTCAAAGTAGCTGAGAGATTGGTTCTGCAAGTGTGTGAAGATCTTCTGGCGAAGGTCATACATCACATGCTGTCCGATCAACTGCATAACGTAGTTCTGGGCGTACCGGAAACCGAAGCCAAGCACAACTGTGCCCAGGTATATGAGCGCAATCGTCACCAGCAAGTCGTACTTTCCGGGCGCGATGGCATTATTTACGGCCTGGCTCAGAAGGAAAGGACCTGCCAACCCTGCAAAAGTAGTTCCCAATATAAGCACAAACGCTAGCGCTACCTGTTTCTTATACGGGCGCAGGTAAGTCAGCAGTCTGCTCATGAGACGCGAGTCGTATGCGCGACCCAAAATCTCGTCTTCTTGAACCATATTGGCTCCAGCCATGTGTCTCCTTTGTGCAAGGGTGTCGGGTTGGTGGCCGGTAGTGCTTGGGTGCCACGCCAAACCGCCAATCCCGATACCCTCGACTTCTATTATAAGTTATGCCTTCTTTTTAGTTATTCTCGGTTCCTTTTAGCTTCTCTATAGCGATACTATTCGATTCCCAACTCGGTTGAGAGCAGCTCGCGCCTGTACATGCTGGCGTATACCCCTCTTAGTGCTACCAGTTCTGAGTGAGTACCTCGCTCTATGATCTGGCCATCGTCCAACACTATTATCTGATTCGCGTCTTTTACGGTTGAGATGCGCTGGCTGATGATAATGCTGGTTCGTCCTGCCAGCACTGTTCGTAATCCGGCCAGGATTTGTGCCTGTGTCTGTGTATCAATGCTCGACAGCGAATCGTCAAGGATCAGGATCGCAGGGTCGCGCATGATGGCTCTTGCCAGTGCGGTCCTCTGCTTCTGTCCCCCCGATAGGGTTACGCCTCTCTCACCTATGATCGTCTGTATGCCTTCGGGGAACTGGTCAAGGTCGTTGCTCAATCTTGCCGTTTCCACGGCTCGCCCTACCAGCACGGGATCTATCTCGTCTTCATCTACACCGAAGGCCACGTTTTCGTCCAACGACGACGAGAACAGGAATGTGTCCTGTGGCACCAGGCCAATATTACGCCTCAATACCGCCAGGGGGATGCGCCGCACGTCAACGCCATCCACGAGCACGCGCCCCTTTTGTGCCTCATACACGCGCGTTATGAGGTTGATAATCGACGTTTTGCCGGCGCCCGTCGCGCCCACTATCGCCAGCGAAGTTCCCGCAGGCGCATGGAACGACACTTCGTCCAGCACCTTGCGACTGCTGTTGCCCTCATAGCTGAGGCTTACTTTGTCGAACTCTATATCGCCCTGTATTTCATCCATAGACACAGTTTCCGGCGTGTCGGCGATTCTGGTGTTTTGCCCCATCATTTCGCGTATGCGGCCCATGGACGCCGTGCCCTGCTGGTACAGGCTTACCACCCAGCCAAGCGCTATCATCGGCCAGGAGAGCATGAACAGATAGCTATTGAATTGGACGAATTGCCCAATCGTGATGTTCTTGTTTATGACTTCGTTGCCGCCTACGAATAAGATGGCCACGGCGGCCACACCCAGCACCAGTCCCATCAAAGGCCACAATAGCTGGTTAAGCGTCTGGTAACGTATGCTCCGCGTCTGGTAGATCTGGCTTTCCTTGGCAAAATGCTCGATCTCATAATTCTCCTGGGCATAGGCCTTCACAACGCGTATGCCGGCGAAGTTCTCCTGGGCATAGGTGGATAATTTGCCGAACTGCGATTGCACAGCCTCGAACCTGTTGTGCATACGCTTGCCTGTTAGCCAGAAAGTTATGGCTACGATAGGTATAAAGGTGATCAATACCAGGGCCAGCGCTGCGTTGATTGAGATCATCAGTGCAGAAGCCAGCGTAAACATGAGCACAGTGCGCACGCCGTTTGATATTCCAGGCCCGATAGCATTCCTCACAGCCGACATGTCGTTGGTGGCAAGGGCCATGATGTCACCTGTGTGCCTGTTCTGGAAGAAGCCCTGGTGCATCGTCTGTAGATGCGCGAAAAAGTCGTTACGCAATGCGTATTCTACGTCCCGCGACACCGCGTTGATCAGGTAGCGCGCAAAGAAATCGGTTATACCCCCAAGCAGGGCCAGCACAACGATGATAACCGCGATCCATGTCACCTCGCTCTGGGGCGCGCTGTCGGTTATCTTGTCGATCGCGTTACCTATCAGGAAAGGCAGCGCCAACGCAAAGATAGTAGCGACTATGTTCATGATCCCGCCGCCCAACAGCCGGGGCCAGTGTTTCGCCATGTATGGTATCAGCGTCTTAAGGTCTCGCAAACGTTTTCTCCTAATATCACCTTCAATAATCGAATGATTAGCATAGCACAAAAAAAGAACCGGGAACTCGGCCTATAGATGTATCTTGTATATATTATAAATATCTAAGTAGCTATTAAGCAAGCCGAGATGGTGCATGCGTCATGCGTCACAGGCGAATACGGGTCACGAAGAACACGAAGGTTAAGAGAGCACGAAGGAATAAGAAGGGTTTGGTTAGTAGGAGAGCATTCGTGTGCTTCCCAAAATGTGCCCGAATGGACTAAGAAAAAGCTGTCCCATTTGGGCGTGCTAACGTCATTAAGTTAATAGAAGACCCAAAACGCATGACGCAAGACTTACGATCTAAGATCTAAGACCTAAGACTCCTCAGCCTCCGCAAGCCTCTCCAGCAGATCGAGTACGTCGCTGTGGGCGTACAGGTTGGCCTTAGCTTTCGAGTCGACAAGACCCACGCGCATGGTATAGGCGTTGGCGGGGAGCGCAGCGAAAAGGTACTCGTCAGTCCAGTCGTCGCCTATTGCCAGCACGAAATCAAACCTGTTCCTTTGCAGCCACAGCCGGCCCGTCGTGCCCTTGTTCACGCTGCCTGTCTTGACCTCGATCACTTTGTTGCCCTGTAACACCTGCACATCAATGTTGGCCGTAAAGTTCACCAGGTAATCCAACAGTTCCTGGGCGCGTTGCTCTCTCAATTCGGGGTCGGACGCCCTGTAGTGCCACACGAGCGAGTATTCTTTCTCCTCGACGAATGCGCCCGGCAATCGGTCGGCGAATAGTTCGAGCACGGGCCTGAGGCTCGCCTTCCAGCTACCCCCGAGCGGTTGCGACATCTCCCACTCGCCTTCCCAGTAGCGCACCCAGGCTCCGTGCTCAGCTACCAGGCCCATCGGCAAGTGTCCCAGCCAGGTTTCCAGAGTGTGCCTGTCGCGACCGCTGATCACCACCACGTCGTTGCGCGGGTCAGCGCACAGCTTCGTCAATAGAGTGAGGACGCGCTCTGATGGCTTCACCGCCTGCGGGTCTGACGAGAACGCCACGAGCGTACCATCATAGTCCAGCATAATCAGCCTGCGTGTGGCAGCCACGTATGAACTGACCAACTCATCTTCCTGTAAGTCGGTATGCACCTTCGACATAAGTTCGTCATGGTCAATGCAGGTCTGATGCATCTCGCGCACGAAATCCTTCGCCCAGGCGACTACATTGTAACGGCGCAGGCGCTTTTGCATGGCGGCATTTCTGCGCTTCTGCTCGTCAAGGGGCATTTCAAGCGCCTGTTTGATGGCTTCGGCTATTTCCTCCCTGCTGTTGGGGTTGATCTGAAGCGCCTCGCCCAACTCTTTTGCGGCCCCTGCCATCTCACTCAGGATCAGCACGCCCTCATTGCCCGCGCGGGACGCTACATACTCTTTGGCTATCAGGTTCATGCCATCCCGCAGAGGCGTAACCAGGGCCACCTGGCTCGTGTGATACAGGGCGACCACCTGCTCGAATGGGAGCGATGTGTATTGATAGCGGATCGGCACCCAATCTATAGTCCCGTACTGGCCGTTGATATGCCCCACGGCCTCTTCTATGTGATCCCTTGTCTCGCGATATTCCCCTACGCCCACCCGCGAGGGCACGACCACCAGTGCAAGCACGGCCTTCTGATGCCATTGTGGGTTTCGCTTCAGGAACAGTTCGAACCCGCGCAGGCGACTGGATATGCCCTTTGTATAGTCGAGGCGATCAATGGAGAGGATGATACGGGTCTCGTGCAGCACATTGCGCAGCTTGTCTATCTCGGCCTGCACCTCCGGCGTTTCGGCGGCGTCGTGGAACCTGTCGAAGTCTACGCCCATGGGGAAGGTATCAACCTTCACAAAGCGATCGCCTATCGCCAGCCTGCCCATATTGTGCTCGTAGCCGAGGATACGCAGCACAGAGCGCAGGAAATACTGTGTGTAGTCGTGTGTGTGGAAGCCTACCAGGTCCGCCCCCACTATGCCCCTCAAAATGGCCTGCCCCCACTTCCGAGGCATTAACCGGAATAGCTCGTAGCCTGGGAAGGGTATGTGCAGAAAGAAGCCTATAGTGGCGTCGGGTCTTTTCTCGCGTATAAGTTGGGGCAGGAGCATCAGGTGGTAGTCGTGTACCCACACGATGTCGTCCGGCTCCAGCACGTCAAGCACGGCCTCAGCGAAACGTTCATTGACCTCTTTATATATCTCCCATTCGTCCTGCTCGTAGTGGGTGTGCATCGAGAAGTAGTGGAACAAGGGCCAGATCGTGCTGTTGCAGAAGCCATAGTAGAACTTGTCCATCTCGTCTTCTGAGATAAAGACGGGGTAGGAGCGTTGGCCCGCCATGTCGCGCTTGAGGGCTTCTCGCTTCTCCGGATCGACGCTGATACCGGGCCAGCCGACCCATAGCCATTCCCTGTCCTCGTCCTTCGACGACAAATAGGCGGATATCCCGGTGATAAGTCCGCCCGCACTCGGCCCAAAGGTCATTTTGCCGTCTTTCTCGGCGACGGTAAAAGGCAGCCTGTTGGAGACAATGATCATTCTCCGGGTATGCGGCACTTGCTCGATCGGGGGGACTTGCTCAATTAGTGGTGCTTCTTCAATCATATCTACGGTCATTTATACCTATTTCTAGTTCTTCTCTTCTCAATACCACGCTCACAGGGGTAACAGCACGGATAGATGAAGCAGTACCCAGCCGAATGTTCTGGTACGCAATTAAGCACTGTCTGTGCCAACCAGCGAAAGCATTTGGTTATTCACACGACTACTTTCGCCTTGCGCAGCGCCTCCAACAACGTGCATTGCAAAAGGCATGGATCGACTTCTCCGGTCTAATCCGACCGGCGCCGCACATTGAATAATGGTTGGTGCGTGGGCGGCCAATCCGCAATATATACCCGCTTAATTATACCAGACTATGTGCCAGGGGTTGTCACGCCTCCGGCATATCCAATCTGAACCAGTAGTAGCCACGCCTGGTCAGCGTGATAAAGTAGGGTAGTTCGCCTATGGGAGGAAAGGCTGTGTCGCCCAGCAATTCGACCGGTACTGCGCCCTTGTAGGCTGAAAGATCAAGCTCGCACGGTTGGGCCGATGCCGACAGGTTATTCACGCACAACACATATACGCCCTCGTAGTGCCGCACGTAGGCTAGCACTTTGTGATTGGCGGGCTTGAGGAAGGTGATATCGCCGCGCCCCAGCACGGTATACTGCTTGCGAACGGCGAGCATACGCTGCATCCAGTGCAGCAGGCTGCTGCGGGTGCGCTGGTCGGCCTCTACGTTCACACCTTGATAGCCGTACACAGGGTCAGTGATCACATCGGCATAAAGACGTGCGGCATCTGCCCTTGAGAAGCCTGCGTTGCGGTCTATGTTCCACTGCATGGGAGTGCGTACGCCGTCGCGGTCGTTGAGATATATGTTGTCCCCCATGCCAATCTCGTCGCCATAATAGATAACGGGGGTGCCGGGCATGCTCAGCAGAAGAGCGTTCAACAGCTCGATCTCTTTGCGGTCATTGTCCACGAGAGGTGCCAGCCTCCGCCTTATGCCCAGGTTGATCTTCATGCGCGGCTCTTTGGCGTACTGATTGTACATATAATCGCGCTCTTCGTCGGTCACCATCTCCAGCGTAAGCTCGTCATGGTTACGCAGGAAGATGCCCCACTGGCAATTTTCGGGTATAGAGGGAAGGCGATTGATTATGTCAGTAACCGGCTTGCGGTCTTCGAGGCGCAAGGCCATGAAAAGGCGAGGCATAAGTGGGAAGTTAAACGCCATGTGAAACTCGTCGCCATCGCCGAAGTAAGGAAGCAGGTCCTCCGGCCACTGGTTAGCCTCTGCCAGCAATACCTTGCCTGGATAGTGGTCGTCGATGTACTTGCGTATCTCTTTCAGATAAGCGTGGGTTTCGGGCAGGTTTTCATTGTTGGTCCCTTCGCGCTCGAACAGATAAGGCACGGCGTCACACCTGAAGCCGTCCAGCCCCATATCGAGCCAGAACCTCATTACCCTGATCATCTCCTCGCGCACATCAGGGTTGTCATAGTTCAGGTCGGGTTGATGGCTGAAGAAGCGATGCCAGTAATACTGCTGGGCTTCTTCGTCCCACGTCCAATTGGATTTTTCGGTGTCCGTGAATATAATGCGCGTGCCGCTGTACTTGGTAGGGTCGTCGCTCCAGACGTAATAGTCGTGTACCTTGGGGTCTTTAGAGGCGCGCGCGGCCTGGAACCATTCATGTTGGTCAGAGGTGTGGTTCAGCACCAGATCAGCCAGCACGCGCAGGCCGCGCTTGTGGGCTTCGATCATGAACATCTTGAAGTCCTCGATAGTGCCCAGATCAGGGCGCACCTTGTAGAAGTCGGAGATGTCGTAGCCATCATCGCGCAGAGGCGACTCGTAGAAAGGCAGAAGCCAGATACAGTCCACGCCCAGGTATTGTAGATAATCCAACTTCTGCGTCAGCCCCACGAAATCCCCGTACCCGTCGTTATTCCCATCGAAGAACGCCTTCACAGGCAACTCGTACATTACGACGTCTTTGTACCACAGGTTATCTGCCATCAAATCCCCCTTTGGAAATTATGAATTCTTGGCTTGGAATTAGCGAAAGTTTACCATGGGTGGTCTTTCCACATCTTGCACCTGTTTTACTTCCAGTGACAAGTGATCTCGCTCGAAATGGATCATTTTCATACTGCGATTGACTTCTTCCAGCAGAGTGATGCGTGCCCTGTCCTGAAGGCGCGTCAGGATCACCTGTACGATGGCGAACGCTGTGAGCGATAGGTCGGCCAGGGGCCTGTTGCGATGCACACGCTTTTCAAGGTTCACCTGCCCGATGGAGTACAGCCCGTAACGCTCGAGCAGATCAACCAGTAAGCCGGTTTCCACCCCGTAACCCGAGAAGAAGGGTAGTTGTTCCAGCACCTCACGCCGCCCTGCATACTCTCCCGCCAGCGGTTGCACGACGCCCGATAGCAACGGAAAGAAGAGGTTGAGCAGGGGACGCACGGTCAGTTCGGTCACGCGCCCTCCCCCTTCTTCCTCCATCCTGCCCTCGGCCCTGATCGGCCTGTGATAATAGCCTTTCACATAGCCAAGTCTCGGCTCGCGCAAAAGTGGCCCAATCAATCCATACACGAATTGTGGGTGCATGTTCGTGACGTCCGTGTCCACCCAGGCAATTATGTCGCCTTTCAACACATGGAGCGACTTCCAGAGGGCTTCGCCCTTGCCGTCCAATGGTGTGCCCGCTTCGGGCAATATCTCCTGGTGGATGTAGACGGGTACGCCCATTGCCGCAGCTATCTCTCGTGTCTTATCTGTGGAGTTAGAGTCTATCACCACGATCTCGTCTACCAGGGGCACACGCTCCATGAGGCTTTCTTTCAGCACCGAGATCACCCCGCCGATGGTCTCTTCCTCGTTGAGCGCGGGCAAGCCCACCGAGATCGTCACTCCCCTCTGTTGCTTGATTTCCAACAGGCGTTGCAGGTCGGAGAATTCATTGGCATGAAAAGTATTCTCGGCGAACCATTTGTCCACGATAAGGGACAATTCTTCGGGACGGAGGGCGTGGGGACGGGCGCGCTTGCGTGCAGCGCGAATCGCAGGTCCAACGGGTACCCGGGTTTTCAGCGCGAGAAGCGCAGGAGTGCTGGCTCGCGCCACCATCTTGCTGAATCCGCCCAGATCGGCGCTGTCATCGCCGCCTGCGCCCATGACCACGAGATCGTACTCCTCTGCTACCCTGCCGATACTGGCGGTGGGATTCTGGCTGGTGGCGTATATGTGACGTACCGGCGCGGGCGGCTCGCCACCCGACTTACTTATCCGGAGGCCCTCCAGCAGTTCATTGAAAGGCGCTTCCTCGGATGCGCGCTCACGCTCCGGCATATCCCCTTGAACGAGGTGTAGCACTGCCACCTGTGCCCTCAGTGCTTCGGTCATAGCCTGCGATACACCGATCGCCAATTCGGCCTGCGGCCCACCGCGCACAGGCAGTAATATCCTGATGCCGGTCTCGAACGGCGCAGTGTGCGAGTCGCCTGCGTATGATTCTTTCGGGAGTTGCACCCAGGCCAAATCGCACGGCAAGGGCTTCTTTAGCGCACGACCAAGCCAGTTGCCCGGCGTGCGCTTCTGGCAGTCCATGGGCAATAACAGGAGCGCCCCGGGTTCGCTTTCCAGGAACCCGCGCACCTCCTGGGCCACGCCGCCATGCAGAGCCACTCGCACCACGGGCGTTACCAGGCCCGATGCGTGATCTTTCGTGCCGGCGAGCGCCTCCAGCGCTTCGTTCTCCAGCGACTTGCGCAAAGCCTGCGCTCGCGTGGAATAGGTGCTGATAGATTCGCCTTCGGGTACAGCAAGTACCTTCAGGAGTAGCACGCGCCCGCCCCACCCGCTGGCCAGCAACGCGGACAGCCTAAGCAGGAATAACCCTTCGCTTCCCTCACCAAAGCAATCGCCTCCATCGCACTCCATGCAGTCGGCCAACAGCATTAGCGTATGTCTGGGGCTGTATTCGGTTAGGGGCAGGTTGTTCATTGAGTCTTAGATCTTAGATCTTAGGTCGTAAGTCTTGGGTCATGGGTCGGCGGTCGGTCGTTGTTTAATAAGTACCCGAAAGGACTACAGGAAAGCTGTCCCGTTTGGGCGTGCTTACGTCATTAAGCTAATAGGACGCTTGTCGCTCGCGTCTCACGCTTCTGCCTGCACCGTTTGGGGTGCGGAGTAGACCGCTTCACGTTCCACACCGTCGGCCACCAGCACGGCTTCGAGCGCGGCTATGCCTACTTCGAGCATCGTCAGGTCGGGTTGGCGGGTGGTCATCTTTTGCAGGGCCAGTCCCGGGGCTAGAATGGCGCGCACGATAGGGTGGCCGTACAGGTTCGCCATGACGCGTATAAACTCGTAGGCGATCGTTGCCACTACAGGTACCAGCGCTATCCTCGAAACTAGTGTCAGCGCGAAGGGTAGTTTGCCGATAGCGATGAAGAGAATGGTGGCCAGCAACATCACGATCAGCAGAAATGTGGTGCCGCATCGTGGGTTTAGCAGCGTGAACTTCTGGACGTTCTCAGGCGTCAACGCGACCCCTGCCTCATAGGCGTTGATCGTCTTGTGTTCCGCGCCGTGGTAGCCGAACACGCGCTTGATGTCTGGCATAAAACTAATGGCCCAAATATAGCCGAGGAACAATGCCAGCCTGATTGCGCCTTCCACCAGGTTGTGAGCTAACCCGGAATCGTTGCCCGTGACAACGCCGAACAGGCCCGCCGCAAGCACGGGCAGTACGAAGAATAGCCCCACCATGAACGCCAGTGCGACCGCTATACTGGTCCAGGCCACAGGCCCCAATGCATCTGAGCCTTTCGCTTTCGTCTCAGTTTTCTCTGTGCCTGTAGTGCCGGCTTGCTTTTCGGATTCTTCCTCTAGGGCGACATTAGCCGAGAACATGAGGGCTTTCGTACCCAGCCCGAGTGCGTCCCACAGCGCCACGAGGCCGCGCAGCAAGGGTAATCGCATTATGGGGTTGGTGTAGAGGGCGTTGTTCAGCGGCTCCTGATGCACGACGATCTCGCCACTGGGGGCGCGCACAGCCACCGCCATGTGCTTCTGACCGCGCATCATCACGCCTTCCATCACTGCCTGCCCGCCATAATAGAACTTCGCCACTCAGACCTCCTATGTCCGCACACTGCTTTATACCCGCTCTCCCATTGTACCAGCACTCGACATTTCTTTCGAGTGCTGAGTGCTGAGTGCTGAGAATGAGTGCGCTAAGTGGAGTATCTTCTATGCCGACCACTCAGCACTCAGCACTCAGCACTCAGAACTGGTCTACCCACTTATGGTATAATACGTGACCAATGATGGACAGGGAGGAGCAGGCGTGAAGGACATATTTCGCCGCCCGCGTTACTTTTCCATAGGACAGGATAAGGAACACGAGAAAGAGGAGCATAAGGATACGCGTAACGCAACCGCCCCGCAAGACCGCGCTGACCGCGACGCGTCGGATGCTATCTGGACCAAGTGTCCAAAGTGCGGTGAACTCCTCTATAACCGGCAACTCGAAAACAACCTCAAGGTGTGCCAGAAGTGTGGCCATCATTTTCGCTTATCCTCTCAGGAGCGTATAGCATTCCTGGTGGACGGCGGCAAAGTTGACGACGGCGTTGTAGACACAGGCACATTCGAGGAGCAGGGTAAAGCGGTCATGCCCGTGGATGCCATAGGGTTCGAGTCGCTCGGCCAAAAGTATGCGAGCAAGCTGGTTGATACTCAGCGTAAAACCGACCTGAACGATGCTCTCATTTACGGCACGGCTACCATCGAAGATGTGCCGGTGACACTGGCGGTGGTTGATTTCCGTTTCTTCGGCGGGAGCATGGGCTCCGTCTTCGGCGAGAAACTGGCTCGTGCCGCTGAACTTGCCATAGAGCGTGGCACCGGTATCGTGACCGTTTCAGCATCGGGCGGCGCTCGCATGCAGGAAGGCATCTTCTCGCTCATGCAGATGGCGAAGTCCACGGCTGTTATGGCCCAGTTGTCCGAGGCCCACCTGCCTCACATCTCCGTGCTCGTTGACCCCTGCACGGGCGGTGTTACGGCCTCCTATGCCACCTCTGCCGACATAGTAATGGCTGAGCCGGGCGCATTGATCGGTTTCGCAGGCCCGCGGGTTATCGAGCAGACTATCAAGCAAAAGCTTCCTGCCGACTTCCAGACCTCCGAGTTCCTGCTCAAGCATGGTATGCTCGATATGGTAACCCCACGCCGCGAGCTTCGCACCACAATCGCCCGCCTCCTGCGCCTTTATCGGGGCGACCAATCTCCCGCCGCCGTCACACAGAAAGAAACCTCGGCAAGCAGCGTACAGTAACCAATTAATCATGATTGACCAACCACATTGAGCGACCAAGCACCCAGCACAGGCATGGACCATCCAAAAAACAATAACAACCGAAGTCACACACCCATCGGCTCTCTGCGCGAGTACGTGCCCGCGGGCATCAGCCACAAGGACGAGGGCGACTCTGCGATCCAGGCGATCGAGCCGTGGCAGCGCGTCCAGATTGCTCGCCATCCAGAGCGGCCCCATGCTCTCGACTATATAGCGCGCCTGTGCGAAGATTTCGTGGAGATGCATGGCGATCGCATCTTCGGCGATGACGCGGCCATTGTGGGTGGGCTGGCCCGCTTCGATGGGCAAACCGTCATGATTCTGGGCGAGCAAAAAGGGCGCAATACCAAAGAGAACATCCTGCGCAACTTCGGTATGCCGCAGCCCGAAGGCTATCGCAAGGCCGAGCGCCTCATGCATCATGCCGCTCGCTTCGGCTTCCCGATCATTACCTTCATCGATACCCCGGGCGCAAGCCCCGGCGTGCAATCCGAGGAGCGCGGAATAGGCCAGGCCATAGCCCAGAATATCCTCGTTATGCTCGAAATCGCCGTGCCATTCATCGTCACCGTTATCGGCGAAGGGGGTAGCGGAGGCGCACTGGCTATCGGTGTGGGCGACCGCATCTTGATGCTCGAAAACTCCACCTATTCCGTAGCCAGCCCGGAGGCCGCCGCCGCGATTCTCTGGCGCGACGCTTCGCAGGCGTCCTCGGCAGCCGCCGCTATGCATATCACCGCGCCCGACCTGCTGGAGTACGGTGTAATCGATGAGATTATCCGCGAGCCTGATGGCGGCGCTCACAGCGACCCCACGGTGACGCTCGATGCGGTGCGCGAGGCCATAGCCCGTCACCTTGCTGACCTCCAGACCACGTTTGCTGTCGACACGCCCGAAGGCGCACGTCGCCTGCTCGAAGCCCGCCGCGAGAAGTTCCGCAGGATGGGGCGGTTCGTCGAGTAGAGCCTGGCGATTGATTCGCGTTATATAAAGAATGCCGGGCGATACCAACGGAGGTACCGACCATGAGAAAGATCACGCTCATCTGGATTGGCCTACTGGCTTTGCAGTTCACTCTTACCGCCTGTGGCGACGCCTTGCCCACACCCACTGTTACGCCTGCGCCTCAGCCCACTTTCACCATCACTCTGCCGCAACCGACCCCTGCGGCCACAGCCACGAGCACCACCCAGGCAGGAGCCACCCCTATGGCCAGTGTTGCAACAGTCGAAAGCGTAGAAGCCCACGCCCAGGCCGCTAACCCCAATCTGATTGATGTGGTGATATCGGGGTATCTACCCAACCCATGCACCGCAATCGCACAGGTTGACCAGGAGCGCAACGGCAACACGTTCACAATCACGCTGGCCACGACGCAGAAGCCAGGAGCCTGTGTGCAGGTAATCAGCCCGTTCGAGCAAACAGTTACCATTGACGCAACCGGCCTCGCGCCCGGAACCTACTCAGTTGACGTTCAGAATATGAGCGCCACGTTCGAACTGAAATGACGTATCACGCGTAGCGCCTGACAGATGGGGTATAATAACTAGTGATAGTTATATAATCGCACCCCATAAGAAAAGAGAGGCAAATATGGCCGATATAGAAACCACCAATGCACCCACTACGCCGGCCACACCGGCAGAACCGACCGATCACATAAATTTAAGCACAGGCACGGGCACCGGTTATGACGATGTGCGCGAAACGATCCGCAACGAGGTATACGATCCTGAGCTTGGCCTGAACATCGTTGACCTGGGTCTCCTATACGATATCACCGTCGAGCAAAATAAAGTTGACATAACCATGACCCTCACCAGTCCAGGCTGCCCCGTCGGTCCGGAGTTGATTACCAACGTGCGCCGTGCGCTGTCGCGCTTTGAGGACGTGGAAGAGGTTGACATACACCTCGTCTTCTCGCCCCCCTGGCACCCTTCAATGATGAGCGAAGAAGCCAAAGACGAACTGGGCTACTTCGGGTAGTAAGGGCCTGTATACCTGCTCACTGGTCCTCAACCGGGAGGTCGGGGGCGGGCGCCAGCGCGAACATAAACGTTCCCTTGCAGGCCAGTTGCCCGTCCACTGTGGCCTCGCCTACGCCCTGGCCTATTGGCCCGCGCACCCGCGTGAGAGTTACTTCGATGCGCAATGTATCGCCGGGTACGACCTGCCGCTTGAACCTCACCTCGTCGACCGCCGCGAAATAGGCTATTTTGCCCTTGTTTTCGGGCATCCCCAGCACGGCTACCGCGCCCACCTGGGCTATAGCCTCGATCATCAGCACGCCCGGCATCACTGGGAAGCCCGGGAAATGCCCCTGGAAGAACGGCTCATTAGCAGTGACGTTCTTGATGCCCACCGCCTTCTTGCCCCATTCCATGTCAATGATCTTGTCCACCAGTAAGAACGGGTAGCGGTGCGGTATGATCTTTTGTATCTCGACGTTGGTCAATGTGATAGGCTCGTCGGCCATGGTTCCTCCTTGCGGGGCATGTGAGTCTTAGATCCTAGATCTTAGATCTTAAGTCATGCGTCATACATGGTACATAATACCCTGATTGCCGGTTGGGTGAGAAGAATACACGGCGATCAGTTGCCCACATTGTTCTTGTCGTCCGACCCCGTACACCTTGTCATTCAGAGCGCCAGCGAAGAATCAGATGGGCGGCCCTCGGTTGGGGTTTTACATCTCGTTTATGAACAGGCAGGGAGGTAGGGAGGTTGATTCTTCGCTACGCTCAGCATGACAGTGGCAGCAGGGTTGCTGATACCGACCGTACTCACTAACCTATGCTTAACCAAGCATGACGTATGACGCACGGCCACTAATCGCTGGCGTCCTGAATAGCCTTCAGCATCGTGATCAGGTCTTGCAGTGACTGGGGCGTTAGGTCCTCACCGCCCACGCCTGCTACTGTGACCGATTTCGTCTTGCCATCTTGCTGCACTGTAATCTTGTAATAGGTGTCGTCGCTCACGGTGCCTGCGTCGTACCTGTCTTCCAGATTGAAGAAGTCGGCTTTGCTTACCTGCGCAACCAGGGCGGCGTACTGCTGAGCGGTGATCGTACCCTGCTTGGTTGGGGTGTTCCTGTCCTCATACTGCGTATTGCCGCTTTCGTCGATGCTCAATAGCTCGCGTATGCCCGCGATAGTGCCTGTTGTCTCAAAGGATATAGTCGTGCCGCCTCCTGCGGGATTAGTGGGCATAGTTGTGGGAGCCGGGCTTGCTGTCGCGACAACTGTTTGAGTGGGAGCTGCCGTCGGTGAGGGTGTGCTTGCCTGCTGGCTGTCGCATGCGCCCAGGGTCATTATCGCTACAATCATTGCTGTTGCTATGAACAGCATAAGTGGTCTGCGTAACATTACTATATCTCCTCCTGCGGTTTGCTTATGGTTGCAAGAGCTAAACGCGGGCTTACGGCTTTTTGTTCCCCCTGCGCATCATGTATAATTCGAGCATAGTACCCCGCTCAGATTGAAGATTAAGAGTTTAGAATCAGGGATTTTGCGCACTTTCCCGTCCAGGAGGCTCCTATGAAAGCAGTCATCATGGCAGGTGGTGAAGGTTCTCGCCTTCGCCCTCTTACTATCCGCCGACCCAAGCCCATGGTACCTGTGGTGGACCGTCCCGCAATTGTCCATATTATCGAATTGCTCAAGCGGCACGGCATCACTGAGGTAGTGATCACTCTGCAATACCTGGCCTCTGTCATACAGGAGTACCTGGGCGACGGCTCAACCTTTGGCCTGAAGATACATTATACGGTGGAAGAGTCGCCTTTGGGTACCGCGGGTTCAGTGCGGCTCGGGCGCGAATGGCTGGACGATACCTTCATGGTCATCTCAGGTGACGCACTCACCGACTTCGACCTGACAGCCGCCGTGCAATATCACACGGCGCGCAAAGCGGCCGCCACCATTGTGCTGAAGCGCATGCCCAACCCCCTTGAGTATGGCGTCGTTATCATAGACGATGACGGGCGTGTGCGCCAGTTCCAGGAGAAGCCAAGCTGGGGCGAGGTCTTCTCCGACACGGTGAATACGGGCATCTATATTTTCGATCCCAAGATATTTGACTATTACGAAGACAACCAGGTGTTCGACTTCAGCAGCCAGCTTTTCCCGATCTTGCTGGAAAAGAACGACCCCATGTTCGGCTACGTAGACGAAGGCTACTGGTGCGATATTGGCTCGATACCCGACTATATGACGGCCTCCGCCGACTACCTGCAAGGCAAGGTGGATCTGCCGCACGAAGGCACCGAACTCACACCCGGCTCAGGGATCTGGGTAGAACCTGAAGTCGAGATAGACAAGGACGCGCAGATTACCGGCCCTGTCTACCTGGGCGCGGGGGTCAGGATCAAAGCGGGCGCTATTATCACTGGCCCCACAGTGATCCGCGAATCGACCATTATCGAGAGCCGCGTCACCATAGATCGCTCGGTCATCTGGCGCAATTGCTACATAGGCGAGCGAGCCGAGGTGCGCGGTGCGATCCTCCAAACGCAGGTGAACGTCAAGCCCCACGCTATGATCTTCGAGGGCGCCGTGGTGGGCGACGGCACTATCATTGGTGATACCGCCGTGGTGCGCCCCAACGTCAAGATCTGGCCCGCCAAGCAGATCGAGAGCGGCGCGACTATCTCCTCCTCGATCATCTGGGGTGCGCAGGGTCGCCGTAGTCTATTCGGGCGCTTCGGGGTGACGGGCCTCGTAAATGTTGACCTCACCCCAGAGTTTGCGGCCAAGCTTGGCGCGGCCTACGGTGGCATTCTGCCCAAGGGCACCACTGTCACCGTGAACCGCGACAGCCACTCGACTCCCCGTATGCTAAAGCGCGCCATGATCTCGGGCTTGCCGTCGGCGGGCATCAGCGTGCTCGACCTTCGCAGTGTGCCCATCCCGGTGGCCCGCTACTACACCCGCGTTATTGGGGCGGCGGGCGGCGTGCATGTGCGCCTTTCTCCCTTTGATGCGCGCGTGGTGGATATCAAGTTCTTCGACAAGCGCGGCCTTGACCTTGATAAGGCGGCAGAGCGCAAGATCGAAGGCTCCTTCTTTCGCGAGGACTTTCGCCGCGTATACCTTGACGACATAGGGCGCATTGACTACGCCAACGATGTTGAGCAAAGGTACAATAGCGACTACATGAACGCGCTGGAAGTGGAAGCAATCAGGAACGCGGGCGATAAGTACAACCGCATCGCCGTAGACTATGCCAATTCATCGCCCAGCCTCGTGTTGCCCGGCCTGCTGGGCAAGCTCAACTCAGACGTAGTGGCACTGAATGCGATGATACAGGAGGCCTCTATATACCAGACCGATGCCCAGTTCGACGAGGCCGTGGAGCGCCTGGGCGCCATCACGCGCACCGTCGAGGCGAGTTTCGGGGTGCGCCTCGATCCGGGCGGCGAGCGTGTGGTGTTCGTGGACGGGCGCGGCAAGCGTGTGCCCGTGATGACCGCGCTGGCGGTGATAGTTGACCTGGCGTTGGCCCAGCATTACGAGAAACATGGGGCGGGCGGAGTGGCCGTTGTGCCCGTGTTCGCGCCCTCCATATTCGAGAAGATCGCCGCCACATACGAGGCCGAGATCGTGCGCTCGCGCTTCAATTCGTATGCGCTCATGGCCGCGGCTTTGCGAACCGGAGTGGTGGTGGCCGGGGATACCCAGGCCGATGTGGGGGGTTTCATATTCCCTCAGTTCCACCCGGCGAGCGACGGCCTCTTTACTATTGCCAAGGTGCTGGAGCTAACCGCCACGCAGGGTATTACCTTCACCGAGGCCATAGACAGGCTGCCGCATTACGCCACCGCGAGCGCCCACGTGCCCTGTCCATGGGAGAACAAGGGGCGGATCATGCGTATCCTCAACGAGCAGTACCGCGACAGCGCCACCCGCCAGGTGGACGGCGTGAAGATAGACCTGGGCAAGGGCGAGTGGGCGCTAATCCTGCCCGACGCCGACCGCCCGATCTTCCACGTAATAGCTGAAGCCGCCTCTGAGGTGGAGGCCCGCAAGCTGGTGGATAAGTACGCGGGGTTGGTGCAGGGGTTGCAGTAGGCGACGGGTCATCGTAAGCTTGGATCCGCCGTCGCCAATAGCCATTCCTAGTATAATAGCACCATGATCGAATGGCTGAAGCGCGAGGCTCTGGTTCTCGTGCGGCTTCTTACCCACCCTCTGCTGTGGATAGTGCTTTCGCTTACGTTGGCGGGGGCAATAGTCGCCTACCAGATACACTACTCCTTCGACCTGGACGTGGGCACGCCCATTGATCAGTCGTTTGTGCGCAACTTTCACGACCCACGCGTGGAGGCTAGCGTTGAAGGAGGAGCGGGCCGCACCTTTCGCTGGTCGGACGCTTATGGTTATGTCGACCTTGCAGGCACGGGCGGTGGCGTGCCATTTGACATAACTCTCACGCTCAACACTGGGCGACCCGATGTGCCGGTGTCGGTTATCGTCAATGGTGAGACGCTTCTGCAATCCACCTTCTCCGACGGCTGGCGCACGCTGGACCTGTCCGTGGACGCATCGCACGCGCAGGCGCTGGCCTCCCGCGACCTCGTAGTGGAGATTCGCACGCCGGGCTACCCTGCCCCTGATGACCGCACCCAGATCCAGGGCGTGATGCTTGACAGCGTGCAGGTGGTGTCGTCCGGCTCCGGCTTCGTGACCCCTTCTATCACCCAGCTTTTGTACATGGGCTTGGGTGTTCTGCTGGTGTATCTTTTGCTTGGCAGGATGCTGTTCCCTCTCACCGCCTATAATCGTCCATCCCGCAACTCAGAACTCAGAACTCAGAACTCAGAACTCCTCCCTTTCCTGGGCGCTCTTCTGGCTGCTATCGCGCTGGTGGCCCTGCTGGCGTGGTATCACTCTGGCGATCTGACGGCGGCAATCGTACTGGATGACCTGCTGGCCTGGTACAGAGTGCCATCAACCTCGGCGGTGGGGCAGGTGGCTCTGCCTGTTGTGGGCACTTTTGCCCTGTCCTACATTCTGCTGGTGCTGATCGAGCCTATAGCTCGGCGCATATCCGGAGCGCCGGGAGCGCGGTGGGGGGCGCGCGTGCTCGCGTCGATGATTGCGGTGGCGTTCCTGGTACGGTTTGGGGCGGCCAACCTGCCCCAGGTCAACATAATCGACTTGCCCTGGCATATGAAGTGGCTGCGTGAACTGCTGATCGGCAATTGGCAAGCACTCTATTTCCCTGGCCAGCTAAGCCAGGTACCCCGTGAATGGGGGCTGGCCGTGTTGATCCCCAAGTCGCCCCTCTTCTATTTCGTGGCGGCGCCCCTCGCCGTGCTGCCTTGGAGCCTTGAGACTTCGGTGAAAGCGTTCGCGTGCCTGTTGGACGTTAGCCTGATGGGGTTCTGCTACTGGCTGCTGGCGCGGTATGCTCCAGCGCTGGGGGGGTGGCGTGCGGGACTGTGGGCCGCGTTCGCCTACGCCTGCAACCCTCTCAGCTACCGCGCGCTGGCCTACGGCATTTTGCCCACCATACTGGCCCAGTGGCTTACCGTAGCTTCTTTCACCGTCCTGCTGGCTTTAGCTTCGCGGATAATTACGGCTTCCCTTGATGCACAAGAGCGGCCCCGCACCAGGGGCTTATTGTTTGGGCTGTTCATACTGCTGGCGGCCTCTCTGGTGGCTTTCCCCACTATCGCGGTGTTCAATACCTTTGTGCTGGGGCTGCTGGCGCTCTTCTGGCTGTGGCGCAAGCATCCCCCCACTCTCAGCACTCAGCACTCAGCACTCAGCACTCCAAGGGGGTTGGGTTGGACGGTGGTGGGCGTGACCGCGGCGGCCTGGGCGCTTGCCCTGGTTAGCTACTACGGGCAGTATGTGGCTATCCTGATCAACACGACCCTGCCTGCGCTGCTCAATCCGCAGACCGCCGCGGCGGAGGGGGTGGACACCACAGCGCAGGCGACATCTACAGTAGATTGGAGCGGTCCGCTCGATCTGCTGGGCTGGACGGCGGGCTACATGACGAGCCTGATACCCCTGTTGAGCGGGTTGGCGGGGCTGGCGCTGTTGTGGTGGGCAGTGCGGAAGGGGCCGCGCCTGGCTCTATTCAGTGCGCTCATGGGCGCATGGATGTTGATTTTGCCGGTGTTCATGGTCGCAAACTACAAGGTAGACATGATCGGCAAGCACATATTCTACACTGTGTTCCCATTGTCGCTGGGGGCCGGGATTTTCCTGTGGGGATTGGTGCGGCGCGGCGGCGCTGTGCGCTGGTTTGCCTATTTGTCGGCGGGCGCGCTCACGTGGACGGCCCTCGCGTTCTGGGCGCAGAGGTTGGTGCAGGCCAGTTTCTAGACTTGCTGCCTTAGTACTTATCGAAACATACAGAGAAGAGGAGGATCGCGAAGAACACGAAGGTTAAGAGAGCACGAAGGTTTAAGAAGGGTTTAGATCGGTGGCAGAGCGAGCAATTGGCTTTTGCTGGACAGATCACCTTGGACAGCGCATCTGACATACAGAATGCCATGCAGGTCTACGCTGTTTGGTGAATGAGTGCCCTCCCCACTTGTCATTCTGAACGCAGTGAAGAATCAGCTGGATAGTCTCTTGGTTAGAGGACAAGCACTCCGTCTGCTAGCAAACAGAGAGGTATAGAGGTTGATTCTTCACTGCGTTCAGAATGACAATGCCAATTGTGTTCGCTATTTTTTGCCTAGCACCCAATCCAAACCCTTCTCTTCCTTCGTGTCCTCTTAACCTTCGTATTCTTCGTGATCGATCTCCAATCTCTGGCAGCCCTTGTGCTTCAATAAGACCACATGACTACCCATTGATATTGTTCGACTCGCGCAGTAGTTCGCCCGCCCTGCGCTCCACAAGCGGCCGGCTGTCGTGATCCAGCGCCCACAGGAGGCGCAACGCCGTGTGCCATTGGTGAAGCCTCCGTACCAGGCTGCCGGTGTCTTTCGGGTCGGGCACGCCGTAGGATTGCAGTATGCTCAGCATAATGTCCGTGCCATAGGCTTCGCTCATATACATAAAGTCGAGCGCGGGCGTGGTTATCACAATGTCCGTGAAGTCGATCACCCCTGCGATAGCCATCTTGCCGGTGTCGAGCAGGATGTGTTCGCCCGATAGGTCGCCGTGTACCAGTGCGGGTGGTAGGTCGCCCGCCTGCGGCCTTTCGGTGAGCGTGTGTGCAAGTCGCTCACACACTGCGACGACCTGCTGCCTTGTCGCCTCGCCCAGATATTGCGCCAGCCGGGGGTGGCTGGTCAGTAGCGCGAGTTCGCGCCTATATAGTTCGACGGCGCTGCCCTGTGTTATTCCCTCCTCTGTGCGGCAGAAGGGATAGTCACACTCGGGCACGCCCAAAGCGCGGGCATCGTCCAGGCTGAAGGCGTGCAGTTGTTGCAGGAACAACACGAGGTCGTTGGCGACCTGTATGCGCCGGACGGGCGGCAGACCCATGAACCGATCGTAGGTCAATGGCTCGCCGTGTATCTTGGGATAGCCGACGAACGCCAGGCCGCTTTCCCGTTGGCGCCCGAAATACTTGATGTTCGGGATCGGGGTGCTCACTGTCGGGGCCAGCTTCGGCAACAGGGCTGCTTCGCGCTTCAGGCTGAGCGAGCCTTCGTCGTTGTAGGCGAAGCGAAATATCCAATCAACATTGACCGTGTAGGCGCGGCAAAAGTCGCCTTCGCCCTCGAACTCCACCGATTCGACGTAGAAGTCAGGGGCGAGCGCCTCAATGTCGCGTACTATAGCGTCGTTATCCGGCCTTGGCGTCAACCGTGTTGCCTAACTTATCCGCTACCAGGTCGCGCACCATCGCCAGCGCATTGTCCAGCCCAGCCGGATCTTTCCCACCACCCATTGCCATGTTGGGTCTACCGTTGCCTTTGCCGCCTATGGAGGGTGCAATCTTGCTTATGATCTCGCCCGCGCTAATGCCCCTGTCTATCACGTCTTGAGTGACCATTGCTACCAGTTTCGGCTCGCCGTCGATTACAGCGCCCAGCACGATCACGCCCGAACCGAGCTTATCGCGCAGGTGATCGCCTGTCTCGCGCAGGGTTTCGATGCTACCCACGTTGGCTTTGCCCGTGAGCACCTGCACGCCGTCCACGGTCTGCACCTGCTGCGTGAGATTGCCCGTTTCGCCCCTGGCGATCTGGCGTTCCAGCGCCTCGATCCGCTTGTGGGCCTCTTTCACCTGGTCCTGCAACGAGGCCACGGCGTCTGTGCCATGTTCGGGCGTCGTGTGCAATTTGCCCGCCACTTCGTTCAGGCGGTCGCGTCGCTCCTGAGCATAGGCCACCGCGCCCGCGCCTGTCACGGCCTCGATACGCCGCAGGCCCGACCCCACGGAGCCTTCGTAGCTGATGAAGAACGCGCCGATCTGCCCTGTGCGCGTGACATGGGTGCCGCCGCACAACTCTTTGCTCTCGAAGCCTGGTATGCGCACTTGCCGCACGACGGCCCCGTACTTCTCGCCGAACAGAGCCATCGTGCCTTCAGAGAGGGCAGACTGATAGTCCATCTCGCGGGTTACTACGGGGTAATCGGCGCGCACCTGGTCGTTGACGATCTGCTCCACGCGGGTTAGCTCGTCGTGCGTGAGTGGCTGGCTGTGGTGGAAGTCGAAGCGCAATCGCCCCGGCTCGACCACCGACCCGGCCTGGTGGACATGGGTGCCCAGCACGTCGCGCAAAGCCTTGTGTACGAGGTGGGTGGCCGTGTGGTTCCTCATTGTGTCCCAGCGCACCGAGCCGGGCACCACAGGCTCCACTTCCTGTCCGCTCTTCAGGGTGCCTTCCAGGACCACGCCTCTGTGGACGATAATGCCGCCCACGGGCTTGCGCGTGTCCTGCACCTCCATGCGGCCACCGTCCCACACGAGGTAGCCCTTATCGCCCACCTGCCCGCCGCTTTCGGCGTAGAATGGAGTGCGGTCCAGCACCACCTCTACCTGTTGGCCCTGCCCGGCAGACTGCACAACCTCCTTGTCGAGGATGATGCCCAGCACCTTGCTCGTGACGGCTTCGTGCTCGTCCGGCCCGGCTCCGTCGCCAGTCAGGTACTTGTAGTCGTAGCCCAGGAACTCTGTTGGCTGGGGTGATACGCTCTGGTAAATGTCGTTGGCCTCCCGGCCCTTGGCCACAAAGTTGCCGCCTTCTCGGCTGCGCGTGCGCTGTTCCTCCAGCGCCTGCTCGAAGCCTTCCATGTCGACCTCGAAGCCGCGAGCTACGGCCATATCGTAGACGATATCTTTGGATAGGCCAAAGGTGTCGTAGAGGGTGAACATCTCGCGGCCCGGCAGGGTATCGCCCGGTTGGAGGTGCAGGTCGCTCACGATATGGTCGAAGCGATTGGAGCCGGACATGAGCGTTTCGCCGAACAGCTTTTCCTCTTGCAGGATGTGGGTAAGGATGAACTCGCGCTTCTGCACGATCTCGGGGTAAATGTCGCCCATTATCTCCATGACGGTCTTGGCGATCTCTCCCAGGAACGGGTCGGTGAGGCCCAGTTTGCGCCCGTGTACCATAGCTCGGCGCATCACCCGCCGCAGGACATAACTGCGCCACTCGTTGCCGGGCGTCACGCCTTCGCTGAGCAGGAAAGTAGTGGCACGGCCGTGGTCGGCTATCACGCGATAGGACACGATCTGCTGCTCGCGCTCCACGTCGGTGTGGCCCGTTAGCTCCTGGATACGAGCCAAGATGGGCACGAACAGATCGGTCTCGTAATTGCTATGGACACCCTGCATCACCACCGACATACGCTCGAGGCCCATGCCTGTGTCCACGCCGGGCTTGGCAAGAGGCACGAGCGAGCCATCGCCTGGCTGGTCGAACTGCATGAATACCAGGTTCCAGATCTCGAAGAAGCGGTCTTCGTCGGTGGCGGGGGTCTCGCCGTTCTCTCCGCGCTCAGGGTAGAAGTCCCAGTAGATCTCGCTGTTGGGACCGCAGGGGCCGGTGTCGCCCATAGCCCAGAAGTTGTCCTCTTTGCCGCGTCGCGTGATCCTCTGAGGGGCCACACCGGCCACCTCCTGCCAGAGATTGAACGACTCGTCGTCGTCCAGGTAGATTGTGGGCCACAGCCTGTTTTTGTCCAGCTTGAGTACTTCGGTCAGCAGTTCCCAGGCGAACTCGATGGCCTCGCGCTTGAAATAGTCGAGGAGTGAGAAGTTGCCGAGCATTTCGAAGAAGGTGTGGTGTCTGATCGACGGCCCGACATTCTCGAGGTCGTTGTGCTTGCCGCCCGCGCGCATGCATTTCTGCGAGGTGGTAGCCCGCTTGTAGTCACGTGTCTCGGTCCCCAGGAATACGTCCTTGAACTGCACCATGCCTGCCGATGTAAAGAGGAGCGTGGGATCGTTGCTGGGCACAATGGGCGACGAGGGCACGATCGTATGCCCTCGTTCGGCGAAGAACTCGAGAAAACGATTGCGTAGATCGCGGCTGGACATATATTCCATAAAGCACGGGCCTCCTGGGGCTTATCGTAGTAGCATTACAGATTATTGTACAAATCTGCACAAGTGAGCGTCAAGGTACGGAGGTCGGAGCGGGTCGTATATCGTAGGTCGTAGATCTTAATTGAAACGCCCATTACCCCAGGGACGATCCGGTTAGCATGAGCACGGCAAACGACGCCAGCCAGTGCTCGCCCATGTAGTCGCCGCTTGCGATGTGGGGGAGGCTGGCGTCGGCGTGGGTGCTTGCGCTCTGCATAAGGAGGGCGCGTGTAGGGTCGCCTTCAGGCAAAATAGCCGCGATGCCCCGCATGCACCACGCCCGGCTAAGGTTGAGGCCGTCGAGGTGTACGATCTGCGGGTCGGTGCGGTCTGATACCAGCGCGGGCGTGAACAGGTTTGCGGGCTGGCCGCGCTCTATGCCGGGTAGGAAGTTGTCGAACCACGCGCCGAACTCGGCAGGAGGCAGCACGCTGCTCATCAAGTATGCCTCGATCATGGCAGGCGAGAAGAAGTCGTTGCCGTTCGGCTCTATCTGCGCGGGGTACTCACGATCGCCGCCAAAATAATGCCGACCGCGTTCGACGAGCAGGCTTTCCAGCCGGGTGTGCTTCATCGTGCGGGCGTAGTCGAGCGCGAAAATCAGGCCGAAGGCGGTGTTGGAGTGGGTGCCTACGCGGATAGGATAGGTCTGTTTGGGCAAGAACTCGATGTAGCGCTCCACGAAGGCATCGGCCAGCGGCTGTATGTCGTACGCCCAATCTTGCCCCTGTGGGTCGTCCCACACATGGAGTTCTTCCGCCAGCTTGAGCAGCCATGCCCAGCCGTATGTGCGCTCAAACGAGCGGCGGTGTGGTCCGTCCAGATAGGCGCGCTCGGCCCGCAGATTCTCCCGCGTGAGATTGGCCGCCAGCGCGGTACGCACCGCCGGGGCATCCTCCCAACCGGACAATGAGCGCAAAAGCCTTATCAGCATCCAGTGCCCATGCACCGATGAGTGCCAGTCGAAGCAGCCGTAGAAAGCGGGGTGCAGGGTGCGAGGGCTGACGAGGTCGTCCGGCCCATTGATCACGTGGTCGAGCTTGTTGGGATACTCGCGGCTGATCCCGGCCAGGGCCAGCTCTGCAAAATGGCTGCCTTGTTCGTTGGTAAGCATCAGGCCATGCATCTCCCGAGCGAAGCCAGCGCGGGTTCCAGCACTGTAGAGCGCAGATAAGCGCGGCGGGCGAGCAGAACCGTGTGGTACTGCAAGATGACCGAGGGCCAGAAGGTAGCGAAGCGCCATGCGCGGGCGGCATCCAGCCCTTCGCTGCTTAGTGCGCTGTTCGCCCTGTATCCAAGCAGGGTGTTTAGCTCTCGTAGATACAGGCCGCGCATTTCGGTCAGGCTGTAAGGCAGGCGACCGAACCACCAGCGCGAGGTCGAATGGAGGCACGACAGATCGTATACGGCGGGGCCAACTCCCACAAATTGCCAGTCGAACACGGTCATGCCTGCACTTCCTTCTTCGCCACATGCCGATTTCAGTGCTATATTGCCCGGCCAGTAGTCGCCGTGTATGAGCGTCCGGGGCAGCGAGTTGAGTATAGTGAGCAGAGGATCGGGGTTGTCCAGCAGGGCGAGCCATGCGCGCATCTCTTCGGGCGCAAAGAACTCGCCTCCCCACCGCGCGCCCTCGATCTCCAGCAGCGCTTGCCGGGCCTGCACCGCCAGCGCATGTGCGTGTGCTCCCGTAGGCTCCCACAGCCAGGAGTGATTCGGTGTTTCTGCCCATCGCTGCGCGTGCAGTTGGGCCAGGGCAACAACCGCATCAGTGTAGTTCTGGCCGTTCCACTGCGTCTGAGGCCACACGCCTTCCTTGGGCAAAGCCTCTATCAGCACCCAGTCATTGCACAGTGACAAGCCGGAATTTGATCCGCCATCGCCTACTACAAGGGTATCATGCCCATGTTCTTCGGTCAGGAGATCATCGTAGGTATTGAGCAGGACCTGGGGCGTTCGCACAGGCAAGTCGGCCGCAAGAGTGTTGTAGAAGCGGGATTCACGCCCGGCCACACTGTAGCTTATCGCGCCCCCGCTTTGCGCGCCTTCTTTGAACACGAGGTTTATCTCTGCGGGTTCGCCATTCTCGCTGTAATAGCTGATTTTCAGCCTGTAAACCGGGCTTCCCGAAAATCCGCCGCCCAGTTTGCGCGGCACGACCTCACCTACCTCCAAAGAAGGTTGGTCGAGATATCGTCTCAGCGCTGCCTGAAGCGTGCTGTTGCTGAAGGGGAGCGTAAGTGTGGACATAGTGAAAAGTGATAAGTTGAAGCGGAACAGAGATGGGGTATGGGAGCGCTATTCTATCACACCCGATGGCAGAATACAAAGGGCAGGAATTACGGTTTGACATACGGTACAAGAGTGGCCGGGGATGGCGCGGGATGGCGCGGGATGGGCGTGCGCTGGTATAATGGAAGGCTATGCAAAAACCCATCCCCTCCAGCGATGCTCCGTACCTGATCGTGGGTCTGGGCAATCCCGGCTCTCGGTATGCGGCCACGCGCCACAACGCGGGCTTCATGGTGGTGGACGAACTTGCCCGCCGCTATGGCCTGCGCTTTTCTACGCGCCAGTCCGATGCCGAAGTAGCCAGGGCCGACATCAAGGGCGAACGCGTTATCCTCGCCAAGCCGCAGACGTTCATGAACGAGAGCGGCAGGTCGGTGCGCGGGCTGGCCCACTATTACAGGATACCCAACAACCTTATCCTCATCATCCACGACGAGATAGCCCTGCCTGTCGGCACAATCCGCATCCGCGAGAAAGGCTCGTCTGCGGGCCACAACGGGCTAAAGAGTATCTTCCAGCATATGGGCACGGAGGCCGTGCCGCGCCTGCGGGTGGGCGTGGACCGCCCAGCAGATCCACGTCACAGCCAGATAGACTGGGTGCTTGGCAGGTTCACTCGCGACGAAGAGCCTATCATGGAGGAAACGATCCGCCGCGCGGCCGATGCCGTCGAATCTATCCTGACGATAGGCATGGAACGCACCATGAACAGCTATAATATCGACCCCGCGAAAGCTGACGCGCCGAAACCCGGCGAACAAAAGACGAAGCATGAGCGCTCGACTGTTGTGCTAAAGAGCGACGAGAAAGCCGCACGTAACGAGAGCGCGCCGCCCGACCTCGAAAGCGTGCGCGAGCGCATAGCACGCATTATTCGTGGCGCCGACAAAGACCAACGGCTGTAACGGCCTCGCCTTATGCCAGGATCGCCCGGCGACTAAAGTCGCTGGCTACGTTTACAAAGTCCCCCTGCGGGGACTTATATGGCAAACTACATTGCGTTGGAAGGTGTGTTCTTCGCGCAGGATAGTCCGCGAAGGCGGACTTTGTAACCGTAGCCCGCGGTTTCAACCGCCGGGTGATCGTTCTCCAGCTATATACCTAACCTGAGCAACTAAGATGTCCCTGTCCGGTCTCCTCCCACTCTTATATGATCAACAAGGCTACGGTGCATTGGCCCGCGCCGCGGCGTCGGGTGCGAACGCCAGGAGCGAGGCGGCGCTCGATGCAGCCAGGCCTTACCTGCTTGCAGCGCTCCATGCTGATGTAACCTCACCTGCCGGTAGACTCATGATCGTGGTCACGCCCCGACCCGACCGCGCCCGTCAGTTGCACGAAGGCTTGATGGCCTATTCGCCGCCCGGCACGCCTCTATACCTCTTTCCCGCGCCCGACCTCCTTCCCTACGAGCGTATCGCGCCCGACCCCACTATAGTGGGCGAGCGTTTGCGCGTACTTGCCTCGTTGGGAATAGACGGCCAGTGGTCAGGCGATCGTGCGGCAGGGTCGCCGGTTACCCCCATAATTATCACATCCGTGCTGGCCCTGATGCAGCCTACGATGTCGCCCGACGACCTGGCATATGCTCTTAGGACGTTGCGGCGCGGTCAGCAGGTTGATTTGCATAGCCTGCTGAAGCACCTTGTTGACCTGGGATACGAGGCGTCGGCGATGGTGGACGCGCCCGGCCAGTTTAGCAGGCGCGGCGGGATCGTGGATGTCTACCCGCCCACTTCCACCCTGCCCATTCGCATCGAGTTCTTCGGTGACGAGGTCGACTCGATCCGAGTGTTCAATCCGTTGACACAGCGCTCGGAGAAGCAGGCCGAGGCCGTCACGATTCCCCCATCGAGCGAGATGCCCCTGTGGCGGCGCGAGCAAGCAGTAGGGCAATTGCGCGAAATCAGTGACAAGGGATTGCGTGAAGAAGTGCGCGAGGAGTGGGAGGCCCAACTGCGGCAGATCGAGGCAGGCGACCGCTTCGAGGGCATGGAGCTATTTGCTCCCTACTACACGACTCCACAGGCGAGTCTTGCCGACTACCTCGCCTTATGGGCCGGAGATCAGGGCACACAATCGCCTTCCCAGGCACCCTTGCTCGTGCTGGACGACCCCGACTTCATTCGCCTGGAGGCCCAGGAGATAGAGCGACAGGCTATCGAGCTTTATAAGGGCTTTGTGGACAACAGTGAGCTACCTGCAGGCTTATTGAGACCTTATCTCACCTGGGACGAGGTAGCGTCGCACGGTCGCGGTCTGCCTACTCTCTCTATAGGCGGGGGAGGCGAAAACCCACAGGCTGTCCTTTCGGCTCCCTATTTTGACCCTGCACCCATGTACGCGGGCAATATCAATGCGGCTATTGACGACATCGGCGACCTTCAAGCAGGCAAAGCCAGGATCGTCATAGTCTCCCAGCAGTCGGCTCGTCTGCGCGAGCTACTTGAGGAGGTGGACATCTTTCCTACGCTCCGCAAAGTGCCCGCCGTCAGCCGTATCCAGGGACCGGGCGCTAAAGGCCAATCGCCCGACGGCAGCGCCGAGCAAGTGGTGGGTGTGGAGCAGGTGGCGCTCTCCACGGTTGGCAAGGGTATGATCGAGTCGCTGGCATCGCCACCCTCGCCTGGCTCTGTCCACGTTTTGCAGGGTACACTCTCTGCAGGGTGGCGGCTACCCCAGATGGACGAGTCGCAACTCGTGCTGCTTACCGACGCGGAACTATTCGGCAGGAGCAGCGTTGTTCGCAGGCAGACGCAAGGCCCCTCGCGCCGCGCCAATGCCGCCGATGCCGCCGCGATCCTGCGCGAGAAGATGCTGCTCGAACTCCAGCCGGGCGACTACGTGGTGCACGTTGAACACGGCATCGCCAAGTACGGCGGCTTGTTGCGGATGACGCGCGAGGGTGTCGAGCGCGAGTATATGCTCCTCCTCTACGCTGAGAACGACCGTCTGTATGTGCCCGCCGACCAGACCGACCGCGTGGCCCCCTACATCGGCGCGGGACCGCCTCCTCACCTGCACCGCCTGGGTACGCAGGAGTGGACGCGTACCAAGCGCCGCGTGAAGGAAGGCGCTGAATTGCTCGCCCGAGAACTGCTGGTGCTCTATGCCTCTCGTGAAGCCGCGCCCGGCCACGCCTATCCGTCCGATACTCCCTGGCAGATCGAACTGGAAGACAGTTTCCCCTATATCGAGACCCCCGACCAGTTGCGCTCTATCGAAGAGGTCAAGACCGATATGGAACAGCCCCGCCCCATGGATCGCCTGATCTGCGGCGATGTGGGTTACGGCAAAACCGAGGTGGCCCTGCGCGCAGCCTTCAAGGCCGTGATGGACGGCCGCCAGGTGGCGGTACTTGTGCCCACCACAGTGCTCGCTCAACAGCACTACACAACCTTCTCCGAGAGGCTGGCTGCCTTCCCGGTCAAGGTTTCAATGTTGTCACGCTTCCGCACCAAGAAGGAGCAGGAAGAGATCGTGCGAGATATGGGCGCAGGCAAGCTGGATATCGTGATCGGCACGCATATGCTGTTGTCCAAGAATGTGCAGTTCAAGAACCTGGGCCTTGTCGTGATAGACGAAGAACAGCGCTTCGGCGTGCGTCACAAAGAGAAGCTCAAGCAATTGCGGAAGGAGGTGGACGTTATCACCCTGTCGGCCACGCCCATTCCGCGTACCCTCTACATGGCTGTGTCGGGTGTACGCGACCTATCCCTCATCGAAACGCCGCCTGAGGCCCGCCTGCCCATCAAAACGTACGTGACCGCTTACCGCCCCCAACTGGTGCGAGAGGTTATTCTGCGAGAGCTTGAGCGTGGAGGCCAGGTCTTCTTCGTGCACAATCGCGTGGAGACCATAGACAAGTTGCTTCTGGAACTGGAAGAGATAGTGCCTGAAGCCCGCTTCATCGTGGGCCACGGCCAGATGCCCGAGGACCATCTGGAGAAGGTGATGCAGCGGTTCGTGGCGGGCGATGCTGACGTATTGCTTTGCACGACCATCATCGAGTCGGGCCTGGATATCCCCAACGCCAACACCATCATCATAGACCACGCCGATAAACTGGGGCTGGCACAGCTTTACCAGCTGAGGGGCCGCGTGGGCCGTGCCGCGAACCGTGCCTACGCCTATTTCCTGTACCATGCGGGCCGCAAGGTGACCGACACTGCCCGCGAGCGCCTTGCCGTCATCGAGCAGGCCACAGAACTGGGCGCAGGCTTCCGCATCGCATTGAAAGACCTTGAGATACGTGGTGCGGGCAACTTGCTTGGCCCCGAACAAAGCGGGCAGATGGCCTCTGTCGGCCTCGACCTCTACACACGGATGCTCGCCTCCGCCGTAGAACGAGCGCGTGCAGAACGCCGCTCGAAGAACACAGAGCGCCTTGGGTTGCCGAATGATGAGTGGCTGTTGGACGATGACGAGGTACTGGCACCCGAGGGTACGCCCTCCGTGCCTCTCAGCACTCCCATCCCGCTCAAGCCGGCAACAGCACAACTGGAGGAGCCGCCCACCGTGTCGCTCGACCTGCCTCTCACGGCTTACCTGCCCGAAGAGTATGTGCCCGACGACGCTGTGCGTCTGCGTGTCTACCAGCGTATGGCGGCCAGCATGAGCGATGCCCAGATACGCGACCTGCGCCGTGAGCTGGAAGACCGCTTCGGTCCTCTGCCCGAACCCGCGTCGAACCTGCTGGAGGTGCTGAGGCTCAAAGGGTTGGCTATCGCCGCCGGGGTCGAGAGCATCCGTACGCTCGACCAGGAGATCGTCGTACAGACCCCCGAGGACAGCCCGATCCGCCAGGACATCCGCATGCGCGTGCAGCGCAAGCATCGCGATATGGTAAAGGTCAGCCCTCACCAGGTGCGCATCTTGCGCGCACGGGTCAAGGACAAGTGGAATGCTGTGTTGTCAGGCGTACTGGAAGATATGGGAGACTGAGTTTTGGGTTGAAGAAGGGAATATTGCTCATGTCTATGTCGCCCGACCAGGAATATTTGCGCAAACACCAGTACAAAGACGCTTCTAACTTCGGAGCGCGTGCGGCTATACATGCGCGGTTCGGCACCAACCCCGTTAGGTTTACCGATTGGGTATTCGACCTGATGCACCTCGCGCCCGGTATGCGCGTGCTCGAATTGGGTTGCGGGCCGGGCCTCCTATGGATAAGGCAGTTGGGCAGAATGCCGCAGAACGTGCGCGTGGTGCTGTCTGACTTCTCCGAGGGCATGGTGCAACAGGCTCGCCGCCTTCTTTCGCGTGGCTCGGCTCCATTCAACTATCTTGTCACCGACGCTCAGCACATCCCGTTCGGCGATGCTTCGTTCGACGTGGTGGTGGCGAACCATATGCTCTATCATGTGCCGGACAAGCTCAAAACACTGGCCGAGATAAGGCGTGTACTCCGCCCCGATGGCCAACTGTTTGCCTCTACTATTGGCGAGGACCACATGCACGAGATGGACGAACTGGTGCACAGATACGATCCGTCGTTTCCGATCCCCAGGCTTATACGCACCGCCTCATTTTCGCTTGAAAACGGCGAGGAGCAGATCAAGCACTCGTTCGACAATGTTACCTCACATTATTACGAGAACGCCCTCGAAGTGACTGACGCTTCCTCTATAGTGGATTACATTCTATCGCTTGCAGTTGGCCGCTATCTCGAACCGAAAGGGTTTACTCGCTTCTTGCAGAAAGAAATCGACGAACATGGCCCTATTCATATCAGCAGCAGCACAGGCTTGTTCGTGGCTAAATAACAATCGGGCTTGCGAACAGCAGGACCACGTCGCCATTGGAAAATGAATAATCGGTGTAGCCGCAGAAAACGAAGCCCTGCTTGCGGCAAAAGGCTACTGCCGGGTAGTTGCGGGTTTGCAGTTCCAGCATGAAGGCGCGCATATTCTGGCCCTGGTTATAGCGTGCCCACCTCCGGGCCGCCGTTAGCAGCATGGAGCCGACCCCGCGCTCGCGAATCGCACCCTCAACAGCAAGGGCGCTGATCCACCCTATTCCTGGCCCTGGCACGATCGACACCACGATATACCCGCAGATATGGTCATCTTGCACCGCCACGAGGGTAAGGTCTGCCGACAACCAGCCACGCAGGCGTTGTTGCAGCGCAGTGTCGTTGCCGTCGCGCACCATTGTTGCTATTGCTCCGGCTATGCGCCGGGCGCGTGGTAGGCGCACAGGTCGAAAGGTGACACTTAGCGGGCTATCGCCCAAGGTTACGTTGCTGCTGATTGTGTAAGGGGCCGCGCCCGGCTCGCCACGTACAGGCTCGACCTGCCAGGTGTGATTTGAAGCGTAGCTGTCGTCGATCCGGAGGCAGGCCTCCAGGTCGCTTCTATCGGCGGTACGTATTTCAATAGGGCGGGCACTATATTTCATCTAAAACGTTCGTCTTCGGACGCCAAACAATTCTGAGCCGTCCCTATTGATAGGAGCAGCATATCGTTGAGCCGATTATAGTTGTTGTAGGGCGCAGAAAGCCCTGCTCTCCGCTCTACTTTTCTGCCTATCAGTTTAGCAGACTAGGAAGTCAATATCAATACGAGGCGAGTCATAGATCTTAGATCTAAGATCTATGACTCGCCTCGCGTCAAGGCGTATAGCCGTACAACGACTTGAATTGCTCTACACCCAGCAAGCCGAGTTGGAACTCGTACTTTGTGCCCTGATTCTCAGGGTGGTGCTCGATGCGGTTGCGCTCGAAGTATTGCACTGTGTAGGTCTTGCCGTCGGCCTGGTTCTGCTCGTCGAACTGCTCAGAGCGCGGGTATCCGAACACGTCCAGTCCGTTATTCGCGTTCCAGTATTCGAGGAACGGCGGGGAGAGGTTGTGCCGGGTGGCTTCGAACCACTGGGCAGCGATTGAGGCGCTGGCGGGCTTGGGCTGGAAGGGGTTTTCGTTCTGTCTGCTGTCTGCTATGTCATTGCCCAGCAGGCCAAGCAACACCTCGCCTGCCTTGCCTGCGTTCTCAGGGTGATATTCGAGGCGGGCGCGCTCGGTGTATTGCACTATGTAGGCGCTACCGCCAAGATCCTCGACCATCTCGGCAGTGATGGGTAGGCCCAGTTGGTCGATACTTCCATGTGTCTGCCAGAAGGCGAGAAATTGACCACGCAGGCAGTAGGCCACCTCTGCGAAGCAGAGGCCGCTGCCGGGCATGGGAGGAGGGAGAGGTGGGGCTTCGATGGGAAAAGGCGAAGGTACGCCTTCGTTAGTATAGGAGAAAGGCTCGTGGAAGGTGCTCAGTGCGCCCACGCCGTCCTTATTGCGCACGCCCGCCCAGGTCTGCCCGCCATCGGGTGTGAGGGCAATTGCGTCGACACCGACATCGGTTGGAGCGAATGCTGCATCTGGGGGAGCTACGTCTGTGGCGGTGTCGCCCGAGAGCCTGACCAGCACCGGCGAGCGTAGATATTGAATGTTGCCGGGCTGGGTGACCTGGCCTTTGTCTTTCCAGCCAACAGCCCAGCCCCTTTCCAGGTTATCTACGGCCAGCGCGGTCAGGGTCACGTCGCTTTCTGCTGTGTAGGCCGCTTCCCACGCCCCGCCGCTGTGTATGCGGATAACACGCGCACCATCCACCAGCGCCCAGGCGTTACCCGTGTTGTCCGCCGCAAGGTCTGTAGCTTCCGTCGCGCCGTCAATCGATCCGCCTGCCGTCCACTTGCTATTACCCAGCGCGTAGATGCTCAACGGCGCGCCCGCACTTGCCCTGCCCAAAGCCCACCCGCTCGTGCCGTCGGCACTGACAGCCGCCATTTCTATTTGTCCACCCTCTACCTGTGGTACGTCCGCCCATGCCCCGTCCTGCAGGCTCAACAGGGCGTAGGTCTGCGCGTCCGGCTCGTAGACCGTCATCCAGCCTCTCGTACCGTCTGCGCTGATAGTGAGACTGCGTGGTTGTGTGGCGCCGTCCGGCAGTTCAACGGGGCTTGTCGCCCACTTGCCGCCGATGTAGCGCCAGAAAATAGGCGTAGAATCGTCTGCGTTGCCAATCGCCCAGCCGTCCTTACCGTCTGCGGTGATAGCCATGCGCTTCATGACCACACCGAGGGGCAATAGCTCAGCATCGGTCGTGCTGTCGTCGGCGATGTCCCAGGCCCCGTCCTCTATGCGGAGT
>DATINP010000199.1:0-14375 GCA_035474135.1 Chloroflexia bacterium | reverse complement strand
TGTCCGAACAAGCCAAAGCTAAAATCCGTCGAGAGGAAGATATAGTAATCTCCATTTGGTAGCACGGGGACTCTCCATCCTCTTGGCTTATATACGTGAAATATTCTATGAGGATAGAACCAGAAACAATTGTGATGCCAGTTGAGGACATAGATGCGTTCGTCCTGACCAATGCACTTCTGAAACGCTCGCAAGGTCTTGATATTCAAGTCCTTCTCCAGAATATCAGCACGCTTCGCGGACCCATAAAACGATGAAATGCTGTATGTAATGGAAGGTGCGGGTTCTTTGATGCCTGGCCAGTCTTGTGGTTTTGTGCTTGGTCTGAAATCGAACTCATCGTAGAAACGATCCCACGCGGCTATTCTCTCGGTGTCAGTTAGTGTCTTCCAGGCTACCTCCATAGCTTCTCCTATCTACTTCATCGGTCGATCTTCCTAAGTCTTCTTATACCCACTTGGAAAGCCAGAACGCACCCCAAATATTGACCACTACCCCGACCAGAATCAGCACTCGTGCCAGCTTGGACATAGGTTGCCCCAGGCCGATGGCGGCGAGCAGCAGCAGGAATGGGATAAAATCGAGGCCGTATCTGTAGCCGAACTGCACCCAGCCCACGCCGTAGTAGGTGATCACCGGGACCATAATAAACACGACAGCTAGCCAGCACGCCTGCACGAAGCGCTCTTTGATATTAGCCCGAAACGCATAGAAGAGCGCGGGCGAAACGAAAATCAGCCCCATGCCCCAGGGTGAAGGCTGTATGTAAGGAAACTCCAGCACGGGGGCGTCAATGGAGGGATAAGGCACGGGGCTTTGCAGCAGCAGCATAAAAAGGTTCTTCGGTATGTGCACCAACCCGAACACCCCATGCTCTCGCGCCTGTTCCAACGCTCCATATGTCAACGAAGCGAAACCATAACCGCTTTCGAGTGGGTTGGCAAACCGGGCGTAGTTATATAGCCCCAGCACTATAAGAGGTACCAGTAGCCCCGCTAGCAAGAGTGCATACCGGGCAAGGACTCCTGCTTGCACCTTCTTCTGCGGCGTGTCACCTTCAGCCGTCTGTTTGCGCTGGTTCTCTTCCATAGCGGCAGGAGCCTTATCTCTCCGGCTGTCCCACCACATCAGCCATACGAAGAAAGGCAGAGCAAACAGCGCTGTGAGCCGAGTCATGCCCGCCAGCCCGATGAACAGGCCGACCAGCCACACCCGCTTTTTGCCCAGCGCCTCTGAGATCGCAAGGAAATAACAGGTTGTGACCACCAGGTGGGCGAAGTACCAGGTGGCCGACACCACCAGCGAGGCATAGTAGGTAGTCCCGCCGAAGAACAGCAATAATGCCCACTTGCGCCTATCCTGCTCTAGCCCCATCTGCCCTAACACCCGCGCGAGCAGAAAGATGTTCACCAGTGTGAGGGCTAGCCCCACCCACACCATGTCGCGCGTACCCGCCAGGTCCATAAGGGGCAAGAAGGGGATCGCGACCACGGCAGGCAGCGGGCCGAACGGTAGGTACTTGTTCCCTTCCCATGTGATCACGTCCGAATAATCGGCCGGGATGTCGTTTACCGATAGTTCGCCACGCACAAGGTGTTCGGCGAGGTATACATAATGATCTCCTTGCTCTACAGGCAGGAAGAAGGGCCGTATGATTACCAGCGCCAGCAGACAGGCTACTGCTATAGCAAATAGCCTGTCCCATAACGTGCGGGTTGTGGTCATCTCCCCGTTGTTATCCTTTGCTGAGCTTCGCGATCAGCGCATCGGCTACCTGTGAAGTGCTTTTGGCTGAGGGGTCGTCGCGGCGCTGCTTGAGGTCGTAGGTAACGTCTACTCCTTCGGCGATCGTTTCATCAAGGGCGTGTTCCAGCCGGTTCGCGGCCTCGTGCTCGCCGATCCAGTTGAGCATCATCACGCCTGAATACATCATCGCCATCGGGTTGACCTTGTTCTGTCCGGCGTGCTTGGGCGCACTGCCATGTATCGGCTCGAACAACGCTACTTCCTCGCCGATGTTCGCGCCGGGCGCAACGCCCAGCCCGCCCACCAGCCCGGCGCACAGATCGGACACGATGTCGCCGTAGAGATTGGGCAGGGCCAGTACATCGTACAGGTCGGGCTTCTGCACCAACTGCATGCACATGTTGTCTACGATCACGTTCTCGAACTGTATAGACGGGTGTTCAGTCGCCACCTGTTCGGCCACGCGCAGATACAGCCCATCCGTGGCCTTCATTATATTGGCTTTATGGACAGCGCTTACTTTCTTGCGCCCGTTCTCCTCGGCATAACGGAATGCGAACTCCACGATCCGCCTGCTGCCGCTGATCGAGATAGGCTTGATTGAGATAGCCGAGTCGGGTCGTATCGTTGCCCCGTTCTTCTCCCCGATCCACTGGATCAATTCGGCCACTTCCGGCGTGCCCTCCGCAAACTCGATGCCCGCGTACAGATCCTCGGTGTTCTCGCGCACCACTACCAAGTCGATGTTGTCGTAGCGTGAGCGCACTCCCTTGCGCGTCTTGCATGGGCGCAGGTTGGCATACAAATCGAGCGCCTTGCGCAACTGCACGTTCACCGACCGGAAGCCTTTGCCGACGGGGGTGGTGATGGGTCCCTTGATAGCCACCTTGTTGCGCCGTATCGACTCGACCACCTCCGGCGGTAAAGGCTGGCCCGTGCGAGCTATAGCCGCTTCGCCCGCTTCCATTACATCCCATTCAATGCCCACCCCGAGCGCGTCAATTACGCGTTGTGTGGCCTGCGAAATCTCCGGGCCAATACCATCCCCCGGAATAAGCGTTATCCTATAAGTCATCTTCGACCCTCCATTGTATTTTAGTTATGTCTTCAAGAGTATATTTCAGACGAACTTTGGGCTATAGAAACCATAAACCGGGCGCTAGAGACGGATACGGCCCTTATTGTCCATAAATAGTACGCAATTCGCATCAAGAGCATGCCTATTGTACCATAAGTTAGGGTTGACACCCCCGAATCGCGGGTGCTATACTCCGAAAAGTGGTAGTACTACGCCCTTTTATCCACGTACCTACTAACTAATGTTATGTTAACTACATTGCGCATACTGCATCTAGCCGATATACACCTGGGGATGGAAAACTATGGCCGCATTGACCCGGCCACAGGGCTATCCTCGCGTCTTGGCGACTTCCTCAAAACCCTCAACATGGCTCTTGACTGGGCATTGGAGAACGATGTCCACCTGGTACTTATCGCGGGCGACATATTCAAGAACCGCGACCCAACCCCAACCGTCCAGCGCGAATTCGCCAAATGCATCCATAAGCTCTCGGCTGCGGGCCTGCCTGTATTTATACTGACAGGCAATCACGACATGCCCAATGCACTACAGCGGGCCAACACCGTCGAAATATACTCCACCCTCGCCATCCCTGGTGTCGTCGTCGCTCAGAAGCCCGGTGTACATATCGTACACACCAAAGCGGGCGATGTGCAGATCGTCGCCTTGCCCTGGCTGTCCCGCTCCTATCTGATGAGCAAGGGGGACTTCCGTAATCTCAATCCCGATGATCTCAACAGAGAACTGCTCGACCTCATAGAAACGTTCGTTGACACCTCGGCGGCCAATATCGACCCATCGATGCCCGCTGTCCTCACCGCGCACGCATCCGTGCAGGGCGCGGTTTTCTCAACCGAGCGCGATATTATGCTGGGACAGGACATCGTCTTGCCTCGCTCCACTATCGCCAACCCTGCATTCGACTACGTGGCGATGGGCCACATCCACAAATACCAGGTACTATCAGGCGGCAGGCCGCCCATCGTATACCCAGGCTCACTGGAGCGTATTGACTTTGGCGAGCAAAACGACAAAAAAGGCTTCGTATCGGTCGAGATCGGAACGCCCGACTCAAGTGGCGTGCGCCCTGTGCACCACGAGTTCCACGAGGTTCCTGCACGCCGCTTCCTTACTATTAAGGTAGATGCGGCTAGCGACTTCCCCACGGAGACGGTATTACAACGTATAGAGGAAAACGAAGACAGTATCCGAGACGCTGTCGTTCGCCTCGTTATCGAGACCACGCCCGAACACCTGCGCGATTTGCGTCAAGATGAAATAAGGCGCGTTCTCAACTCGAAGGAACCCTCCTTCGGCTCGGTGGTCACCAATTCGGCCCGCGCCCATCGCATGCGGTTGGGCGATCATGTAGTAGAGCAGATGAACCCCCGGCAGGCTCTGCAAATTTATCTGGAAGATAAGAACACCCCCCCGGATAGGGTAGCAATTTTACTCAAGTATTATGACAAACTCAACGCTTCGCTGAGCGAAACTCACGCGGGTGTCGGAGACTGAGAATCATGCGTCCGGTGATTGGCGATACGTAATGACCCAGTCCTCAAAACTCATGGTTCAGGAAAGTGAAAGTGGAGGTAAGAATGGCAAGAAAGACTGACAAGAAAACCACCAGCGCGGAAGAATGGCAAGGCGCTCCCTTCGCGAACGAAGAGATAGAGTTTTCGCCCTTCATGTTCGATGCCGGTCAGGCCGATGCAGACCAGCAGATTAGTTCTGCTGCCTCGGGCGTCCCCGCTGCTCCTGAGAGCCAATTCAGCGATGCCGACATGGAGTTCGAACCCTTCATGTTCGACCAGGGTGGCGGGGCAGCGCCGTTCACTCCTCTCACGGATGATTCTGTCGCTTCCGGCCCTGATTTTGCGCCCTTCAGCCCCGACCCAGTAGAAGGCAGTGCAGACAGCGCCGCATCTACAGACGCTGTCATGGCAGAAAGCGCCAGCACGAAGACTGCATCCGGTCCCATCACCGGTAGCGACTTGCCGCTCCCATCCTATCTTTCCGCCGCCACTGACTCCGCGCCTCTGACGCCCGAAGCCCGTGACGACTCGTCGTCTATGGACGTTACACCGGAAACCCTCTCCGCAGACTCAGAGCTTGCCACACCTACGGACCCCGCTCTGGCCATGCCGAATGTCGCCGAACCTGATATGGACATGGACAGCGGCGAACAGCTAACAGGACGTGCACCCTCAGGCCCACTCGTTGAACTGTCCGACACACCTTCCATGCCTTCCACCTCTACATCTCCATCCCTCACCAGCACTTCTCCTTCTCTGGGGCGCGTACGCGGCAACACAGGACCGCTCGGGCCACTCCCGCCTGATAGAACCGGCGCACCTAATACCTCGTGGAGCGATAGCTCCCTGGCATCAATTGAAGACTTCAGTTCAATCCTGATCGCTTTACACGCAGGCAAGAAACTCAGACAGTCCGGCCCACTGGGCGAGGACATGCTGTCTCAGACAACCCTTGCTGAGGACACTGATGCCGCGCCTGCTTCAACTCCTGAGCAGATGGGCGTTGCCGCCGAAATGGAGAATATGCCTGAGTGGGCAGTCCAGGCTACACAGTCTTCACCACTGGCGCCCGAAATGGCCGCCTCTGCCGCTGAGGCCACGCTTGAAACGCCTGCCACGCCGGTTGACGTTGATACAAGCGCTCCTCAAGCTTCGGTTGCCACCAGCGAGCCTGCCGTCGAGGCACAGGCACCACAGGTACCCGCCGAGGATCCCATCCACTATCGCCAGGTACCCTCTGATAGCGTCCTGAATGAGCTTGAGCCTAACGTGGCCGAAGCCTTGAAGACCATGGACCGTTCGGTTGCACCCGATAGCCTGACGGGAGATGAGATAGAATTCGAAGGCTTCATGTTCAATAAGGGCGCTTCGACACCAATGGCATCACTATCGACACCCAGCTCTGAAGAACTGGCTTCGATATCGAAGGAGCTTGGCCCCGTATTCGACCCTGCTCTCTATGCGGGCATGGACAACGCCGAAGCCGAAGATGCCGTTAGCTACGATGATATGGACCCCACTCTATTCGAGGGTCTAAGCGCAACTGCTCAGCCCCCAACCGCCGGTGGGCAGGAGGCGGGCACAGACGCACAGGGCGCGGATTCCAAGGAGGGCCTTCCCTTCTGGCTGCAATTCGACGACGCTCCCCCGGCTTCAGGACCGCTCGCCGAAGAAGACCTGCCCGAACAGTATCGCATGTCTGATTCCTCTGGTCAGTCAGATGTGGCTCACAATGAGCAGATGTCTTCACCCGCCTCTGAGTCGAATGACTTTGCCGAATTGCCCCCCATTGAACCATTCGACTTCTCTCTCATGCCTACCTCCAGTAACAGCGAGTCTCTGGGGTTCAACACCGAAGAGTTGAGCGGTTTGACGCCCGACATGGATGACCACATGAGTGCTACCATAAACCTGGCCGCAGTTGCTGCTTTGCTAGGCGGCACGCCGTCGGGTCCCCTGGATACCCCATCATCAGGTGAGCAGAACTCCGGCCCCTTGCCCGAATCTGAGCCATCGTGGTCGTCTATGCCGCAGGATGAGCAGGCCGAGATGTCTCAGTACAATTCGGGGACCCTGGACGCCTCGTCAGGTTACTCTCCTGATGTCGCCGAGGCGGAAGCCGAAGTGCACCCCAGTTGGTCGCAGGACGTAGCTCCCGAGTTGGACCTCAATACCGAAGACTATTCTACGTCTACCGAGACGCCCACCGCGCAAATAGATGCGGCAAGCGGTTGGATGGCAAGCGCCACTACCGGCCTTGTGACCGACCAGGTGGATGCTTTGGGCGATGCCCCGGCGCAGGACACAACCGGCCTCGCCGATAATGGCCTCAATACTGAACAAAACCTCGCGGTGGAGGGATTGGACGTTGCTCCTTTTGACTTCACTCAGATAGAGGTAGAAGAAGAACCGCCCACCGGGTACCTGGATAACCAGCAGATGCAGAGTCTGTATGGTACGGTCAATCTGGAGAAGACCGATGACAACGCGGCCAAGTCAGAGCATGATACCTCCTTCTTCTCAGCCGAAGGTGAATCGTCCGACCATGCACCCGCTACCTCATCGCTTACCGAGCCTCTATTAGCAGACTCTGACCACAAGCGTAAGGGTCGAGCAACAGACTACCTCAACGAAGATGTCGTAGCAGACATCCGACAGGACGCGGGTAACGTAGCCGCGTCAGCAGAACCTCTGGATGCGCAATCGCAGGCGGTCGAGGTTCCGACGACGCCGGACGCAGCCGACCAAGAAAGTCAACCAGCAATCAAAGCCCGAGTGGCGCGTGGCCCCTGGACTGCTTATACCGAAACCACCGACCTCAATATGCCTGCACCCCAGGCCCACACTCAAGCCCAGGCAGAAGCGCAACAGTCGGCTTCTGAGGCACAAACCGAAACCTCGCAACCCGCTCCGGCCGCCTCTGAGGCTTCAGGCCCACTGTTCGAGCAATCAGTGCGGCTGCCTTCTGAAGTTGACATAATGACGAGTGGGCCGCTCCCCTCAATCCCAGGGTTCGAGGACCTTGTGAGTTGGGTGGCAGACAATCCGCAGGATATCGGCGCGCACATGGCACTCGCCTCGGCCTACGCTCAGTCCCAGGATCTCGACAGCGCTCTACGCATCTATCGCCGTATCATCAAGAAGCCCACGACATCTGAGACGATGCTGAGGATGATCTGGGACGACCTATCTGATCTGAGCCCTCACGCTCAGCATCTCCCCCGGTATCATCAGTTATCGGGCGATATACTCCTGCGTTTGGGCCGCCATCGCGAAGCTGTCGAAGCTTATAACAGGCTGCAATCGAAGGACGGCGACTAATACTCCACGAAGCATCACTTAAGCAAAGGCGGGTCTCAAACCCCGCCTTTGCGCTTTCACCTGGGAAGGGATACATATGAGACTACCTACTATCCAGGGGATAATCAAGCGGCGCATACTCGTCAATTTTCGCGCCGACCCGTACGTCGTACAAAAGCAGCTTCCTCCACGATTCAGGCCAAAGTTGCAAAACGGGCATGCAGTTGTTGGTATATGTCTCATCCGGCTGGAGCACCTGCGCCCCAAGTTGGTCCCAAGTTTCGCGGGCTTGAATAGCGAGAACGCGGCGCACCGTATAGCCGTGTTGTGGGACGACGAGAATGGGCGCGAGCACGAAGGTGTATTCATACCCCGGTGTGATACCAACTCGCCTGTGAACCTGCTGTTGGGCGGCCGTGTATTCCCCGGTGAACATCATCGCGCCACCTTCAGCGTACGCGAAACGCCCTCTCGAATATCATTCGCTATGCGCTCAACCGACCACGAGGTTGCTGTTAGCCTGGAAGCCTCGATGTCGCCCGCGCTCCCTACGGATTCGGTCTTCAATTCGTTGTCCGATGCCTCAACGTTCTTTGAGCACGGCTCGCTGGGCTACTCGCTCACCCGTACCACGGGTAGGCTGGACGGCCTCAAGCTGAAGACCCGAAACTGGAAGGTGGCACCACTTACAGTGAGTATGGTGCGGTCAAGTTATTTCTCCGATAAGAGCCATTTCCCTCTGGGCAGTGTAGAGTTCGACCACGCCCTGATCATGCGCGACATATCCCATGAGTGGTATACAGCCGACAATCTCTACGTCTAGCTCCCGCTTCCTCATTACTGGCCTTTCTTCTCTATCACTGCTAAAATAGGGGCACACGAACAATATTCGCGGCGATCCCCTTTTATTAGCTTTGCATTTAACCCCCACCTCCAAACCGTTCCCCCGGCATGCCAACCGGGGCGTGCTTCTACTCTGGCTGCTTGCGCTTCTGGCGTTGTCCGGTGCGCCCGTATTGGTTTACCTTTTTTCGGGTGAGACGACTGTCACCGTAGGCAGGCAGAGCGACTCGGTGTGGGCAGAGATACACGGCACCTACCTCGAAGTGCGTAATAGTGGGTGGGATCTGCGGCAGGCGGGCAGTCTTTCCTTGCCTGACATGCCCGACCTGACAGTCGAGCCTGCTTCCAGTTCGCGCTACTGGCAACCTGCGCAGGGTGGCATCTTCGCATTCGTGGGTGCCTTCGGTGAGTGGCTGCAATCTGCTCGTCCTCCCGCCCACTGGACGTCGGCCCGTGTGGTCGACAGCGAAATGTCTGTCTATACCCTGCAAGGCGGGCGAGCCATAGCCGAACTGCCCCTCGATAATGGCACGGGCACGCAGAGCGGGTTGGTGCTGCTTGTGCAACCTGAAGCCGCTTCTTTCCAGTGGTGGACGCTTGTAGAAGGGCACCCCGGCGAGCTACTGTTCAGCAGTTCCTACAGGCCATCTGGACTGACTACGGTGGGCGATATTTTGGCCGAGTTAGCGATGATAGCCTGGGCCGCCAGCTTCCTTTGTATCGTGGCATACCTTGCAGGGTTCCTGCTTGCCCGCCTCTCCCGGCGCTTCCGGCCTGCAACATCCGACCTTACCCCTGCTGACCTTCCTATTGATACGCCCCCTTCTCGTGGTCTACTCGCTGTCCTTGGCCAACCGCGTTATATCGCGCTGGCCCTCTTTCTGGGAGGGACGGTGCTGGCGTGGATAGTCGCGCTGGCAATTCTCGACGGCATACCGCATGTGGTGGACGAGGTAGCTTACATCTTCCAGGGCAAGATATTCGCCCACCTGCGTTCCACGGTCCCACAGCCTCTCAAGCCTGAATTCTTCGAGAGCAGTTTTGTCATGACCTATGACGGCCGCTGGTTCTCCAAGTATCCCCCCGGCTACTCGCTCATGCTGGTGCCTGCATTGTGGGCGGGTGTGCCCTGGCTGGTCAATGCACTGAGTTGTGGAGTATCCCTTGCCCTCGTCTATATGGCGGGCTTGCGGATGTTCGGCAGGTCGGTCGCAACGTGGGCCGCGTTGCTGGGTGTCACTTCACCCTGGGTCATATTTATGTCTGGATCGTATCTGTCCCACCCTACGACCATGATGTGGATAGCGCTTTTCCTGTATGCCCTGATTGGCCTCCGCCAGTCGAGCGAGCAGGACGCCGTATCCCCGCGCAAGGGGCTGTTCCCCACGCGCCGGGCCGCGCTCTGGGGTTTGACGGCAGGGTTGGCTATCGGTATGGCCTTTATTACGCGCGAATGGACAGCGCTGGGCATTGGGCTGGGCGCGGCTTTGTGGGCGGTGGGCGACATAATATCCAGTACGGCGAAGTCGCGCCGTCTGCTGTCGTATTCGCTCGTAGTGATCGGTTTTCTGCCTCCGCTGGCCTTCCTGTTATACGAAAACCTGCAATTAACAGGAGACCTATTCCGTTTGGCGCAAGACCTCGTAGGTTCATATGACACGCCCGGTTTCGGGCCGGGACATGGCAGCGAACTGGGCCATACCCCGGCGATGGGCCTATATAACGGCCTGGTCTACCTGCGTGCGCTTGCGACGATATTCGGAGGTTGGCCTGCTCCTTTCGCGCTCGTGCCTATCATCCTCGGTCTTGTGGCCTGGGTGGGTAATAGTGCGCGCAGGCTCCTGGGGTGGGACGCACTGTTGTGGCTGTGCCTTGCAGGCCTGTTGGGCGCTTACTTCCTGTGGTGGTCTTCGACCACGATCTATGGGCCGCGCTACTGGTACGAAGGCATGCCTTTTATGCTGCTGATGGCGGGGCGCGGCATGGACCTTATTGGGCGCATCGTTTCACGCGCTCTGTCGGGCGTGTGGCCTACGCGTGTACGCTGGTTTGCGCCCGGGGTCTTGTTTGTCCTCTTCAGCGTCTATTCTCTCACCCAGACCCTTCCCGCCCTCGCTACCCAGTACCACGACTACAACGATATCAGCGTTGACGCCATAGACAGGGCGAACGCGGCTCACCTGAAGGACGCTATGCTGTTCGTGGCGTTGGAACCGTCGCGCGCCAATCGCGACTACGGCAAAGTCTTCTTCGCCAACGACCCCCTCATGGGCGGCGACGTAATCTACGTCCGCGACCTGGGCGAAGCCGCCAACGCCGACCTGATGAACAGCTACCCGGGCCGCATCCCGTACTATCTCCCTCTCCAAGGCCCCGTTGTGCCGGGTGTGGGGCCATAGAGTCCGGCAGTCGAAGGCCCAACCCCGGCCACTCTACGGTACTCTGCGCGTTCGACAAGCCCCAAATCGCTGTGATATAATCTGTACGATGGGCACAATTGCATTGTGCTCAAGAAATCACAAATATGCCTTGATACCTGGTATTTGATCCCGGCGTCTGCGCAACCCTCAATGAGGAGGCTTTCTCACTAATGGATTTTGAACTTTCTTCTGAACACAAGCTGTTCCGCGAAACTGTGCGCGATTTTGCCGACAAAGAAGTGGCCCCCGGCGCACTAGAGCGAGACAAGACACACGAGTTCCCCCACCACCTGATCGACAAGATGGCCGCCCTTGGCCTCATGGGTGTGCCGTTCCCCGAAGAGTACGGCGGCGCGGGCGGCGACACCCTCTCCTACGCGATTGCAGTCGAAGAGATCTCTCGCGGCGACGGTTCGCTCGGCCTTACCCTTGCCGCCCACACCTCGCTTGGGGCCTCGCCCTTCTATCTGTACGGAACGCCTGAGCAGAAGCACAAATACCTTGAACCCCTCGCCCAGGGTAAGATGATCGGGGCGTTCGGGCTGACCGAACCCCACGCAGGCTCGGACGCCGGTGGCACCAAAACGGTCGCCGTGAAAGAGGACGGTCACTGGGTCATCAACGGCTCCAAGCTCTACATGACCTCCGGGCGCATCGCGGGGGTGATGGTCATTACCGCCAAGACCGACCCCAACGCCAAAGGCTCGCGGGGCATCACCAGTTTCATCGTGGAGAACCCCAGCGAGGGTCTCTCGTTCGGCAAGGACGAAGACAAGATGGGTCTGCGCTCCTCCATCACATCTCCCGTTTTCTTCGAGAACGTGAAGGTGGACGATGACGCTATACTCGGCACGCCCGATAACGGCTTCGGGCAATTCCTCGCCATCCTGGACGGTGGACGTATCTCCATCGGCGCTATGGCCGTGGGCCTGGGTCAGGCCGCACTAGAGGCTGGGTTGCGTTATTCGCAGGAGCGCCAGCAGTTTGGCCAGTCTATCTCAAACTTTCAGGCGATCCAGTTCATGCTGGCCGACATGGCAACCAAGCTGGATGCCGCCCGCCTGTTGGTCTACCAAGCCGCATGGCTCAAGGATCAGAAGAAGCCCTTTACAAAAGAGGCCGCTATGGCCAAACTCTTCGCGTCCGAGGTGGGCGAGGAATGCTGCCACAAAGCCATCCAGATCCACGGCGGCTTCGGCTATATAACCGAGGCCCACGTAGAGCGCTACTACCGCGACGTACGCCTGACCGAGATCGGCGAAGGCACGTCCGAGATCCAGCGTCTCGTGATCGCTCGTGAAGTCCTCAAAGGCGTGAAGAAGAATAATTCTTAATTTTGAATTCTCAATTCTTAATTAACCCGAATGACACCACGACCTCCACCTGGGCTGAACTTCTTAGTTAAGAATTCAAAATTAAGAATTAAGAATTAAAAAAGCTATGAACCTTACCCTCACCCCCGAACAACAACTTATCCGCGATACCGCCCGCGACTTCGCGCTCCGCGAACTGGAGCCTCATGCCGAAGAGTGGGACCAGGGGCACATCTTCCCACGCGAAGTCTTCAACAAAATGGCGCAACTTGGCTTCGCGGGCATGCTGGTCCCGGAAGAGTACGGCGGCGCGGAGGCAGGCGTCCTTACCTACATCCTCATGCTGGAGGAGATAAACCGCGTCCTGCCTGCCATCGGTACGGTTGTGTCCGTCCACAACTCCCTCGTGTGCGGAGCTTTGCTCGCGTACGGCACTCCCGAACAAAAAGAGTATTACCTCCCCAAACTGACGAGTGGCGAATGGCTGGGGGCTTATGCCCTTTCAGAGGCGCACGCCGGCTCGGACCCCGCCGCCATGCGCACCACTGCTGAACGCCGCGGGGATGTGTACATCGTGAATGGCACGAAGACCTGGATCACGTCAGGCAAATCGTGCGAGCTTGCCATCCTGTTCGCCGTGACGGGCAACGGGCCCAAGCCTTCACGTAACATCTCGGCCTTTATTTGTCCAAAGGGCATCCCCGGCCTCACCGTGGGCAAACTCGAAAACAAGATGGGCATTCGGGCCTCCGAGACCACCCAACTTATCTACCAGGATGCTGAGCTTCCCGCCGACTGCCTGCTTGGTCAAGAGGGCGAGGGCTTCAAGATCGCCATGTCTCTGCTAGATGGTGGGCGACTCGGCATAGCGGCCCAGGCCATCGGCATCGCCCAGCGGACCTACGACGAAGCTCTCTCCTACAGCGCCCAGCGTGAGCAATTCGGCGGCCCCATCGCCGACAAGCAGGCCATCCAGTTCATGCTGGCCGACATGGCCACCGGCCTGAGCGCCGCTCGCCTGCTCCTCTACCGAGCGGCCACCATGAAAGACAAAGGCCAGCGGGTGAGCAAAGAGGCCAGCATGGCAAAGCTCTTCGCCTCAGAACTGGCAATGAAGAGCGCGTGGGCGGCGGTGCAGATACACGGTGGCTACGGCTACGTCAAAGAGTACCCGGTGGAGCGCTTCTTCCGCGACGCCAAGATCACCGAAATCTACGAAGGCACCTCCCAGATACAGCGCATTGTGATTGCCGCCAATCTGCTGAAAGGGTAAGGTTAGACCTCTATGGGGTCACCATGCTAAACCTCTACACGATTGACCTCCACGGGCACACGGTTGCTGACGGCATGTCGCGCTTTGTGAGCGACTACAACCGTGTGTTGCGGGACGGCAGATTCGTTGGCATAGAGGTCATCCACGGCAAGGGGCGCGGCGGCGAGGGCGTGATACGCGACGCTTTGCGCGCCTTGTTGCGTGCGTCCGGCCCCCGCATCAAAGGCTTCGACGCTCAACTTGTAATGCGCGGAGCCGAATATTTGCTCGATATGCCCGGCAACCTCGTTTACCTGCACGGTGAAGACGCCACCCACAACGGCGGCTGTACTATTGTCTTTCCCCGCCAAAGACTCCACCTCCCGCCCGAATACCGGTACTGAGTCTTAGTTCATAGATCTTAGATCTTAGATCTTAGGTCATAGATCTTAGATCGTAAGTCATACGTCATACGTCATACGTCATCGGTCGTCGGTCGTCCGACTTACGATCTTAGATCATAGATCTATGACCTAAGATCTAAGATCTAAGACTCGTCCCCCACTGGCGTGCAACTTGCTTAACCTACCTTACCCTATGCGCGTTTTGCAAATACGTGTAAAATGGTAGTATAAGTTCCTATATTGCGCATTTGGAACTACGCATTTCCAAGTCAGGAGACTACATTGGCAACCCAGACACAAAAACCTCAAACCTACTACGGAATGGATATATCCGAACTCTGCATCAATACGATCCGCACCCTTTCTATGGATGCCGTACAGAAGGCTAACTCCGGCCACCCCGGCACCCCCATGGCGAATGCTCCACTCGCCTACCTTCTCTATACCGAAGCCCTGCGGCACAACCCGCGCGACCCACATT
>DATINP010000198.1:0-4569 GCA_035474135.1 Chloroflexia bacterium | reverse complement strand
CCACGGCTGAGGCTACTACTGCGGTCTCGCAGGCCATTGCTTCGAGGTTAATGATGCCGAACGGTTCGTAGACCGAGGGGCAGCAAAAGACGGCGGCGTGCGAGTAGAACTGGATCACATCAGGGCGCGGTAGCATCTCCTGAATCCACACCACCCCCTCGCGGACTGCCTTCACCGCTTCGATGCGCTCGGCCATCTCGCGCCCGATCTCCGGTGTGTCGGGTGCGCCCGCACATAACACGACCTGTAACGAGGGATCTATAAACGGGATCGCGTTGACCAGGTGGATTATTCCCTTCTGGCGGGTGATACGCCCCACGAACAGCACATAGGGCCGGGCCGGGTCAACGCCGTAGCGCACCAGGGCGTCCGTCTGCTGGGTCTTGCTGTACTCATGGAGGTCAATGCCGTTGTAGATGACGTGGACTTTCTCAGGTTTGATGTCGAACAGGCGCAGTACGTCGTCGCGGGTTTCGTTGGATACGGCAATTATTGCGCCGGCCTGCTCAATGGCTGTGCGCTCCATCCAGGTGCTCAGGTGATAGGCATTCCCCAACTGCTCGACCTTCCAGGGGCGCAGGGGCTCGAGCGAGTGGATGGTCAGCACATAGGGCACGCCCCACAACTTGCTCGCCAGCAGGCCGCCCATATCTGTGTACCATGTGTGACAGTGAACGATACCGGCCGTCAGATTGTCCTTCGACATGGCGAGGCTGCGGGCAAAAGCGTCCACCGCACCCACGTAACGCGGGTCAGTATTCCGGGCCAGTTCGTCCCAACCGCCGTAGCCCTTAACGGTCAGATTGCCTTCGCTTACGTCTTGGTCGCCGAAGCAGCGCACTTCTACCGGCACGAGGCGCGCCAGTTCGCGGCACAGGTATTCGACATGCACCCCCGCCCCACCGTACACATAGGGCGGATACTCTCGGGTAAAGATGGCTACGCTGTTCAGGTTAGACACTTCGTGATGCCTCTTACAGAGCACTACTTACTATGGTTTCGGCTTCCTTCAGGATGCGGCGCAAATGTTCTTCGCTCGTGAAGGTTTCAGCGTAGATCTTGTATACATCCTCAGTGCCCGAGGGGCGTGCAGCGAACCAACTGTTCTCGGCTACCACCTTCAGACCGCCTATCTCGGCGTGGTTGCCGGGCGCTCGTGTGAGCCGGGCCGTGATCGGTTCGCCCACCAGAGAATCTGCTTTCACGTCCTCAGGCGACAGTGCCTTCAGGTGGGCTTTCTGTTCGGGGGTAGCGGGGGCATCCACCCTTGTGTAGTACGATGTGCCCAGCCTGCCCGTCATCTCCCTGTAGTGTGTGCCGGGATCTTTGCGCGTATGTGCGGTAATCTCAGCCGCGAGCAGGTTCATGATAATGCCGTCTTTGTCGGTTGACCATACCGTGCCGTCGCGCCGCAAGAAGGACGCGCCCGCGCTTTCTTCGCCGCCGAAGCCCAGGCTGGCATCCAACAGACCCTGCACAAACCACTTGAAGCCCACGGGCACTTCGTATACAGCGCGGCCAATCTCGCGTCCCACGCGGTCGATCATGCTGCTACTGACAAGGGTCTTGCCGATTGCGCTGGTGGTGGGCCAGTGGGGGCGGTTGCGAAAGAGGTACCAGATCGCCACCGACAGATAGTGGTTGGGGTTCATGAGGCCCACGCTGCGAGTGACGATACCATGGCGGTCGGCGTCGGGGTCGTTGCCAAAGGCTATGTCATAGTCGTCCTTGAGCTTGACCAGGTTCGCCATCGCATACGGTGACGAGCAATCCATGCGGATCTTGCCGTCGTGGTCCACGGGCATGAAGCTGAACGTGGGGTCGACCTGCTTGTTCACGACCGTAATGTCCAGGCCGTACAGGCGACCTACCGGCTCCCAGTAGGCCAGGCTGGAACCGCCCAACGGGTCCACTCCAATCCGCAGATTGGCGGCGCGGATGGCGTCCATGTCCACTATGTTCTCAAGGTCGGCCACATAGGGAGTTATGTAATCGTAGAGGTGGGTGGTTGGCGCTTTGAGAGCCGACTCGTATGTGGCGCGCTCGACACCTTGCAGCTTTTCCTGTAGAAGTTGGTTGGCGCGCTTTTGTATCCAATCAGTGACGTCGATGTCTGCGGGGCCGCCGTTGGGCGGATTGTACTTGAAGCCACCGTCGGCGGGCGGATTGTGTGAGGGCGTGACCACGATCCCATCTGCCAACCCTTGCTTGCGCCCCCGGTTATAGGTGAGGATGGCGTGGGAGATGACGGGTGTGGGAGTGTATGCGTCGTCAGCCGCCAGCATGACCTCGACCCCGTGAGCGGCCAGCACCTCCAGCGCCGACTTCTGCGCCGGGCCTGAGAGGGCATGGGTGTCCTTGCCTACAAAGAGGGGGCCGTTTATGCCTTGTGCGCGGCGATATTCTACGATGGCCTGGGTGATGGCCAGAATGTGGTCTTCGTTGAAGGAACTGTCGGCGGACGAGCCGCGATGCCCTGAGGTGCCGAACTGCACTCGCTGAGCAGGTACCGAGGGATCTGGGTGAAGTTGGTAGTACTGGGCTTGCAGTTTTGCGACGTCGATGAGCAGGCTGTCGGGGGCTTTCTTCCCGGCTAGAGGGCTGATTGCCATGGTTCTGCTTCCTTTGCGTGATGTGAGTGTGATAAGTGGGACGAATTCCGGTTTCCGGGATTATCAATAGTTTGCACCCTTATTTTACTCTAACTTCACATACTTATCCTCAAATGCTCTATTGACGGCACCATGGAAGGCGGGTATACTCCGTCTACCTGCTATAGTGCGGGCTGAATATCGTCTACCATCTTATTTCAAAGAAGAGCGAGCAAGACGTGCGCCGTGACATGCTGTGGAGGGACGAGCTATGGGTGACCCGATTGTGAATCCGCCCACGCAACCCACACAACGCCAACCGGACCGATTCCTGCTTGGTATTGTTGTTGGCCTGGTCGTCTTGCTTATTGCGGCGGCCATAAGTGTCGTGCTGTTGCGCCAGCCTGCTCAGGAATTGCCTGCTGATACACCCGGTGGCACTGTGCAGCGCTTCTACAACGCCTTGCAGAATAAGGACTACGCAGGTGCCTACAATTACCTGAGCGACAGCATGCAGGATAAGCCGACGCTCGCGGCATTCACGAACTACAACACGAGCTATTATACCGGTGGGGACAGCTACTCCAGCCCGCAGCGCATCCGCATTGATGACGCGACTATAGCCGGTGATGATGCTACCGTTCCCGTTGCTGTTACCACCTATTACAACAGCGGCAGCCCATTCGGCGGTTCGGGCGACTACACAAATACTGAAGTTTTCTCTCTGCACAAAGATAACGGAACCTGGCTCATAACGATCCTACCGTCCCGATATATGCCATATCCTATTCGCTAGGCAAAGAGCAGAAAGGAGCCTCGAAATGCAGGTAGCACGCCGCATTTACATCTATCTGATAACCTTTATCAGCTTGCTAGTGATGCTGGCAGGCGCGGTGGGGCTCCTCGGCCTCCTCGTCGAACTAGCGCTGGGCGGCTCTCGTGATGTGCTGAGTGACGCCGCCTACCTGCGCCAACGGTTCAGCACCTCAGGCGCGATCATGGTGGTGGGAGCGCTGGTGTGGGCTATACACTGGGTACTCGCCCAGCGCAGTGTAGCGCCGTCCAATCCGGACGCGGTAGACGAGCGGCTATCGGTCCTGCGCAAGCTGTTGATTTACGGCGTGCTCTTTGTATCAGCGTGGCAGATATTCTTTGCTCTGGGACAACTGCTCCGCGACCTGTTACTTTCCCTGATTTCTACGCTCAATGGAAACCTGGGCCAGTCCATTGCCGATACCGTGCCCGAGCTTTTTGTGTACGGCATCGCCTGGCTTTACTACTGGCGCGTAGCCTATAACGATAATCGTCTTACGCCGGAGGATTCGCGCGCCGCGACGATTCGACGGTGGTACTTCTATCTAATCATCTATGGCTCCCTCTCCGTCTTGATGTTCTATATTGCCAGCCTTGGGCGGCAACTCTGGGAGACTATTACGAGGGCGGGTGGTACTCAAGCGATCACCGGTATCGGAGTGGAAAGCCCCATTGCAGGCAATGTCAGCTGGATCGCAGTGGCTGCCATTTTCTGGCTGGCGCATTGGCTGCAGGTGCAGCGCCTGATGAGGGTGTCGGAGGATGAACAGCGTTCGGTTCTGCGCAAGGTGTACCTCTACTTCATGGTGTTCCAGACTCTCTCCGTCACCGTGACTAGCCTTGCTATCTTCCTGAACAGTGTATTGCGGCTCATACTGGGCACCAATCCTCTCGGCAATCCCGGGGATTCGCTGCTGACACAGGCTGGTGGACCATTGATAACCGCGCTGGTGTACGGCATATTCTGGGCGTATCACTGGCGGGTGCTCCAATGGGATGCCTCGCTGGTGGCTGCCGAGCCTCCGCGCCAGGCCAGCATACGGCAGGGTTACCACTATCTCGTAGCGCTGGTGGGTCTGGCGGTGCTGGCCTCCGGGGTTGCCACTCTGCTCAAACTGTTCGTAGACCTGGCTTTTGGGGGCAGCTTCGGCACCGACCTGGGCCG
>DATINP010000197.1:0-5807 GCA_035474135.1 Chloroflexia bacterium | reverse complement strand
TGCCGTCAGTCGTCGGTCGTCGGTCGTCGGTCACCCCTTCCCTAGCACCAGGAGTATCGAATTTGGCTTACAATACAGGACGGCGAGTAGTTATTACCGGCCTGGGCGCGATAACGCCCGTGGGCAACACAGCACAGGAGTTTTGGAGCAGTCTCATTGCCGGGAAATCGGGTATCTCGTATATAACCCGCTTTGATATCACAGATTCGCCGGTCAAGATCGCGGGAGAGGTGAAGGATTTCAACCCCGATCGGTATATTGACCCCAAGGCCGCCCGGCGCATGGCCCGCTTCGCTCAGTTCGCGGTTTCAGTGTCAAGGCAGGCTGTGGAAGACTCGCAGTACAAGATCACCGAGGAGAACGCCGACGATGTAGCCGTGGTGATGGCGACGGGCGGCGGTGGTCTTGACGTGATGCAGGAGGCCAGCCTCGCCATGCGCGACAGGGGCTTTCGAGCGGTCACGCCAATGGTCTTGCCTTCCATGATCGCCAACATGGCCTCGTCGCAGGTGTCCCTGCAATTGGGTACGCATGGCCCCGTGACCACGGGCGTGGCTGCCTGTGCTAGCGGTATCTTCTCGTTCATAGATGCCTATCACTTCATAATGCGCGGCGAGGCCGAGATGGCTATCGCCGGTGGCACTGAAGCCTTCATCACCGATTTAGCGATTGCCTCGCTGGCGAATATGCAGGCGCTCTCACGCAATACCGAGCTTCCTCCCGAAGAGGTCAGCCGCCCATTCGATGCGAAGCGCGACGGCTTCGTCTACAGCGAGGGCGCGGCCTGTGCTGTGCTGGAAACCGCTGAGAGTGCGCGGGCTCGTGGGGCGAAGATCTACGCCGAGGTGCTTGGTGGTGCCCTGTCGGCCGATGCCTACCATATTACTGCCCCTGCTCCCGGCGGGCGCGGCGCGGCTCTCGCTATTACTCGCGCCCTCAAATATACGGGATCGAGGCCGGAAGACGTGGACTACATAGCGGCTCACGGCACATCCACCCAGTTGAACGATGCCGCCGAGACAGCCGCCGTCAAACTGGCTCTCGGCGAACGAGCCGGTAAGGTGCCTATGTCATCGAACAAGAGCATGGTGGGGCACGCTTTGGGCGCGGCTGGTGCGTTCTCGGCTGTGGCTACCGCCATGGCACTCCACGAGGGTATTGCGCCACCCACGATCAACTATCGGTACCCCGATCCTGCCTGCGACCTCGACTACGTGCCCAACGAAGCCCGCGCCGTGAAGATGGACCTTGCCCTGGTGAACGGCTTTGGCTTCGGCGGCCAGAACGGTGTGCTTGTATTGCGTCGCTGGGAGGATTAGGGGAACCGACGACGGACGGCAGACGGCGGACGACAGGAAATCGGATAACGTCGTCTGTCGTCTATCGTCTGTCGTCTGCCGTCCGTCCCTACCTACCGCCTGCGTCCGCCGTGGTCATTGCCTGTGTTGCCCGTGCTGTAGGTTGTGTAGGGGTCGGTAGGCGGCGTGGACTGGCCCGCTGTTTGCGCCAGGCGCACGCGGTCTACTCGTACTCCGCCCACTATGCCGCCCTGCGCAGGATCTAGCCTCAGCCGGGTCAATTGGCCCTTCCAGGCGGGGTTGTCGCCGAAGTAGAAGCTGTAGCGGTAGAGCTCGCCGTCGGCCTTGCCCCTCACTTTGACCGAGTTGACCTCGGTGAAGGCGGGCTGGGCGCCGGTCGCGAAATAAACCTGTATCGTGGGGTCACTGACCGGGATGCCCTGTGCGATGTCCACTTCCACTGTGTCATAACTACCATCTACCGTTATGTCAAGATCTGGGCTGATCAACTGCGGGTCGTCGCCCGCGAGAGGGTAGTACCAGCCCGGCCCGCCCACATTGCCCTCGCCCAGGTTCAACGCCGTCCAGCCCGCCTGCCCACTTGAGAAGCCCCAGGTAGTGCGGGTGTCCTTTTGGTAGTGTATGAAGCTGGTGCCTGCCTGCAGGTCGTAGGTATGCCTGCTGACCTGCCCCTGCATTATGCTCACTGTGTATTCACCATCCTGCAATACCTGTTCGACGAAAGCCACCTGCCCCACCTGCGGGTCGGCACCGAGCAGGCCCGGCGCGAACACGGCTACGTCCCCACGGCGCGGATACTCGCTGACGGGGAAGCCCTGCTGCTCGGCGTTGTCGGCCCACGCAAAAGGCACACCCAAGTTGGCAGGTAGATCGGGGCGGTTCTGCCACGCCCAGTACTGCGGTGTCCCGGCCGGATAGGGGTTGTTGGCAGGGGATTGCGCGGTTGCCGTGCTTATGCCCGCGAATATAAGTGGCAATGTTACAACCGATAAGGCCAATCTCTTGAAAATGTTGTTGAGGAACATTTCTAACACTCCTGTTTTGTCTCTATCTACGCTCTACAACTTGCTTTAGAACATAAGTTCTGTTACTATAATATAGGGGGATGGATGATATGTCAAGTAGGTTTTCCACAATCTTAGCGCGAATATGCGACATTTGTTCGGATTTCCACTTTTCCACCAGATTGGTGGAAGGCCGGGTGAGCAACACACGTCACTCGCCGCAAGGGTAATTCGAACTTATGCACATTTCCACATTTGCGTGGAAAACAAGCATGCTGGTACAATTACATGGTATTTTTGCGGAAGGCCATCGCTGCAAATAAGGCCTTCTGCACATGAAAGAGAGATTATTACATGGCAGAAATCACATGGTTGGGTGCCGACTGTTTCCGCATCAAGAGCCGCGACGTCACAGTAATCACCGACCCGTACGACAAAAGCCTCGGCCTGGGCACGCTCAACCAAAAGGCCGAGATCGTCACTATCAGCCACCCATACCCCGGCAGCGACAAGCCTTCGAATATAAAGGGCGACCCTTTTGTAATAACAGGTCCAGGTGAATATGAAGTCGGTGGGGTGTTTGTTACAGGGGTGTGGACTTTTACTGATAGAGCGGCAGAGGGTAATGATCGCACCAGAAACAACATCTTCCTCTTCCTGATGCACGATGTTGTGGTTTGCCATCTAGGCGCGCTGGGCCATACGTTGAGCGCGCACCAGATCGAACAACTGGGCGATGTGGACGTATTGCTAGTCCCGGTGGGCGGCAACCTCAGCACAAGCAAAGCCGCCGAAGTGATTAGCCAGGTCGGCCCGCGCATAGTAGTACCGATGCACTTTTCCGCAGGCAAAGCTTCGGTTGAACCGGACGCGCTCGACAAGTTCATGAAGGAACTGGGCCTGAAGGAATGGCAGGCTCAGGAGAAACTGGTAGTTAGAGCCACCGAAAGCGAAGAGCCTATGCAGGTAGTAGTGTTGGAAGTCAAGAGCTAGACGACGGGGGTCATGCGTATACGTCGTGTGTCGTGCGTCGTCGCCATATCAGGAACCAGGCACACAGGAGGCCCATAATGGAAGCAGTAGGAGCGGCAACACACTTTGATACAGCAAACGGCGGCACGCAAGAACCCGTATCGATCAACACTCGTCCCGTAATAAGCGAGCAATTGGTACATATTGACCTGCAAGACGAGCGCATCCAGGACGTAATAGGGCGTATAATAAGGGTGGTGAAAACGGAGTACCCTGATGCTGAGTTTGTCAGCTACATCGGTACAAGCCCGCTGGGCATCTACACTGAGGTTTATACCCCCGCGTATGAGTTCGAGAACATACTCAATATCCTTGATGACAGGCTCGGCGATCTGCATGTAGCGGCGGGGTTGAACGTAGTGATAGTTCCCAAGAAGAAAGTAGCGTCAGCAGCAGCCTAGTAGGGTCTATGGACGACAGACGACAGACGACGGACGGCGGGCAACAGACGACCGACGGTTTAGTTGGTACATCTGTCGTCCGCCGTCCGTCGTCTGTCGTCCATAAGCAGGAGGTACCCCGATGGTGAAGTACATATTTGTGACAGGCGGAGTAGCGTCAAGCGTAGGCAAGGGTATCACCGTCGCATCGGTTGGGCGCGTGCTGAAAAGCCGCGGCATATCGGTGTCCGTGCAAAAGCTCGACCCCTACATCAACGTTGACCCCGGCACTATGTCTCCCTACCAGCACGGCGAGGTGTTCGTCACCGACGACGGGGCCGAAACCGACCTTGACCTCGGTCACTACGAGCGTTTTATTGACGAGAACCTCACGCAGGCGTCGAACGTCACCACGGGCCGCATTTATAAGTCTGTCATAGAGCGCGAGCGCAGGGGCGACTTCCTGGGCGGCACCGTGCAGGTTATCCCGCACATCACGAACGAGATCAAGTCGCGTATCGCGGCGGTTGCTCGCACGGGCGCGCCCGATGTGGTGATCGTGGAGGTGGGCGGCACTGTGGGCGACATTGAGGGTTTGCCTTTCCTCGAAGCTATACGCCAGATGCGCCGCGACGCCGGGCGTGAGAACGTGCTTTATATGCACCTAACCCTGCTGCCCGAAATTGGGCCAACGGGCGAGCTAAAGACCAAGCCTACCCAGCACTCGGTCAAAGAACTACGATCCATCGGCATCAACCCCGACGTGATCCTGTGCAGGGCCGATGAGCCGTTCGGTGACGACATTATCAACAAGATCGCCCTGTTCTGCGATGTAGAGCAGAAAGCTGTGATCCCCCTGCCCACCCTCGCCAACATCTATCATGTGCCGTTGTGGCTGGAAGAGCGCGGCCTGGGCGACTACATAGTCGAGAAGCTGAGCCTGGGTGGCCATGCGCCCAACCTTGAGGATTGGAAGAGGATCGTGGGGCAAATGGACGCTGCCCAGGAAACCGTCACTATCGCCCTGTGCGGCAAGTACACAGAACTGCACGACGCCTACCTGAGCGTGGCTGAGGCGTTGCGGCACGCGGGCGCTTATCATGATGCCAAGGTAGATATCCGCTGGGTGAACACCGAGGAAATTGAGCAGCATGGGCCTGATGAACTGCTGAAGGGTGTGCAGGGCGTCCTCGTGCCGGGTGGCTTCGGCGACAGGGGTGTGCTCGGCAAGATTATTGCGGCGGGCTACGCACGCCAACATAATATCCCCTACCTGGGCCTGTGCTATGGCATGCAAATGGCGGTGATAGAGTTCGCCCGATCGGTGCTTGGTCTACCGGGCGCGTTCACCACAGAGATCGATGCGCGCTGTACCGACCCCGTGATTGACATAATGCCCGACCAGCGCGACCTGGCCGACATGGGCGGCACCATGCGCCTCGGCCTCTACCCGTGCAACCTTGTGCCGGGCACGAAGGCGGCCCGCGCTTATGGTGAGCGCGTAGTCTACGAGCGCCACCGGCACCGATTCGAGTTCAACAACGCTTATCGTGAGCGCATGCACGAAGCGGGCCTGATAGTTAGCGGTCTGTCGCCCGATGGCAGACTCGTGGAGATCATCGAACTACGGGATCACCCCTGGTTCGTGGCATCGCAATTCCACCCTGAGCTAAAGAGCCGTCCCACTCGCCCCCACCCGCTGTTCCGCGACTTTATCAAGGCGGTAAAAGGCCAAACCCAGCCTGTGGCCGGGATGGTTCACAAGGCCGATCTTGTGATGAATACCTAATCAATAGGATGTGTGCCAACAAGGGTGGTTTGCGACTCAGCAAAGTAGTAACTGTACATACGCCGCAACCACCAATCTGACCCAGAGCGCCATTCCCTAACGGGTGGGCCGCTGGAGGATGAGCACAGCGCCCAGGATGAGACTAGCGCCCAGGAGCGCCGGGGTGGTCAGGGGTTCGCCGAGCACCAAGGCGGCCAGGCCCAGGGTAACAGCGGGCTCGACCGTGCTGAGGATGCTGGCGCGAGCCGGCCCAACGCGGGCCAGACCGGCGAAGAAGGCGGCG
>DATINP010000196.1:0-11047 GCA_035474135.1 Chloroflexia bacterium | reverse complement strand
AGACAGGAGCCGTGCCGAAGCCCGCGCATAGCTCTCCCACCCTCTGAGAACTGCATCATGCAAAACATCGCCACTAATCCATCAATCCCGCGCCCCCGCGTAAGCACCTCCGCCGCTAGCACAACCTCGCGCCCTCCACGGCCCTGGCTGCAAGACGTATGGCTGTGGCTTCTTCTGATTGGCCCTCTGACCGCGCCTTTGTTCGCCTGGACGGGTTGGGCTGTCCTGAAGCCTTTCGCCGACGGCATATACCTGCTTGGCGCGGTCGTCTGCCCTAAGTTAAGCGAGCACTTCACGCTCCTGGGTTACCCAATGTCGGTTTGCGCGTCGTGTTGGTCGGCGGTGTTCGGCCTGTGGGCGGTACGACTGCTTTACGGGCGCGCCGGCGAAGGCATGGGCGTGTTCTCACGGTTGGGGTTGTCCTCACTTTGGGACCGCTGGCAGGCTACCTCGCTTACTTTGCGACTTGCCGTATTGCTGCTCGCCTTTACGCCGTGGGCGATAGATACCGCTCTCTGGGATCTGGGAATATGGGCTAGCCCACGCATCTTCATGATGTTGGCCGGCTTTTTGGGAGGGCTGGGCGCAGGCTTACTACTCTTGCCTGCTTCATCTGGTATGCGCGCCCGCCTGAGCGCGAAACAGCCCACACGATACGAGATCTAGCTGGCTCCGACCGCCTTGCCGACACCTGCGCCCATTCCTGACGCCGATCTCGCCAGCCGCTACCCACGCACGGTAGAGGCATTTGGCGGTATGCCTGATGGCGCACAAGCGCTCAGGGCGGTGGCCGCGCTAGAAGCGAAGTGGATCGCTCTCAACAGCGGCGTCGAGCGGCCACAGCCCTTCGCTTATGTCAACTCGGCTACTCAATTGCCCACTTGCTTGCCCGAAAATTCATTTGACATAATAATCGCAGGTGGGAGCCTGGGCCTGCTCGCTGGCGTGGCGCTTGCGCGTCGGGGTCTGCGCGTCATGCTGTTTGACCGCGACCGCGTGGGAGCCGCCCACCGTGAATGGAACATTTCGGAGCGGGAACTTGAGTCATTGTCGCGCTGGGGCATCTTCACCCGCGAAGAACTGGCCTCCACAATAGCCACGCGCTACACTCGCGGCCTGATCGCCTTCCACCCCGAGGGCACAGGGGTGCCCTACTGCCCACTCGCCACACATGGCGTCCTCGATGTTGCCCTCGACGCCCAGTCGGTGCTGGACCTCGCTCGCAAGCGATTCCTGCAAGCAGGCGGCACTATTCTCGAAGGCTACTCTTTCAAGAAGCTCTACCGCGTGCAGCCTGCGTCCAGCCCCCAATCCGTGGTCGCGCTAGATGGCCCCAACGGGACGCAGACCTACGCTGCTCGCCTCGTTATTGACACAATGGGGGCAGTATCACCTATCGCTATGGGCCTCAACGACGGCCTCCCGTTCGACGGCATATGTCCCACGGCAGGCACCATTCTCGAAGGGCTGCATGGGGACACGTCTACGGGCGACGTGCTCGTCAGCGTAGCGCCTGTGCAGGACGGGCGCCAACTGATCTGGGAGGGCTTCCCGGGCAAGTCGGACGAGACGACAGTCTACCTGTTCTACTACGATAGCACAGGCAAGCAGAAGGCGCGCAACCAGAGCCTGCTCGCCTTGTTCGAACAGTACTTCACCCTACTGCCGACCTACCGCTCACAATCAGAGGGCACACGCCACCTCAAGCCCGTGTTCGGCTACATACCTGCCCGGCACGGGCGAACGGGCCGTACTTCGGCGCGCGGCCTGATTTGCCTGGGCGACTCGGCTGCGGGGCAGTCCCCGCTCACTTTCTGCGGGTTCGGGTCTTTCGTGCGCCATATCGGCCGCGTGGCTTACCTGCTACATTACGCGCTCGAACACGATCTGCTCGAGGAGCGACACCTTCGTATGATCAGCCCACACCAGGTGAACTTGCGTGTGGCATGGGTCTTCAGCCGCTTCATGCAGCCCCGTCCGGGCGATCCGGCCTCAGTCAATCGGCTGATGAACATCTTTTGCCGTGCGCTGGGCGAGATCGGCCCGGGCACGACTCGGCGTTTTTTGCAGGATCGTTACACCTTCGCCGAATACATGCGCATTATGCTAACCACGGCTCGCCTGCACCCGGACGTAGTGCCGCAGACTGCGCGAGTTCTGGGCTTGGATGGCCTGGCCGCGTGGGCGGGCGACATTGCCTATTTCGGTGCAGATGATGTTCTACAACGCCTGTCCACGGCAATGGGTGCCCGGCGCTGGCGGCGGTTGGAACGTGCTGCCGGTCGCATCTCGCCTGCTCTGGCTTTACGGCTCAAGTCGATGCGAACAGCATGGCGGGCGCTCAGGTGATTTGCTATAATACGCGCAAGTGGCTACATCCTATAGGGAAGAGAGTAGTGAGATGTCGGCGAAAATACTGTTTGGTGGCTTTCTGTTGGTGCTTGGTATTTTCTATTTCTGGTTTGCATACTTGAGTCTTTTACCTTTGCAGACGGACAGCGATTTTACAAGTTGGCTTGGGGCCATCCTCTTTTTCGCTATGGGAATTGCGTCTTGTTGGGCCGGGGTCAATCTGCTGCGGACCCGGCAAAGGTAAACAGGTAGAGCTTTTAGAAGGGGAGATTGCATATGTGGTCTCTTCCTTTTGTTTACTGATAGTTGACAAACCATACACGCCCTGATACTCTTCATATCGTTGGGAGGGATATGCCATGCGCTACCAGGAAGCCTACGATTATATCAATAGTTTCACGAACTACGAGCAGGTACCGGGCTATAATGCAGATTTGAGCGCGGACGGACTCGAGCGTGTGCGCCTGTTGCTGCGCCTGCTGGGGAGGCCGCAAAACAGCTTCAAAAGCATTGTAGTGGCGGGCACCAAGGGTAAGGGGTCCGTAGCCGCGATGCTTGAATCTGTATTGCGCACAGCGGGCTATCGCACCGGGCTATACACGTCGCCGCACTTGCATACATTCCGCGAGCGCATTCGGATAAGTGGTGCTCTGATCCCACCGGGCGACATGTCCAGGCTCACGTCCCAGATTCAACCCGTGGTCGAGCGCATAAAGTTACTGGGCGATCCTTCCCTTGTGCCCACCACTTACGAGCTAACTACCGCGCTGGCCTTCCTTTATTTCCAGTATACCGGCGTACAGTACGCGGTGCTTGAAGTAGGGCTGGGGGGCAGGCTTGACGCCGTGAACGTGGTTACTCCACTGGTGTCCGTTATTACGTCTATCAGCCTGGATCACACCCAGGTGCTGGGTGATACGCTGGCCAAGATAGCGCGTGAGAAGGCCGGCATCATCAAGCCCGGTGTCTGGGTTGTGAGCGCGCCCCAGGCGGACGAGGCCGCGCGCGTAGTGGCCAGGGTTGCGGCCCAGCAGCGTGCTCGGCTTGTGGTGATAGGTCGCGAAATATACGTAGGCACGGGCCAACTGCCGGAGGTTGTGTCTGATGATGAAGGTATACCCGTTTACCAGGCCTTCCTGATAGGCTTCGAGGACGCTCGCGGTATCCCCACCAGCCAGTTCCGAGTACGACTTCCCTTGTTGGGCAGCCACCAGCAATTGAATGCGGCTGTTACCATAGGCGCTCTGCGTGTATTGCAGAATGGCGGGATAGAGATCCCACGCGCAGCGATCCTGGATGGCTTGTCAGAAGTGGAATGGCCCGGAAGGCTGGAGGTGATACACCGCAATCCCGTGGTCGTAGCGGATGGTGCGCACAACGTCGAGTCGATTGGCAAGCTTGGTCAGGCGGTGGCCGACATATTCCCAAAACGCCCGGTGATCGTGGTGCTTGGCGTTTCACGCGACAAGGATATTGCCGGTATCCTGGCCGAGCTCCGCGGCTGGACGGACGGCTTTTCGGGTCCGACAGTCGAGCGCCTGATCGTTACGCGCTCGAACCACCCGCGCTCAGCCGATCCGCGCTCTATCGCAGAGCAAGCCGTGGCGGCTGGGTTCACTGTCGAGCTACGGGAGGATGTACGCTCTGCGCTGACAAGGGCTGATGCAGCGGCGCGCGCCCTCGCTCGTTCCACGCAAAGCGACCCTATTGTGCTGGCGACAGGCTCACTATTTGTGGTAGCCGAAGCCCGCGAGGCCTATGGCCTGGGGCCGGATCTGTCTGAGGAAACCGCAGAGGACAAGCATCCTCACGGTGAATAACAACCAGGGCACGACAGCGTGTCGCCTACCCTGAGCCGCCCTGCTTATCATTTGTTATGCAGGTGGCGGTCGTCGTGGACGTAATAGGTCATCGTCTGGAGGGCCACAATCGGGTCAATATGCCTGATCCTGACGTGTGCCGGCACCTGCACTATGATAGGGGCATAATTCAGTATGGCCTCGATGCCGCCCGCAACCAGCGCATCGGTGGCGGCCTGCGCTCCACTAGCCGGTACGGCCATGATGGCTATTTTTATCCCGGCTTTGCTCAGTACGCCGGGCAGGTCGTGCATAGAGTAGATTTCCAGGTCGTCAATTACCTGGCCCACTTTCGATGGGTTATGATCAAATAGCGCCTGGATGCGGAACCCCTGCTCGGAGAGGCCTTCGTAGTGGAGCAGTGCGCGCCCCAGGTGCCCCAGCCCCACAAGCGCAACTGGCCAATCGCGGTCCAACTGGAGAATATTGTTAATCTCGGCCAGTAAATAGGCGACGTTATATCCTTTGCCCTGCTTACCAAACTCGCCAAAATAGGAAAGATCGCGTCGAATCTGGGCCGCGCTCACCCCCAGCCTCAGGCCAAGGTCGCTAGAAGATACCGTCTCGATCCCTTCACCGGAAAGATAACTCAGACTGCGTGCATAAAGAGGCAGCCTGCGTATGACGATGTCGGGTATGCCATTCTGGGTCACGCCGCTGCGCCTACCCGTCGGAGCCGTGCCGGTAGACCCTTCTGAACTAAAATCATCGACCAGGCTGTCTGTTATGCTTCTCTCCATCTTTCCCTACCCTCTTGACCCCTGGCGGTTTGCAATCGGCGGAGCACTCTTTACTTCTCTCCCCAGTGGATAGCTACTGCGCCAAAGGTCAACTGTTTCCACCGCACGTTGCGCACGCCTGCTCTTATCATCATGCGCGCCAGTTCTTCGGGTGGTGGGAATTTGCCCATCGAGTTCGGCAGGTATGAGTAGGCGTCACTGTCGCCAACGATCAGCCTTCCCATCAAGGGCACAACGCCTCGCGTATAAACCTGGTGGAATAGACGGGTCACTCCCCATCTGGGCTTGCCGACTTCCATGCACACTATCCTGCCGCCGGGCTTTACCACGCGCACCATCTCGCGAAACGCGGCTTCAATATCAATGACGTTCCTCATGGCGAAACCGGTGGTCACGCAGTCGAATGTGGCGTTCCGAAAAGGGAGATTGAGAGCATCTCCGCCTGCGAAGTACACAGGTTCGCTTGCGCCTACGCCCTCGTTTCGCCCCTGCACCATCATGGGTGGGCAGAAGTCCAGACCGACCGCGTTAGCGCCGCGCCTCGCTGTCTCCTGCGCAATCCTGCCCGTGCCCGTTGCAACGTCGAGTGCAAGGCCGCCCTTGCGCGGTCGTGCCCTGTTCACAACGAAACGTCGCCACGCGCCGTCTTGCCCAAAACTCATCAGCACGTTCATGAGGTCGTACCTGCGCGCAATACGCGAGAACATCCCCTTTACATAGCGTGCTTTCTGCTCTCCACGCAAAGTGGCTTTGGGATTGGTAGCGGGCTTTGCGTCCGGATCAGTGGTAATAGTAGCCATCTTACTGTTTACTCGAAATGGGATCGATACAAAAGGGCAACTTAGCAGCGACTCTGTCAATTCGCAAACTGGATTGTCTATATTGTAACAATCTCTCAATGGGTGGTCAAGCGGTTCATACCGAAGAGGGTACAGGTGGAGTATGAACAGCCTGCATGCTACCTCTTTGCCTCAAACGGCACGCCTGACCAGGTTGTCATTCTTTGACAAGGGCACCCCCTTGTGATAAGATGGTAAGCGTCCTTTGCCATTAGGCTAGACGAATTACGCCATAAAATCGGAGCAGCAAAAAGCTATTCATTTTGCGTATTAATTGACCGGATTAACCCCCAGTTTCCTGCGCAAGCGGTTCGATAAAGTGTGAACCGACGCCGTGCTCCACAACCGGGTTACGAGGAGGTAACAAAACATGGCATCTACAGGCTCTGCGACCACACGCTCTAAGGCAGCATCACCGCGCGGCAAGCGTGTATCCGCCAGCAAGCCCGTACCCAGGCACGAGGCGCTGGGATTGAGCAAAGAGGTTTTGCTCGATATGTTTTACTATATGCTGCTTGCGCGCTCGCTTGATGAGCGAATGTGGCTGTTGAACCGCCAGGGCAAGGCTCCATTCGTCATATCTTGCCAGGGCCATGAGGCAATCCAGATCGGTACTGTTTTCGCGATGGAGCGAGACAAGGACTGGTTCCTGCCTTACTACCGCGACCTCGGCATGATCGTAACATTAGGTGTGACCCCACGTGAAGTCATGCTTCAGCACTTCGCCAAGGGCGAGGACCCCAGCAGTGGTGGCCGGCAGATGCCGGGCCACTATGGCTATGCCAAGCACAGAGTGGTCACCGGCTCGTCGCCGGTCGCGACCCAGAACTGCCACGCAGTAGGCGTTGCGCTCGCGGCAAAAATGCGCAAGACGGGCGAAGTGACCGTCGTGTCGGTGGGCGAAGGCGGCACGAGCGAAGGAGACTGGCACGAGTCGCTCAACTTCGCGGGCGTGCACGACCTTCCTGTGATATTCCTGTGCCAGAATAACCAGTACGCCATATCCGTGCCCGTGCCACAGCAGGTCGCGGGCGGCAGTGTGGCTGCCAGGGGTACGGGGTATGGCATGCCCGGCGTAGAAGTAGACGGTACCGACGTGTTGGCCGTGTACGAGGCCATGAAAGAGGCAACCGAGCGCGCACGCAGCGGCGTAGGTCCTTCTCTCATCGAAGCCAAGACCTACCGCCTCACGGCTCATTCGTCCGACGACAACGACCGCACTTATCGCACGCGTGAGGAAGTGGAGGAGTGGCGCGCTAAAGAGCCCGTACTGAAATATCGCCAGTACATACTCGACAACGGCATAGCCAGCGAAGAGGAGTTGGCCGAGATCAAGAAGCGGATCGACCGCGAGGTGAACGATGCCACCGACTGGGCCGAGGTACAACCCGATCCCAGCGCCGATAACACGCCTTTGCATGTGTACGCAACCGACGAGGAACGTTCTGCTGCGTACAATTCTTAATCAAGAAGTTCAAGGGACGAACTCTCACAATTGGGCAAGGGGCAACAGATAACGACGTTTGACGTTCTTAATTAAGAATTAAGAACCCAAAATTAAGAATTACACACAAGGAGTATGGGATGGCGGTTAAGACCCTGATCGAGGCGATCCGCGACGGATTGCGCGAGGAGATGGAGCGCGACGAGCGCGTGTTTATAATGGGCGAAGATGTGGGGCCACGTGGAGGCGTGTTTGGCGTAACTGACGGCTTTTACAAGCAGTTCGGCGGCGACCGCGTGCTGGACACCCCTCTGTCCGAGGCGGTGATAGCGGGGGCGGCAATCGGCGCGTCGGTCAACGGGATGCGTCCTGTGGCCGAGATGCAGTTCGCCGACTTCAGCCACCCAGCTATGGACCAGATCATGAACGAGGCGGCGAAGATACGCTATCGCTCGAATAACGCCTTTCATGCGCCCCTGGTGATTCGCATGCCTTATGGGGGCGGTATACATGGCGCCCTATATCATTCGCAGAGCGTCGAAGCCCTGTACGGCCACATTCCTGGCCTGATAGTGGTTATACCGTCGAATCCCTACGATGCGAAGGGGCTGCTCAAAGCGGCCATACGCGATCCCGACCCCGTTATTTTCCTTGAGCATAAGGGCGCCTACCGCCTTATCAAGGGCGAGGTACCGGACGAAGACTACACCGTGCCCCTGGGCAAGGCTGCCATCGCCCGCGAAGGCAAGGACATGACCGCGATTGCCTATGGGATGATGCTCCACCACTGCCTGAAGGCGGCAGAAGACATGGCCGCCCTGGGCGTCGAGGTGGAAGTCGTGGACGTGCGAACTATCAGCCCCCTTGACCGCGAAACTATTGTCAACTCGGTCAAGAAGACAGGTAAGGCGATAGTGGTATATGAAGATACTTACAGCGGTGGCTGGGGTGCGGAGATCAGCGCGTCCATAGCGGAAGCGGCCTTTGCCTACCTGGACGGACCGATAGTGCGAGTGGCAGGCCCGGATATACCGGCGATGCCCTACAACCATAATCAAGAAGCCTGCTTCATGCCCAACCCGGAAAAGATCCTGAAGGCTATGAAAGACTTAGCGGCGTATTAATAATAGGAGGTATTTAGAATGCCCATAACCCCGGTTACGATGCCCCAGTTGGGCGAGAGTGTTACCGAAGGTACAATAGGTAAGTGGCTCAAACAACCCGGCGACACGGTGGAGAAGTACGAGTCGCTAGCAGAAGTGATTACCGATAAGGTAAACGCTGAGATACCATCGCCTGTGAGCGGTGTCATAAAAGAACTGAAAGTCGAAGAAGGCGCAACAGTGCCTGTGGGCACCGAGATTCTTAGTATTGACGAAGGCGGCGATGCGGCGGCAGCGCCCGCGCCCCAGCCGACGGCGGCACAAGCGCCCGTAGCACCTGCGCCCGTGGCCGTTGCCGAGGCGACCCCTCCGGCACCCGCTCCCACACCGACACCTGCTCCTACTCCGGCAGCAGCCGCACCAGGTGAGAATGGCCGCAAAGAGCCACAGCACCAACCCCTCCCCTCCATGCCTGCCGATATGACGGCTTCCGTGGCGGGCGCTATGCCCCAGGGCCCTGCCGAGATGTATGCGGGCACGAATGCTGCTCCGTCCGCAGGTGGAATTGAGAGCGAAGACGAGCTACTCAAGCGGCGGTCTACCCCCGCTGTGCGCCGCCTCGCCGAAGAGCACGGCGTCAGCCTGAGCGCGGTACAGGGTACGGGCCTGGGTGGCCGCGTAACGAAGGAGGACATCCTCCAGTACGTAGCCCAGCGCGGCGCGGCCCCCGCTCCTGCGGCTCCCGCTCCTACACAGCCTTCTGCTGCACCTGCTCCGGCTGCACAGGCCCCGAGACCTGCTCCTGCGGCTGCTCCGGCTCCCGCGCCCCTCATGGGCGATACCGCATTGGGCCTGACGCCGATGCGCCGCGCCATTGCCCGTCACATGGTGGAGAGCGTGCACACCTCACCCCACGCTTGGACGACCATCGAGATCGATATGACCAACATGGTCAAGTACCGGGACAGCATCAAGGCCGATTTCGAAAAGCGCGAAGGCATCCCGGTGACCTACTACTCCTTCTTCATCAAGGCTGTGGTAGAAGCTATCAAGCAGGTTCCCCAGACCAACGCCATCTGGAGCGATGAGCAGGGCGTAATCCTGCGGCACGAGATCAACGTCAGCGTTCCCATCGAACTGGGCGACCAGGGCTTGATCGCTCCCGTGATACACGGCGCTGACAACCTCAGCGTGACAGGTATCGCCCGCAAGCTGTACGAACTTGCCGAGAAGGCACGAGCAGGCAAACTGACCCTGGCCGAGATCGAGGGCGGCACTATCACGGTGAACAATACCGGCTCGCTGGGCGTGGTGATGACCCACTCGATCATCAACCAACCGCAAGCCTGCCTCGTGACGATGGAAGCGATAGTCAAGCGCCCCGTGGTAATTGACGACGCGATAGCCATCAGGAGCATGATGTACTCTACGATTGCTCTCGACCACCGGATCCTTGACGGCGCAGTGGGCGCACGTTTCCTGCGCACGATCAAGCAGTCCATCGAAGGCTTCAGCGCCACCAATTCGGGGCTGTAGCGCGCGCAGACGGCGGACGGCAGACGGCAGACGGCATTCCTTGGTCGTCCGCCGTCTGCCGTCCGCCGTCAAACAAATGGGTTATAATAAGCACACGGTGATATAAAAGTTCGTTAACAAATGGAAGGTGGAACAGAAAATGGCAGAACAGGTTCCCACAACAGATGCATCATATGCTCCTCTTGAATTGAAGCCTTACAGCAGACCAGGCGGGCCTGCGCGGCCCATTAGCGACGGGCCCGTGCCCCTGGAACGTAAGCCGCCCTGGTTGACTGTCAAATGGCAGCAGGGAGAGAACTACCGTGACCTCAAAGGGCTAATGCGCGGGTTGGGCCTGCACACGGTATGCGAGGAGGCCCGCTGTCCCAATATTTCCGAGTGCTGGGAGCACCGCACGGCCACTTTCCTGATCCTGGGCGACACTTGCACGCGCTCGTGCGGCTTCTGCGCCATCAAGACAGGCCGGCCGTCCGTTCTCGACCGCAAGGAGCCGGAGAAGGTGGCACGGGCCATAGAGAGCCTACAGCTTCAACACGCGGTCATTACGTCGGTCAACCGCGATGAGCTAGCCGATGGTGGGGCCGAGATCTTCGCCGAGGTGATCCGCAAGACGCACGAGTACGTGCCAGGCTGCGGTGTGGAAGTGCTGATACCCGACTTCAAGGGCGTGTGGTGGGCTTTGCAGTTGGTAATGGATGCCGAGCCGACCATCCTCAACCACAACATCGAGTCGGTGCCTCGCCTCTACTACATTGTGCGCCCCCAGGCCAAGTACGAGCGATCGCTCGAGCTATTGCAGAAGGCCCGCGACATGAACCCTTCCGGCACGATACTCACCAAGTCTGGCCTGATGGTGGGCCTGGGCGAGGAGTTCGACGAGGTTGTGCAGGTGCTTAGAGATCTTCGCGCCCATAGCGTAGACATCGTGACTATCGGCCAGTATCTGCGCCCTTCATTCCGTCACCTGCCCGTAATGCGATATTACACGCCTGCCGAGTTCAAGGAACTGAAAGCTATCGGCATGGAGATGGGCTTCAAACATATCGAGAGCGGCCCGCTCGTGCGCTCATCCTACCATGCGCACGAACAGGTGCAGTACGCGAATGCGTAGTACGGACGACGGGCGACGGACGGCGGACGACAGAACACTTGCTAGCTCCATCGGTCGTCCGCC
>DATINP010000195.1:0-7634 GCA_035474135.1 Chloroflexia bacterium | reverse complement strand
GCCGCGCCGCCTCGGCGACTACGGCGTCGCCGAGCGGCAGCGCGCTGCCGTAGAGTTTTACAAGTTTGCTGCGGCCGATTTCGTCCGGAAGTGCACGGGCAGCGGGTAGTAGGCCGCAGCCGCGCCCGCATGAAACGCGGTGAATGCAAGCAAGGCATCACCATGCTTCGCCTGGGCTGATAGCGTCGAGTACACGCCCCGCCAGTCCTGTCGCGGGGGTGCCGCTAGCTCACCCTGCCACTGAACTACAGCGAGCAGCAACCATACGCCTACAGCAATCACCTTGAAGGGTGGGCGTAATTTCGCGAGGAGGGCCGCTATGCCCAGCAACAGGGCGGGCGCTGCAAACGCGGCAAAGCGTACCCAGTCGGCGACATCGGGAGGGGGGGCGGTTAGGCGCTGGGCGATATAGGCGCCGAGAATGGACGCCAGGCCCCAGAGGAATACAGCCAGGGCGTACATAGTGCCCCGTGTTCTTCGGAGCGTTATGCGTAAGAGGAGGTATCCTGTGCCTACGAGAAATATCGCCCAGCCCAGGTATAGGCCCCATGGTGACTGCCAGAAAATGTCATTCGGGAAACCCACCAGTAGTTGAGGAATCCAGACAACGGGATAGCCGTCCCAGTAGAGGGGGAAAAGAGGGGATTGAATGGCGTCCCGGTTCAGCATAAGCACCACGGCCCATGGCGAATAAAGTATAAGCGCTACCACGACCGCCAGTGCAGCGTGGAGCAATCTGCGTGCAGCGCCCTCATGCTTCAGTCGCATGCCCCATAGCCCCACGCAGATTGCGGCCCCTGCTTCCAGCATTATTGGAAATATAGTGTAATAGTAGCTGTATGAAGTAACCGCCAGCGATACGGCCCATGCTGCCCAAAGCCAGCCACGGTCTTTACGCCAGGCATTAATAAGCAGGAGCGCACTCAATGCAACCCAGATGGTTGTCCAGCTATAGTTCGTGGCATCCTGGCTGTAGTGCAACAGGAAGGGCGACGTTGCAACAAAGAGGGCAGCCAGCCCCGCCGCTGATTCGTGCTCCGGCCAGAGTGTTTTCGCCAGCGCCCATGCCACGGGAATCAGGGCTATGCCGGCAAGCGCGGGCAAGAGCCGTATCCAGGTTTCCGCTGTGCCAACCCCCATCCAGATGTGGAGCGCGAGGCGATATCCCGGCGGATGCTGAACGTGCAGCATAGGGTTGAAAAGCACATCGAGGGGCTGCCTGCCCTCCCAGACGACATAAAGCTCGTCGGTCCAGAAGCTGTTCCGGCCCAACCCCACCAGGCGAAGAGCAGCCCCGATCAGGATGGACATTATCAGGGCCACGTGACCCAGGGTCAGGGTAAAAAGCCCCGGCAAAGGTAACACCCGCCAGGGTTTTGCACGTGCTCCTTTAATTATGTCGCCTGCTTTGGTCCCCAACCAACTGTCCTTACTCTACCGAGCCTTTGCTCAATTTCGGCCCATGGCGGATTATAGCACACGAAACACTCTCATAATTTGCTCATCGTCGGGCGTAAACTGTGAAAGTGGGGTGACTATATTTCCAATCGTGGGGCGTTATACCTTCGTCCCAGGTGAACGGTCCGACCTGTGGTTTCGCCGTGAAGGTGACTACTTCCCGGTATTTGGTCGTTATCAGGTCCGTTAGCGTGGGATCGGGAGGGCCAAGCGCCATGTTATCCATAATTATGTAGTCAGGATCCGCACCCGCAGGCATTACCGCGTGCCAGGGGTCAAGGCGGATCAACTTAATGCTGCCACCATCCAGGGGTGGGTATTCAGGCCAGAGGCGCGCTACTTGCTGCCCTGGCTTCAGGTTGGTGTCAAGCCATGCAAGTAGCTCGTTGGCCGGGTGAGGGCCTGCCAGTAGCGAAAGTTGGCCAAGCGTAATCAACCCGGCGACCACAACAGCTACAACTCCGGCTGTCCAGCGCAAAGTGGGTCGCGGAATGCTCGCCCAGCCAACACCCGCTGCCACCGACAAAATAGGCAACAAGGGCTGGCTATACCGGAGCATGAAGATTCGATTGAGCGCGAGACTCAAAATCAAGCCGAACAGTGCGGCCAGCAAGATTGCGCCTGTGGCTTTGCCGGGTTCTGAGTTCTGAGTTCTGAGTTCTGAGTTCTGGCCTACCTGTCGATTTGCGCGATGAGTAGTGCGCGGTGCATAAATGCACCGCGCAATCATGATAAGTATGCCCCCAAGCGCGAGTATCGCCAATGGCAAGGTCAGTCCGAGCCAACCCAGATTCTCTGCTTGCCACTTGAGCATATCTATCGCTGGTGCAAGCCCAAGCGACGGGTCGGCTGCGTTGCCATTCATCGTATCGTGGATACCCGCAATTAGCTTGCCGGGCACGAACAGCAGGTACGGCTCGCCCAGCACGAATCCTGATAGGACCGCGAGCCAGGGCAGGATGAGATAGGACAGTGACGGCAAAAGAGTGTTGTGGCGCTCGCGATCTGTTCGCCAGGCAAACAACTGAGCCAGCAGGATAGCAGGGGCCGCAAAACTAGCCGAATATTTGTCGGAGATAGCCAGGCCCAGCAGTAGACCTGCGGCCAACAGCCAGCCCAGATGGCCCCGTTGTGCCCCTCGCGCCGCCGCCAGCAGCGAAGCGGCCACCAGTACGCTCATCACAATATCGTTGGTCAGGTAGTGGGCCTCGACGACAGCCAGCGGCGCGAGGGCATAGGCAACCCCGGCCCCGAGCCCGGCCCTACGTCCCCCTGCCAGCGTTCCGAGCGCAACGACAATGAACACTCCTGCCACCCCCGCAGCGACAGAGATCAATCGTCCCAGTTCATACATCGTCCCGATTGCGCTGATGTCGCCGTCGCGGAAGGCGGTTTCCCAGGGAGCGGGCAATATTCCCGTGGCTTCCGCTCCGAGAAAGACCCCATCAATAAGGAAAAATTGGAGCGTACCCCAATGATAATCCACTATATCGAAGTTCCCCTCGGAGGGGCGCATTTGCATCAGGCCCCAGATGAAGTTGTCTTCATCAATGTGATACGAGTTGCGATAGGCGCTGGTTGGCATCCGAGCGGCATCGAAGTTGGGGATGCCCCAACCGATTCCGAACAGGCGTACCCCTACACTAACCACCAGTAATACGCCCAGGACTACCCTGTACAGTAAGTCAGGACGGGCAACAGTCAATGTTGTGGTACTAATAGGCGCGTCAAGAACCTGGGTTTCCATCTGCCGCTATTTTACCACGCTCCTGTTCGCGAGCAATCTCCTTTGGCGGATGGTGCGACTTCCGTTGCGGCTGAGTTGTCACAACGGAAGTCGGGTTTGGATGAAGTGTATTGTATTGTAGGGAGGTTGCCTGTAGTGAACGCGTCGAGGCTCGGAAACGCCCGCCCTCTTGCTATAGGACTTCGGGGTTGCGCCTGGGGGTCGGCGGCAACGAATCGCCGTAGCCCATGCGCAACATCACCTGTGGATAGCGTGCCGAACCTGTAAGCACGGCCAGGGTGTCTCGCAGCGGCGGCACCTGTATCGGTTGGTTGAGATACGACGCGCTCACCCCCTCTACCGCCGCACGGAGCAGCACACGAGCTAGTGCTTGTCCTGCCGCCACCCAGTCTGCAGGTGTATCGCTGTCGGTCGCCAAGACGAAGAGCGCAGGCGTATCGGCCACAGATACGAGATCTTTGGCTGCCTGCCCGCTGCCCAGGTCGAAATTGCGTATGACGTGCGGGATCGCGTAGGCATTGAGGTCGCCCATGTCCAGCAGATTACTCTGGACGCCGTCGTAGCTTGCAGCGGTTGTGGTGCGCACCCAGGCGGCTAACTCGTGGCGGAACCGTTTGTCGGCCCACTGTGTGCGGTCCGCCTCTCCGATCAGTTCGCCAACAGCCTTGCGCTCCGCGTCCGAATCTATGAATGTGATGTACGCATTTTCGGCCTCTGCGGCTTTCGACAGTGCGCTGGGCAAGGCAACGGGTAGCGCGCGCTCCTGGAATGGCTTGCGATTGGTATGGCGCTTAGGTATCGCTTCGAACAGCACCTGCTCGTCCCTGGTGGCTGCCTTTTGATCACCGAGCCGTACGCGAGCCAGCAGGTCGGGTCTAGACCTGTCGGGCAATATCTCGACTATATCCTCGTAGCCGAAGTGCCGGATCGCTATGCGCAGAAAGAAGAGCGCAGCTCCACAGCTTATTTTAAGCTCCCTGTCCTCCGGGTCCGCCACGGGCAGGCACTGTGTTCTGTCGGCGTACAGGTCCAGGTGCCTGCTTGTTATGTCAAATAACCAGGGCTGTGAGTTGTGGCTCGACGGGGCCAGCACTGCGTAGTTCAGGAAGAAGCGCAACTTATCAGCTGCCGTGCCGGTCTCCGGAAAGTCCTCTACCCACAAACTCCAGGGCTTTTGCAATGTAATGTCCATCTTTCGGCCTCCTAGTTTATTTCCAGGTGCACGAAGCAGGACGCTCTAATGAGCGATCTCTTGCTCGATGTTTGGCTGTGCCTGCTCTTGCTCCTGTGCTGATTGCTCGGTGCTTCGAACAAGCAAGATGGGACAAGTACTCTGGTGGACAATGCTCGTCGCTACGCTGCCTAACCACAGTCGTTGGAACCCGCTCCTGCCGTGGGTGGTCATGACGATGAGGTCGGCACGCCGCTTCAAGGCGGTGCGTATGATCGCCGCCGCAGGGTTCCCGGTTGGCGTCTCGGCCTGCACCTTCAATCCTCGACGCCTTAACTTCTGTGCTGTGGCCAGGAGATAGTCCTTCAACCTGTTGGCTTCGCTCTTCTGTACCTCTTCCAGCCACAGGGGTGCGAACGTATCACTCAGCCCGATCCTTTGTTGAGGGTTCGGCAGCACGGTGACGAGCAAGATGGTTGTGCTCTCTGTAGTAGCGAGATCAAGCGCATGCTCCAACGCCTGTTCCGCCAGCAGTGACGAATCGAGCGGCACCAGTATTGTCTTATAGAGGGCGGGCGCTGAGCCTACAAGTTCGGTATTTGTGTCCACGTTTCCGGTTGTCCTCACGAGCAACACGGGCGCGGGTGATGTATGCAGTACCCTGTCGGCCACGCTACCCAGGATCAAGCGCCCCAATCCGCTTCGCCCATGGGTCGCCATCGCTATCATGCGAACCGACGGGTGTTCTTTCACGTAGTTGACGATGGCGGTTGCCGCCTCACCCTGCACGACCTCTGTTTGGCTGGTGAAGCCTGATTCCGCCAGTTTCGTAGCGATGTCTACAACATAGTTCTGCGCCACTTCAGTCTGGTTCTCCCAGTCTTCCCAAACCGGTGGTGAAATCGGGTACATACCTGTCATGGTTTCGGCAACCGACAAAGCAGGCACCGCATGGAGCAACACCAGCGAGCTATCGGTGATATGTGCAACAGCCAGGGCGTTCGGCAAAATACTTTCCGCAAGCTCTGAGCCGTCAAGTGGTACTAGAATCTGGCCTTTCATCGTTTTCCTCCTGTTTACCGAGTTCTGAGTTCTGAGTTCTGAGTTGCGCTGTTCGCAAGGATGGGAGTGATACATCATCGGAGCGAAGCTATTACTGGATCCTTGTCATGTACCTCTGCGCGGCGCCTGCCCGCAATTCTTCGCGGAAGTCGGGATGGGCGATTGCTATCAGGGCCTCGGCGCGCTCCCTAACAGTCTTGCCGTAGAGATTGGCTACCCCATACTCTGTCACCACGTAATGGACGTCATTGCGGGTAGTGGTTACCCCGGCCCCCGCGTCGAGCATTGGCACGATGCGGGATATCTTGCCACCCATGGCGGTCGAGGGCATGGCTATGATGGGCTTGCCGCCCACCGAGCGTGCCGCGCCTCGCATGAAATCGGCCTGTCCGCCCACCCCACTGTAGAATCTTGGGCCTATCGAGTCGGCGCAAACCTGGCCCGTCAGGTCAATCTGTAAGGCGGAGTTGATGGCGACCATATTGTCGTTGCGGCTGATGACGAAGGGGTCGTTGGTGAAGTCTACGGTGCGCATCTCGATGAGCGGATTGTTGTGAACGAACCTGTAGAGACGCTCGGTCCCCAGCATGAACGCTGCAACAACTTTGCCGGGAAGGAAGTTCTTGCTACTGCCTGTGATCACCCTGCGTTCGACCAGGTCCATAATGCCATCTGAGAACATTTCGCTGTGGATGCCCAAGTCGTGTTTGTCGCCCAGGAACGAGAGTACGGCGTCCGGTATGGCCCCTATGCCCATTTGCAATGTGTCGCCGTCGTTGATGAGGCCTGCCACGTGCTTGCCAATCTCCTTGTGGAGGGTCGAAGGTGTGCCCTGTGGCATCTCAAGTAGTTTGTAGTCCACAGGTACACAGGCCGTGATCTGGCTCAGGTGGACAAATGAGTTGCCCCATACGCGCGGCATATTGGGGTTTATCTCGGCGATCACGATGGTCGCGCTGTCTGCGGCTGGCTTGGTGGTGCCTACCTCCACACCGAAACTGCAATAGCCGTGTTCGTCGGGGGGCGAAAGTGCTATGAGTGCTACATCCAGGGGTAGGTAGCCTTCCCGGAAGAGCCGAGGGATCTCGGAGAGGAGCACAGGCGTGAAGTCTGCGCGCCCGGTCTGTACGGCTTCGCGCACGTTAGGACCGATGAACAGTGAGTTCACCCTGAACGCCTCTTCCATGCCAGGTGACGTGTAGGCTGCGTGCCCGGCTGTTAGAATATGCACCACTTCGACGTTATGCAGGTCGTCCTTGCGACGAGCAAGAGCCTGGGCCAGCGTAACCGGCTCGCCACAGCCCCCACCGACATACACTCTGTCGCCGGACCTGACCAATTTTAGAGCATCATCCGCAGTGGTTAGTTTGTCTTTGTATTCAGCTGGCCAGCGGTCTATCCATCCACTATCCTCCAGCGGAGGCGGGGTCGGGGGCCAGTGCGAGATGTAACGAGTGGCGATATACGTCGGCGGGTGAGCATCCTCATCGCCTGCCATAACGTCGAGATAGGCCTGGTCGCTCTCGTCGGTGCCTTCCATCTCCATGATGTGTGCTCCCTGATGGGCACCATTAAATAGTTTCATATAGAACTCCTTCCCGGTGAGGCGAAAATGCTAAATCGAAAAATGCATGCGATGCTTGATCCAGGCTCTACGACTTGTGATCCAGGACCCGCCCGACCTGCGATCCGTTAAGGCCTTCAGCTACCAGGGAAGCAAAGACGCCGGGGTCTACTTGCCGGTTGGTGAAGTAATCCCATTGGTCAACCAGCATGCTGAAAATGTCGGACTCCGTGATGATGCCCAGCAAGTTACTTTCTTCGTCTACCACGGGCAGTCCCCCCACCTTGCGGTCGAGCATAAGCCTGGCTGCGTGCTGGATCGGCGTTGTCGCCGATACCACGAAAGGATCGTGTGTCATTACTTTGTCCACCGTCAGCTTTGAGAGGAGGTAGTTTAGCTCGTATATGCTGAGGCTGGTGGCGGGCGAAGGGCGGGCCTCGCGCAGGTCGCCAAGGGTAACTATTCCCACCAGTTTATCGCCGTCCACTACAGGCAAGCGCCTGATACCTTGTTCCATCATTACGTTATATGCATCGGCGACGGGCGTGTTGATATCCACTGTTTTTGCGGGCGTGGTCATCCAATCTTTCACGCGGATAATAGTCTTCATTACTGTATCCTCCCTATTAGTA
>DATINP010000194.1:0-3484 GCA_035474135.1 Chloroflexia bacterium | reverse complement strand
CGGGCTGGGCGGGATCGGTGTGGCCGTTGCTGTGGACGTGGGGCTTGGCGGAATCGGAGTGTAAGTTGGCACTTGGGGCGGCAAAGGAGGCGTAGCCGTTGCCGAAGGCGCGATCGTTGGCGAAGGCGCAGGAATGCTGGTTACGCCCTGAGGTATAACGTACGTGCGTAAAGTACTACCGGTGGACATCAGGACTCGTCCGCTGTTGCTGTCGACGTAGAGCAGGGAGGCCTTGCCCGTGGTTTCGCCCGGTCCAAAAGCCTGCCAGCTTTGTCCGCCGTTGATTGAGGCGTAGGCGCCGTCGGAGGTGCTAAGCACGAGGACGCCATCTGGAGTGGACGACATGGAGTCAATGCGCGGCGCCGAGGTTGCTGCCTGCCCAGTCGTGGCACGCGGCGTGATGGACGTGCTCCATGTGGTGCCCATGTCTGTTGAGCGATAGAGGCCATCGTGGGTGGTGGCGGCGAGCAGGTTGCCGCCGCTCCAGGCGAGAGCTACCACCGCGCCGTCGCCGTCCGGGGTGACGTAGACGCCTTTGCTGGAGGAATTCCACGTCAAGCCGCCATCAGTTGATGCAAAGATATAGGCGGGAGGCTGGGTGCGACCTGTGTAGCGCACAGATACGAAGACGTTTGAAGGGTGTTTTGGATCAGCGGCCAGGGACGTGACCCAGGCTCCGGCTGGGAGGCCTGTGGATGCTCCCTGCCAGTGTGCACCCGTATCGGTCGAGCGATACAGGCCCCCCAGCCCATCCATTCCCGCGTACAGTATCGAGTAATTATTGGGATAGGGAGCGAGCCAGCGAATGTGCGCAGCCGACGGCGCTATTCCGTCGGTTGACACATCCTGCCAGGTAGCACAGCCGTCGTTGCTGAGCCGCAAGCCGCTAGGCGTAGTTGCATAGAGCAAAGTATGATCGGTAGCGCCCGGTAACGGCGTAACCACGAACATCGTGCTGGCCTGGCGGTTACAGGTCGACCAGTTGGTGCCGCGATCGGTACTGCGCTGTATCCCGCTGCTTCCGAGCGCGTACAGAGACGACGTATTTGCGCCGTCGCTGGCAAGGCTCCAAGTCCCTGCCGGAAGAGTGCCGATATCCGTCCAGGACGAGGACTCCTGGGCCAAGCTATTCCCAGGCAGAGCGAAAAGCGCTAGAAGTACCAGGCTTAACAACGTGTAGACCAATCGATTCTTTCTCATTCTGCTATCTTTCTGTCGGTTGCCGAGGCGATGGGCGCGGTGTCGCTCGTTTCGTTTGCAGAGGGCCACACGCCCTGGGAGGCGATGTCCTGGCGCTCCAGTAGTCCCTGGATCGGCATTCCACCGGGCGCCACAAGGTCAGGTGCCAGATCGGCGAGGGGCCGTAGTACGAACGCACGCTCCCACATCCGTGGGTGTGGTATCACGAGACCGGGCGCATCCACCCTTTGATCTCCGTATAACAGTATATCAATATCCAATGGGCGCGGCCCCCAACGCTCGCCCGGAACGCGTCCCTGTACTGCCTCTATGTATTTGACTTGCCTCAGCAGGTCCGCTGGCTCAATTTCTGTCTCGATTTCGACAACCATATTCACGAAGTCCTGCTGGTCAGTTTTACCCCAGGCCTTGCTCGCGTAAATGGGCGACAGATGCAGGACGCGCGTCGTAGGCAGCTTTCGCAGGGCGGCGACAGCGGTTTCCAGCTGAGTGGGCGGGTCATGCATATTGGAGCCTAACCCAAGATATACTTTCGTCATTTAGTTCGTATTGTTTCCGGTTGCACGGACGATGGCATCTGTCACTCGCGCAACCTGTGCGGCGGGAGCTACATCATGAACTCGTACTATATTTGCACCGTTGGCAATGCTGATGGCCAGGGTTGCTCCAGTGCCTGCAACACGCTCCTGTGGGGGCGGTGCGTCACCGTTATTCAGCGTTGCCAGGATGCGTCCAATGAAGCCTTTCCGCGAAGTGCCGATTAGAATCGCGCAGCCCAGAGACTTCAGATCGTGCAGCCGCCTGATAAGTTCAAGGTTGTGTTCGAGGGTCTTGCCAAACCCGATACCCGGATCAACCCAGATGTGTTCCTTTGGCACGCCTGCTGAGATGGCCCTGTCAACGGCGGCGTGTAAGTACGCTATTACCTCGCCCAGCAGATCGTCGTAGTGTGGTGCGACCTGCATTGTACGGGGAGTGCCCTGGATATGCATGACTACCAGACCTGCATTGTAGCGAGCCACTACGTCGGCAATTGACGGGTCGTCGCGCAGGCCGGAGATGTCGTTGACTATGTGTGCGCCGGCCCTCAGGGCTTCCTCGGCTACACGAGAGCGGTTGGTGTCCACCGAGATTGCGACCTCTGGACCGCCTGTGGAGGCCAGCCTGGCAATCACCGGGACTACGCGCCTCAGTTCTTCTTTGACGGGGATAACGTCCGCACCGGGACGGGTGCTCTGTCCCCCGACATCGAGGATGTCGGCGCCATCGTGCGCCATCTTGTGAGCCTGTTGGACGGCGGCCTCGATATCTTCGCCCAGTCCATCGCCGGAGAATGAGTCGGGCGTAACATTCAGGATCCCCATGACGAGGGTACGCTGTCGTATCTCGGATATTAGCCTGTCAAGAGTGTTTCCCATTGGTCGTCAGACGGGTGTTATCTGTCACGTATGAACTCAAGGAACTCAGCGCGGGTTGGCGGGTTAGTCTTGAACAGGCCGCGCATGGCCGACGTTACCATCGTGCTGCCCGGTTTTTTGACACCACGCATAATCATGCAGAAGTGCTGTGCTTCTATAACGACCCCTACACCCGTGGGGTGGACCGTTTCAGTTATCGCATCGGCGATCTGGCTGGTGAGTCGTTCTTGAAGCTGAGGGCGATGTGCAAATCCGTCGACCACACGCGCCAGCTTGGACAGCCCTACGATTCGACCATTTGGAATGTAGCCGACATGCGCCTTGCCGACAAAGGGAAGTAAGTGGTGCTCGCACATGCTCTGAAAGGGAATGTCGCGTAACACCACCATTTCTTTATGGTGTTCTTCGAAGCCTACGGCGAGGTATTCGGCGGGGTCAATTGTCAGACCTGCGAACACTTCTTCGTACATATCAGCAAGGCGACGCGGGGTATCAACCAGCCCTTCGCGCGTGGGGTCTTCGCCGATCGCTTCCAGTATTTGCTTGACGGCGGCCATAATTTTTGTACGATCCAAAACAGTCTCCTTCTACGGTCGTGTCAGGGATCAGTATAGCATAACAAGGGCAACGGGCGACGAGCAATGAAACCGCGCGTCAGGCGCCCGGCGAACGGGGAAACGCATCCAGGGCCGGATCCTCGGGGCCGTCGACCCGCTTGACGCGCGGCAGGGATCGCGTGTCCCCCCACGTGGCAATGGGCGCACTTGTGGATGCCAGCTGGGAGAGCGCCAGGGCGGCGGGCGCTGCTACGATCGCGTCCGCCCGGTCAATCAGAGTTGTCAGGTCGCGCGAGGTCGCCGGCAAGC
>DATINP010000193.1:0-9434 GCA_035474135.1 Chloroflexia bacterium | reverse complement strand
GGATTCGTCTTCTTCTCCTTCCTACTTTTCAGATAGTTCCTTAGAATAGTCTTCGTGATCTTTGTGACCGCGTCTTAATCCTTTGCGATCTTTGCGTCTTTGCGTTTCAATCCCTATGATTCTTGCGTTTCAATTACCAAGAAAGGCACACGATTTGAGAGCATCCCAGCATGATTGACATACACGCGCATATTCTTCCGGGCGTTGACGATGGGCCTGCCGATATGGCTGGGTCGGTAGCGATGGGCAAGATCGCAGATCGTGAGGGCATAGAGGGCATAATCTCTACTTCGCATAGCAAAGAAGCGGCTGCGCTTGGCCGCGAGGATATGCAGGCCCGGCTGGATGCGGTGCGAGCCGCCTGGCAAGATGCGGGATTGACCCTTAGACTTGAGTTGGGAGTGGAGATATTTCTACAGCCCGACACTGTGGACGACCTGCAAGCGGGGCGACTCTGGACGCTGGTCGAAAGCAGGTATGTGCTGGTTGAACTGCCCTACCAACCGTGGCCTCTCTACGCCGAGGATGCTTTGTTTGGCTTGCAGGTGGCGGGCTATATACCCATTCTGGCGCACCCTGAACGCTACACCGCAATACAGGCCGATCCCGCGAAGATGTACACCCTGGCGGCGCGGGGCGTGCTGGGACAGGTGACGGCCATGGCTTTGACTGGCGAGCAAGGTCCCGGCACGAAAAGGTGCGCAGAAACTCTTGTGCGCCATAACCTCGTGCAGTTTTTCGCTACCGACGCGCATAGGGCCGATTGGCGCAGCCCAAGAGTGAGTGGGGCGCTGACGGTGGCAGAAGACCTGGTGGGAGGGGAGGCTGTACGTGCCATGACCGAGACCAACCCGGCCCGCATCCTATCGGACGAGGAGATCCCCCTCGACCCCACGCAGCCCACCCAGCGTAAGGGACTGTTCGGGTGGACGAGTCGTAGACCGTAAGTCATACGTGATGCGTCATGCGTCATGCGTGCCGAAGCGGCCCAATTCACCACGCTCAAAATGACAATAGACGAAGGGGTGCTGATCAATGGGCTAAGAGAAAACCCACCAGTCAGCACCCCTCTGACGTATTACGCATCACGTATGACTTACGGTCTACGACTCGCCTGACTCACCCGGCTCGTCTTGCCTGGGCAGGATTACTACCCGGCGTTCTGGTTCGGCGCCTGTGGACTCCGTGATGACGGTGGGGCTGTCGGCCAGGGTCATGTGGATTATGCGGCGCTCGTAGGGGGACATGGCCTCCAGAGGGATGGCCTGCTTGCGGGTCTGCACCTGCTCTGCTGTGCGGCGGGCGAGGTTTATCAGGGCCATCTTGCGGCGCAGTCTGTAGCCTTCGATGTCTACGGTTACGCGCGCCCACAGGTCGGCTTTCCTGCCCAGCACGAGGTTCAGGAGGAACTGTATCGCTTCGAGTGTTTCGCCGCGCCTGCCTACCAGGTTGTTCTGCTCACGCTCGTTGAGGCCGGTCACGTTCAGCACCAGGGCATCGCTGTCGTCGGGGAAGGCGGCTTCGCCCTCTTCTGCCGGTTCGCGGCGAACGATCTTGGCGTGTACGCGCATGCCATTCAGGATAGTCTGTAGTATCTCGGCGGCCATAGGGGCGATCGCATCCTTGGGAGTTGCCGCCTCGCCCTCGGCAACTGCGCCGGGTAGGAGTGATTCGTCGAGGGTTACGCCTGTGAAGGGAGCGCGTACGCCCTGTCCTGCTGCGCCTTCGATGCGGTTGCCCCGGTTGTCGTCTTCGTCGAAGTCGCCTTCCGCTACGGGCATCTCCTCGGCGCGGTTACCGCGTGGGGGTCTTTCATACTGATCGTTGCTTGCGCTGCGTGGGGGTCGCTCCATATAATCTGCGCGGTTGCCACGGTCGGTGCGGTTGGCCTGTCCCTGGCCACGGTTGCCGTCACGTCTCCCGAAGCCACTCGGGCGTGTGCCCGATCCTGCCCCTCCACCGGAACTGCCAAAAGGCTTGCGACCTCTGGGCGAAATTTCTTCCTGGGGGTGGCCTCCACGTGTTTGCCCGTCTGCCTGATCAATAGTGGTGACGCGCACCAATACTTCGTCGCCACCGGGGTCTGTTGCCAGCACTTCCACTTTCACCTGGTCCCTGGTCCGACCCAGTTGCTCCAACGCGAGCCTCACAGCCTCTTCCACGCTGAGGGCCTGAATGTCTACGTGTCGCAAGAATATGCCTCCTCTATATCGCGTCGCGTCCTACGCCATGCTTCACAGGTGCTAAATATACCCGAAGATTGGTGAAGAGCGTATGGCGTGTTATCTCTTGTTTTTCTTCCTGGGCGGCAGAGAAGCGCCCGTTATGCCGTTGGCTGCGCCGGAGTCATTTTTGGCGCGGAGGTCGCTGGCATATTTCGGTGGGGACGCATTTGTTCCGCTCGATTGGACGATCCTTATATTCGGCTCGCTGCCTTTGCTGCGCACTCTGGTAGTCGAGGCTCCATCGCGGTTATCACGCGCACGTTCGGGGCGCGCACCTCGCGTGCTGCTGCGGCTGGTGCCTGTGCCACTGATGAGAGAGCGCGTATTTGCCGGTTCCTCAACTGTAGTGACCGTCGCGGCTTCCGTGGCGCGTGCCTGCTGCGCGGAAAGCGCGTTGTCCATCAGCTTGCTAAACATGCCCTTCTTGCGCACTTCGCCCGGGGCGAGCGGCGCTATCTCTTTGGGCTTGGCAATCTCTTTTTCGGGAAGCCAGCCGAAGCCGGGCACCTTGGGTAATGTGCCGAAGCCGGTGATGAAGTATTGTTGTGCCGCACCGAAGATGCTGGAGAAGGCCCAGTAGATCACGTTGCCCGCAGGGAAGTTCCAGGCGAACAACAGCGTGAACAGGGGCATAAACTGCATCATGCCCTGCATCATGCGCTGCTGGGTGTCAACGATTGCGCCCGGGTCGCGGCGTGGCATTGCCATCCGGTTCTGGAGGAACTGGAATATGCTGGATAGCACAGGCCAGATGAACAGGGGGTCGGCCTGGCCGAGACTGGATAGCCACAGGAATTTGGAGCTACCGAAGCCCAGCGCCGAGTCTACCCAATCCTTGTTCCAAAGGATACCATTCAACATTTCGTTGGTAGTATGGGGGTCGAGGGTGAACCTGAGCGCCTGGTAGAGCGCGAAGAACACGGGAAGCTGGACTATCATAGGCAAACAGCCTGATGCGGGATTGATCCCGTACTGGCTGTAGAGCTTCATGGTCTCTTCCTGTTGTTTGGCGCGGTCGTCCTTGTATTTCTTCTGTACTTCCTTTATCAGGGGTTGTATCTGCTGCATGTTGCGGTTCGAGCGCAACGACTTCATAGTCAGAGGCACCGTGAGCAACCTGATGAGGATGGTAAATATGATGATTGCCACCGCAGGCACATGCACAACCGAGTCGATGGCGACCAGGATGTTAAGTTGCGTTTGCCAGATTGCGTCCCAAATTGCACCCAAGCTATTTCTCCATGTTGGGAGTTATGAATTATGCATTACAAAACTCAGTGTTCAGTTCAGAAACCCGTCAGGGTACGGGGTCATACCCGCCTTTGTTCCAGGGGTTACAGCGCAAAACGCGCCACACGGCCATCCCGCCGCCCTTGATAACCCCATACTTTTCTATTGCTTCATACCCGTAGTGCGAACAGGTAGGGTGAAACCGGCAGGTGTCGGGGGGTAGCGCTTTGGCCAGGGTACGCTGGTACCCGCGTATCATCCACAGAACAGGTTTGCGTAACATCTTTTCTTACCCGGACCCCTCGAACATATTTATTAACGACTGCCCAATTTCGCCACTTGTAATTATAACCTCTCTATTATACGCGATTGTGTGATTACTGTTGCAAGTACACGGAAGGCACTTGCTATGCAGACGAAGGATCCACGTCTGCCGGTGTGGGAGGTTGGGGTGGTGTGCCTGCGGGGGCAAGCGGAGGTAGATCGGGCGTCCGTAGCACACGGCTGCGTTTCAGCAGGCTATCAACCTCGCTCAGCACATCCCGGAAGGGTGCCTGGGAAATGGACGCACGGGCGATCCAGACGAGATCCCAGCCAGGCATAATGTTGGGGAGGCGTAGTCGCACCGCTTCGCGTAGTAGTCTCCTGGCGCGGTTGCGGTGGACGGCATTGCCGACCTTCTTGCTTGTGATAAACCCGCAGCGCGTTTGGCTTTCGCTGTTGCGCGCTGCGTTCAATACCATCAATTCCGAACCCCAGGTGCGCCCCTCTCGCCTCACTCGCTCGAATTGCGCGCCTTTACTCAGTCGTTCCAAGTGCTTTACAATTATGGGTGGTTTTGAGCTTCCGTGTTCTCGGTTCAAGCCTGCTTGTGAACAGGGCGCAGAAAAGGGGAAGCTCAGGTCAGTTAGCGCAGTTACCGCGCTAACTAGCGCGGGCCCTTTTGCTCGTCGCTGACCGAGAGTTGCCACCGTCCCTTGGCCCGCCGTCGAGCGATTACGCGCCTGCCGCCCTTGGTGCTCATTCGAGCAAGGAAGCCGTGTTCGCGCTTGCGAGGGATACGCTTCGGCTGGTATGTTCTCTTGACCATCTTGTTCGCTTTCTCCTGTTATTTTGGGGCCGGCTTGTGGACGGCGCAATATGGCAGTCTATAGAATGTACATGCCATTATACGGGAAGGCACGGGCCAGTGTCAACTGCTGACACTCGCGCAACATTTCGACATGTTCACGCGTAAATAGGTCATTACGGTTGGGTTATACACGGTTTTGGCGTAGGAGTTCATAACTATTGACAATCAAGCAGGCTTGTGCTAGAGTTACGCGCAAGTTAGGCACTTTGAGGTCGCCCATAATTCTCTGTCTCCATTAGCTACGACCGCGTGAAACACATGCAATCTTTTGCTGTGGCCTATTAACCGTTAGCCTGGCCGACCCTAATCTGAATCTACAGGTGGTATGTGGCCTGTAGAAAGGAGTTACAAGTATGTCGAATAATCCTGAGTCATCCCAGCCTGGTGAACCCACCGGCGGCAACGAAACCCGCGATATAGGTGGTTCGCCTACTCAGCCTACAGGTCAGCCCACAGGCGGTCAATACACCCCGCCCGCGCCTCCCCAGGGTGGTTACGCGCCACCTACACCGCCCCAAGGTGGTTATACGCCTCCTCCCGGCGGCTACGCCCCGCCCCCTCAGGGTGGTTATGCACCTCCCCCGCCACCACGTATGGGTGCCAATCCCCCACCTCCGGGTGGGTATCCCCTCCCGCCGGGCGGCGTCGCTAACCCTGCTATGGATATGAAGTTCAGCCAGGGTGATTTCCAGCGCTTGTTCCAGCAGTACAAGAACATCGTGACCAAGACCGATTACACGGTCTACGGGCCTGAGATCGCCAAGGCCAACCGCAAGGACATCTTCCTGGGCGTGGGCATTGTGGCCCTCATCACCGGGATCTTCGGCTTCCTGACATCACTTGCTTATTACAACCTGTTCAGTGGTTTTAGTGGCCTTAGCAACCTCGGCGGTATGGGCAGCTTCACGTTGTTCGGTGGCTCGGCGATTGGCTCGGCGTTCGGTGCTCTTATCACCGGCATAATCGGCACGTTCATCACGTTCTTCATCGGCGCATATGTTACCTTTTGGGTTGCCAAGCAGTTCTTCAAGGGGCAGGGCACCGACTTCTGGACGCACGCCTATCTCTTGTCCCTGAGCTATGCGCCCCTGCGCTCGCTCGGGGCTATACTTACCATAATCCCCGTCATCGGCAGCTTGGCCGCTCTGATCTTGCGGATTTACCAGTACTATCACTCAGGACTTGCCATTCAGGCGTACCACAAGACCGACACGCTCAACGGGCAGTTGTCCGTCTGGATCCCGGTAGTGGCAGGGATCGTAGTGTCGGTTATCCTGGCGACAATATACGCGGCAATCTTCGTCGCCACCCACTTCTAAACAAGAGCAATATACTCCCGAAAAGGGAGATGCAAAAAGGAGGCCGCGTTGGCCTCCTTTTTTGTTGCCTAAAGTATCCTACTTGCGCGTAATGAATACGCCGAACAGGAAGAGGATCGCGATTATAACCAGCAAGAGGTGCCACGGCGCCCGCTCGGCCCACCCCAGCATAAGGCCCGCGAGGTAAATCGCCGCGAGCGCACCCACCAATCCCCAGACGAGGCGTTCATCTTTTGTCACAAGGGAATTATACGTCATGCATAAGAGGGGTGCTGATTGGGCTAGAAGAAAGCCCGATCATCACCCCTCTTACTCATAACCTGTGGCGTGTGCCGTTCTATACTGCGCGTCTGCCTGTTACCAGGTTATAGACGATAACTATCAACGCTACTACAAGAAGCAGATGCAACAGCCAGCCTGCAGTGCCTGCCGCCAGGTTAAATAGCAGGCCAAGCACCCACAGCACTATCAACACGACCGCCACTATCCACAGGATTCCAGCTAAACCGCTCATTTCCCACCCTCCTTGTTGTTTTATGCCGGTACGCAACCGGCAATCCAAAAAGTGTGCCACAGCGGAGCGATGTGTTTATGGCCTGTCCCAAAATCGGGGCGATAGGTCATTAAGTAGTTATACGCCGCTTTGCGCATTGTAGCACAGTTATGGCGCGAATGTAATACGAAAGAACAGGAGGATTCTTATGAGATTGAAACTGATAAAGTCGCCCGCCGCTCCGGTGACAGGTCGAGAAGATGGCGCGCATGCCGCTGAGTCGCTGCTGGGCGAGATCGCCGCGCTGAGGTGTGCCCTGGGCATCGCGCAGGAGAGCCTGCTGGATCAGGGCGCGGGAGCCGAGCCTGTCGATATTGTGCGCCTGGGAGGTGTGATCGCCCGCCTGTCCGACGCGATAGTACGCGCAACGCTGGCTCAACCAAAGCTGTCGGCAACAGGCGACCAGATCGCCGAGTTGCAATTCGAGGTTAAGCGTATCTTCCGCGCCATGGGCTGGGGCGAGGATTCGTGAGGGGCCGGTGACCGGTGGCCAGTGACCAGTGACCAGTAGGGAGGTGCGGAGTGCCTGGTGATAGGCATTTCGTCGCCCGTCGTCTTACTGGTCACTGGTCACTGGTCGCTGGTCACTGGTCACTACTACAAGGAGAAAAACAATGAGCGTTAGAACAAGACCGTTTGCGGGTGAGCCTGTGGACGACCGCCCCCATTCTGTGTATGAGATTATGACCCGCCGCATGCTTGAGGAGATGCGCGAGGACGTGAACGATATCAAGGCCCGCGTGAACACCCTCCTCTGGATGGTGGCGGGCGCGGTCATATTGGACCTGGTTATGAGGGTGGTGAAGTGATATGCCCCCCGACAAAATACGAAACCGTGCCTTTATCGAGAACGTGGAGGTGCTGTCGCCGACCGCGTGGCCCCGCTATGCCCTGCGGCCCTACCAGTCTCAGGTGGCGCGGGCCATCGCCCAATCGGTCATGAAGCACGCGGGCGAGCAGTTCGTAGTAGTGTTCGCCCGCCAGTCGGGCAAGGATGAACTGCTGGCCCAACTTTCGGCCTACCTGATGTGGCGCGCCCAATTACGCGGCGGCTCGATCATCACCGTCACACCAACCTACCGTCCGCAGGGGTTAATCGCCCGGCGCCGCCTGTACGATCGGCTGTCCGCCCCGCCCCTGTTCAGCAAGCCGCGCACAATGGGCAACACTCTCTCGCTGGGCAAGGCCACGTGCGGCTTCCTGTCGGCCCACCCGCACGCACAGGCTCGCGGCGAAACTGCTTCGCTCATGCTGGTGTGCAACGAGGCGCAGGATGTACTGCCTGCGCGTTGGGACGCTGTGTTCGACCCAATGGGCGCGGCCTCGCACGCCACCCAGGTCTTTTCGGGCACCGTCTGGACATCGAAAACCTTACTCGCCCGCCAGATGGCCTACCTGGGTGAGCTTGAGCGCAAAGACGGCAAGCGGCGCGTGTTCAAAGTGGGGTGGGAGGAGGTGGCGCAGTATGTACCCGAGTACGGCGAGCAGGTGCGCGCCCGCATCGCGCAGTTCGGCAGAGACCACCCCTTTATCCGTACCGAGTACTTTCTCGAAGAAATAGACGACGCAGGCCGCCTGTTCGGTCCCGCGCGCCGCGCGCAGATGCGGGGCGACCACCCACGCGCGCGCTCTGCCACCCCGGGCATGTACTACGCGCTGTTGCTCGACGTGGCAGGAGCCGACGAAAAGGGCACAGAGCCACCGTCGGGCGCGTCGGGGCGAACTGACAGGGACGCCACCGCGCTCACCGTGGTGGAGGTTGACCTCGCGGGATTGGACGACCCTCTGGTTATGCGCCCACGTTATCGAGTGGTGGACCGCAGGCTGTGGGTGGGCACTTCGCACCCACAGCTTTACGCCGCGCTGGCCGACCTCGCCCGCAATGTGTGGGGAGCGCGGTGGCTGGTGGTGGACGCGACGGGCGTAGGCGCGGGCCTGGCGGGCTTTCTGGGGCAGGCTCTACCCGGCAAGGTGGTGCCTTTCGTATTTTCGGCACAAAGCAAGTCACAGTTGGGCTGGGATTTCCTGTCCGTGGTCGAGAGCGGGCGCTACAAGGAGTACTTCGAGGACGGCGAGAGCGACACGGGCCTGTTCTGGACGCAGGTGGAAGCGTGCGCCTCGCAGGTGTCGGACGCCCCGGGCAAACTCCTGCGCTGGAGCGTCGAAGACGCGCGCACCCACGACGACCTCCTGATAAGCGCGTCGCTGTGCGCGGTGCTCGACCGCCTGGATTGGCGGCCCCGCGTGGCGCGTGGAAGGTGACGGCGGATAAGAGAAGGATTGAAACGCAAAGATCGCAAAGATCGCCAAGGGGGTGGGGAGGATCACGAAGAACACGAAGGTTAAGAGAACACGAAGGAAGAAGGAAGGGGTTGGTTGGTTAGGAGGGGAACATCCGCGTGCTTCCTCATGATTGCTTAGAAACAGTCTGAAAAGGGGTAAGGTCGAGGGAACGAACCCACGTACCCTTGTCATTCTGAGCGAAGCGAAGAATCTCGCTCCCTACCGACCAAGCCCATTATGCAAACCAAGCGAGAGCCGACCAACCAAATAATGCCTCCCCAACGATACCCCTTCGATGAGCAAATACTAAGTCTATAGAATGTCCAGGCCAAGATGAACCCCGGGTGGGGCTATCCAAGCGCTGCATGGATTGAGTAGGCGATAAGAAAGGAGTGTGGCAATGCAGTACACAATTGCCTGGTCGGCTTTCGCTTGGGTTGTATTGCCAGCTTGGTCAGTGGAGAGCGGGATTCTTCGCTACGCTCAGAATGACAAAAGAGAGTTAGTTCGTTTCCTCCTACTTCCTACTTTCAGACTGTTTCTTAGAATGTGCCCGAAAGAACTACGCAAAATCTGTCCCATTTTGGCCTGCCTACGTCATTAAGATAGTAGAACGCTAATCACGCATGACGCATGACGCATGACGCATGACGCACTGGTCACTGGTCACTGGTCACTGGTCACTGGTCACC
>DATINP010000192.1:0-18049 GCA_035474135.1 Chloroflexia bacterium | reverse complement strand
GGGTGGGAGGGGGCGGGCGCAAATCTGCAGGCACCAGTATCGTGTTGCCGCAAAACTCACATTCGACGCTGATTTGTCCGTAGTGAAACGGTACCGGCGCTCCACATTGTGGACATTGAAAGGTTTTGGGTATCTGCACGCTAGGTTCCTCTGCTCCGAATACAGAGCCGGAGGCTGCTGCACTTACAGGTATTAGTATTTCATAAACTATAGGTGGCGATTAATCAAGTGGAAACCACAATTGACAGGAGGGGTATACTATGAACAGAGATTGTAGATATTTTGAGAACGCGCCAGGATAGAAAGCGAGTGCCGCATGAAGACTGCAGGGAGCAGGCACGAATCGAGAAACGCCGAGAGCCTATCTCTCAGGCAACTTACTTATGCCGTAATAGACGTGGAAACAACGGGCCTGTCGGTGCGCACAGGCGACCGTATCTGCGAGGTGGCTGTGGTCGTCGGGCGGGGCGGGGTGATCGTAGACCAACTGCAATCGCTCGTCAATCCTGGGCGATCTATTTCGCGTGGGGCGGCGGCAGTGAACGGTATCAGCGACCGCATGGTGCAAAACGCACCCACTTTCCGCAAACTGGCCCCCGACCTGCTCCAGATTCTGGGAGCAGACAACACGGTGCTGGTGGGGCATAATTCCTCGTTCGACCTTTCGTTCATCTCAGCAGAACTTCGACAGGCCGGCTACGAGCCGCCCAACAAGCCCGTGCTTGATACGCTTGCACTGGCGCGACGGTGCTATTCCTTCGGCTCGAACAGGCTGGGCCATGTGGCACAGTCGCTGGGCATACAAACTTCGGGCTTGCATCGCGCCCTAGCCGACGCTACTATAACGTGGCACGTGCTAAAGCGCTTCCTGTGGGACCTGGAAGCACGAGGCATTACGACGCTGGCCGATATGTTGGCCGAGCAGGGGTCGCTTACCTCCATGAACGGGTGGAACCTCGGGAAAATGCCCAAGCCCCTTATGGAGTGGGACGGCACACAACCCTACTGCCCCATTCAAGGGTTACCGCCTCTGGTAGAGCAAGCCATGCGTGCCCACACGCCCCTCCGCATACGCTATACGGGCAGCGACGGGAGAACAACGGTGCGCGTGGTGCAACCCCGCAAGGTTACCTTGCATTCGCAAGCAACGTTTTTGGTCGGCTTTTGCCACCTAAGGCAGGAAGAGCGCGCATTCCGTCTCGACCGAATCGTGGAAATGCGCGTCGAAACGATCATCGCGTAGGCTGACGGCGAACAATTGGCGCCATATCAAGCGCGGCACCCTAGAGATATTCGTGCAAATCTTCGCAGAACTTCTCTATAGAATCCCTTCGTAGCTCGTACATCACCTTGTTATCCTGGTTGACCTCGTTGATCAGTCCCGCATCACGTAGAACGCGCATCTGGCGCGATATCGACGAGGGCGTAATGCCGCACTTGGCCGCGAGGCGCGAGCCGTAGTACTCTTTGTCCTTGGCGATTGCGCGCAGGATCGTCATCCGGGTCGGGTCGTCCAGGGCGCGGGCTACGGCCACGATGCGGCGCTGCACATGGGCCATCGCGTTGCGGTGCTCGTCCGAGGTGAGAGCGTCGTAAATGATCACCATCTGCCCATAGCCATACATGATCATTGAGGAAACCTTGAGAAAGACGGAAGGCACGAGCATGACCTTCTCGAGCGGGTAACCTTCGGGGTACTCGACGGGCAGGGCGCGATTAGCGAGGAAGCGTTCCTGTACCGCAGTAAGGCGGTCGGGGCCGAGCGACTGGGTGCGCTCACGCACGCTTTCTTCCCACTGGGGTTTGATCTTGGGCATCTGGTGGCGATATACGTTCTGCCAGTAGGTGCGCAACAGGCGCAGCAGGCGCGTCCGCAGGGCATCGGGCTCGCTCGACAGCAATTGCAAAGCCTGCCGCCAGCCCTCATCATGTATTCTGTGCTCGCCCCCATACTGCTTGAGTAAGGCGGCCTGCAAGCGCAGCGGGTGGCTGGACATGGCCGAGATCTCGCCGGGCGACATCACGCGGCCCGTGGCATAGAAGATGAAGTCGTCGGGCGACATCCCTTCCAGGTAGCGGAAGAAGCCCTCGATGTCAAAGTGGTCCGGGTAGTCTACAGCCAGTTCGACCAGGCGATTTTCAAAGAGAGAATAGAAGTAGTCTGCCTCCTCGCGCATCATGGGAGAAAGGTCGCGCTTGACGTCGGCCACCCAGCTTTCATGCCGCTCGCCGGGATGCGCAAGCGTGGTGAGCGAGATAATCATGTCGTACAAAGGCGACAGGGAGAAAGTGACTGTGGGGGCGGCAGACGGCGAGTCGGGCGCAACGAGAAGGGGCATTGGGTTCTCTCCTTGCAATGAAAGTGAGTCTCAGGTCGTAAGTATATACTTACGGCTTTTTCCATGGTTGGACGGTTATCTAAGGTGATTAGCCAACTGTGCAAGTATGATACAGCGCAGGTGGATCTATGTCAAGGCTATTTTTGGGATTCGAGTAAAAACGAGAGCAGGTCCGTACAGGCTAGACTATAATTGCGTCCGCCTCTATTTCGACCAGCATCGCGGGGTCTATCAGCGCGCTGACCTGCACCATTGTGGCTACGGGGCGTATGTCGCGAAAGAACTCACCATGAGCGCGCCCTATTGCCTCCCAATCTGCTATGTTTGTGACGAACATACGGGTCCGCACAACATGATTGAGAGATGAGCCCGCACGCTCCAGAGCGGCCTGAATGTTCATCAGTGCCTGAATCGCCTGTGCATACGGGTCGCCAATGCCCACTACGTTGCCGTCAGCACCGGTGGCCGTTGTACCCGCCACAAAAACGTATGGGCCAATACGAACCGCACGCGAGTACCCGACAATCGGTTCCCACGGCGCCCCACCCGAAAAGTTTATGCGCTCCAATATACGCCTCCCGTTGCGTGGCGCAGAACGTAGATTGCTAACCTCCGTTACTGTATCGCATCAGCGAACACTACAAGGCGTTTGTTGTAGTTCTGTTGGGACCTATTGAAAACACCCGCACATGTAATAAGGTTGAGACGGGTAGCGCTGGTAGCACCGAATATTTCGTCCACGGGACACTTATCGTACGGGCAAAGCAAGTTCTTGCTGACTGCGAAAGCGCGATCCACGCCCTGGTCGTCCCGGATGTATATTCGGTCGCCTGGCTGTAGCCTGTCCAGGTAGTAGAAAATAGCTTCCTTTATGCCGTACCAATCGAGATGCCCGTCAATGACCGCGTTGCCCGCCGTGCCGGGTACGGGGCCGTACTTGTACCACGCCGCATTATAGGGGTCTGCTGGGATGTCCATGTTGCTGTTCTTGTCCACGCCCACAGCCTCGACCTTCGTCTGCACGCCGAGCCTTGGGATGACTATGTAGGCCGGATTGCTGGGCGCAGGCTTGGTCGGCTTCTGGGGGCTTACGCCTGCTGTGCCATAGCGCCACTCGAAGTAGTGCTGACCGATGTTGCCCATCTGCACCTGCCACTCCTGCGGCAAGCCGGGCACATAAGTAAGCACTCGGCGCTCGAACGCCTGGATTAGCACGTCCTGGTTCTGGCCCCCGATCTTCACGTTGGCCCAGTACGCATCGGAGATGGGTAGGCCCATAGCGACTACCCATGGATCGAGGAGTAGCTTGTTCGCGGTACCAATCCCTACCTGTACTGTACTTTTCGAGTTAAGAAAGTCCCAGAACACATGCGGAACATTATGCCCGGTAGCAGGCTCGAAGTACGCGATCTTGCTTTCCGGAAGCTGCATAGCAGAGTCGTCTCGCACATCGCCCTGGCGATTGATACGCTGTGATGCGTATCCGCCGTCCGACTTGTCGGGTTGGCGGTGCTCACCCGCTGAGGTATTGGCGACCGTGCCGAATGATGAGTAAGTGGGAGCATTTGCATCGTCGGGGTCGGAAGCCAGATCGATAGCAGCCGGCACGTTGTTCACGAATGTGCTGTCACCGACCTGCATGCGCCCGGATATTAGCTCGACGGTGAGGAGACCGTTGGTCACAAAGCTATTCGACAGGGGATCCGCGCCGGGATTATTGATCTCCATGCGCGCCTTATCGAAATATTGCACAAGGCGTTTACCTGAGCCGTCCGGCGCATCAAGATATGTTTCGAGGCCTGAAGCAAGAGGCGCGGGCCCCCATGTCCACGAGCGCCCAATTGTCTCGTCGGCCACGGGCAGGTCGTTACGTGTCCAAATGCTCTCGAACGCGCCATCTGCGAAGGGAGCCGCGGAGGAAGGTTGAGCGGCGGAGGGAGCCGCCAGCGCGGAAGTCACCCCGGTCAAGGAAGAGGGTATGAGGGTCGAGAGTAGCGCAGCCATCAAAAGAGCCGGCATACGACGGCGCGTCATGTTAGCACGAAATATCATGTTGGAAAGACCTGCCTTATTTTGCGGGAGGAACCTTATGTTACTAGCACTAGTTTATCATCAGGGCACGATCCGCGCAAGACTACGGGACGCCGATCGTGGAATATTAGGTAGTACGTAACCCTAGAATGACCTGCTATCTAAAATCCCTCAGGTCTTCGGGTGTATCGATATCCTTTGGGCGTTCGTCGTGGGCGAACGGGACACGGCAGACCCTGTCGGGATAGAGCGCGAAAAGTTGCCTCCCGCCTACGTCGCCTTGTAAGGCGGCAAGGTCAGCGAACAGGTCACTAGAGAAGAGGGTGGGTGGGCCCACCTGCTCGCCATATGTGGGCACGGAAATTGCAGCCTTATTCGACAGATAAGACTGCACAAGCCTTTGCACGATATATGGAGACACGTCAGGCTCGTCGCCCAGGAGAACGAGGACTGCCTGCGCGTCGTGGCGCAGTGCAGCTACGCCCGCGGCAAGCGATGTGCCCATGCCTTGGTCGTAGCGCGGGTTCGACACAACCTGGACAGGCAAACCGCTCAGCGTGTCCACAAGATCAGGAAGATCAGGACGCACCACTACCACTACCTCACGGGGGCGTAAGCTAAGGGCATTCGTCACCGCGTGTGCCAGTATGGACCTGCCGTCCGGCATGGGCAAAAGAAGTTTGGAAAGCGAGCCTCCCATGCGTGCGCCACGTCCGGCCGCCAGCACAATTACACCAATATCGTGCCTGGCAAGTGCGAAGCTATTGACAGGGGATGATCTCATCGGCTACAATCCGCTCTAGTGCAATAAAAAAGGCGTAGTAACAATATAGAATATACTCGAACAAAAGCCATGCGCACGTTTTGCGGGCAAGCATTAACAGACAAAGCTGCATGGTCACACTTCGCAAGGAGGTTCAGTTTGAGACCAGGCGCAAATTTGCGGATACACCTTCGCAAAATTGGGATCTCTGCATCCCTCGCTATCGCCCTCGCTCTCTTATCCCCCACTCTCGCTCTTCCTATCTCCTTCTCGGCCACTCCCGGTAGCGGGACAATGGTAGCCGAAGCCGCACCCACAGGCACAAACTCGTCAAACTCGATTTACTATCGCCAGACGGGACATTATATCAAAGATGCCTTTCTCAACTACTGGCTGATGAATGGAGGGCTTACCCTCTACGGCTACCCCATTACCGAGGAAACGCAAATTGATGGGGTCGCGATGCAGTATTTCCAGCGTGCGCGCTTCGAATATCATGCCAATAGTCAACGCCCCTGGAACGTCGAATTGACGGCCGTGGGTTCATTGGTAACACAGGGGCGCAACTTCGAGGCGGCCAACCCCGCATCGGCAGGTAGCGGCAGGACCTACTTCGCTCAAACGGGTCACACCGTTGGAGGCGCATTCGCCACCTATTGGAACAATCATGGCGGCATCTCGATCTTCGGCTACCCGATCTCCGAGGAAACAGAGGAGAACGGTATGACGGTCCAATATTTCGAGCGCGCCCGCTTTGAATTGGGGACGCGGGGACGTGTGCAACTGGGGCAACTGGGGGTGGAACTCCTCAACAAACAGATAGCAGAGGATATGCCCGGCCTTGACCCGACAATTGCCCAACCCGTGGCACGTCCCGGGTACCAGATGGATTTCCACGGCGAGGCCACCTGGTACAGCGCGGAGTATATGGGTACAAGCTGGGAGCGCATAATCAGCCTGAACAAGAAGTGGGGCAATCTGCCTCAGAACTTTGTGGGGCGCGGGCTCTACGCGTCGGCCCCTGCCGACTTAGGCCTCTACGGGCGCATGGCTCGTGTAACCAGGGGTAACTACTCGGTGAACGTGCAATTTATCGATGTTATAGCGCCCGGCGACATCCCCTACGTGCGCTCCAAAGGTATCGTGATTGACCTGGCCGAAGAAGCATACCGAGCCTTAGGCCCCTATCACGGAGGCCGTTACGAAGTCAGTTTCGACGTATTCTGGCCCGGAGAAGAACCCTAGTAAGATACAATCCAGTAAACAGGAGCCATGAATCGGGACATATGTAAGTTATTTAATGCCTCGGATTCATGGCTGTAATTGGCGATCCCTGTGATATAATATAACTAGACTCTCTCGGAGGAACAGCATGGAAAATAGCAATCCGGCCCGCCAGATCGACTCGCGTGATTCGCGTACAGAGCAGGGTGAAGCGGCTCGACCGGTCGAACAAAGGACCGACCCAGACGAAATAATATCGCACACCCCGGCCGACGACCCTGTGACTGCGGTGGACTCTGCGGCCAGGCCGTCGGACTACACTCAGAAGGACATCGACGAAGGCAACACTCCTCTTGACAAAGATATGGAACGGCTGATTGACCCCAGCATGGATACAGAGCGAATGAGCAATAATATGGATGTGCTTGACCTGGACAGCAGTTGGCTGGTCGAAGGCGAAGAACCCGATTTCATGGACAGCCCCGGCACAGTTGATGTCATAGAAGCGGTCGAAGAGGGCGAGCCATACTACCCCGCCACCGATCCCCCAATGACCACCCGTCCCTTGAACAACGCAGGTGTAAAAGGTGGTTTCGCCTCCGATTCGTATGACGAAACCGAAGATGAAGAGGACTCTCCTCTGCGCGTGCAGGGCGGCGACGACGAAATCGCGGCCCGTGTAAGGCGCGCTTTGCATTCGGATGCTTACACAGGTGAACTCAATATTCATGTGGAAGTAGAGGACGGCGTGGCATACCTGACGGGCAAGGTGCGTTCGCTTGAAGACATAGAGCAGGCCGAGCAAGTCGCGGGCGATGTGCCTGGCGTGGAAGAGGTCGAGGAAGAGTTGGAAATCGTTTGATAGACGCGAACACAGGACGGCTTTCAGGGATTACGGTTGGCCCTGAGGCCTTTGTAGATTTGCATATGCACACAACCGCCTCGGACGGGCGTTACACCCCCGTAGCACTGGCAAAAGCGGCCCACACTCTCGGGCTGGCGGTGATCGCGCTGGCCGACCACGATCGCGTCGACAACGTACGTCCCCTTCAGCAAGAGGCCGCCCAGTACGGCATCCATGTTGTGCCCGCCGTCGAAGTATCGTGCCTGTGGGGCGAAACCCAGTATCACATGCTGGTGTACAACGTGAACCTGGCAGACGACAGGTTTATCGGACCGTTGAACGAGGTAAGAGATAAGTACGCAGACATATGCGCGAACGGGTTGGAGGAATTGGCTCGCAAAGGGATGGCTATTGACCCCGCGATTTTACGCCTGTGCACTCAAGGGCAACCGATCGCTCCTTACCACGTGTTTCAGGCCATTATCAAGCATGAATATGCGCCCAATATGAAAGAAGCGCACGAGTTAGCCAAGACGGTGGGCGTAGATTTTCTGCCGCTCCCCACCATGCAGGACATGATCGAAAGAGCGCGGGCAACCGGCGCTTTCCCCATGGTGGCCCACCCGGGTCGCGCTGAACCAGGCTTCAAACCACCCGACGAGGCAACCTTACGCGCTATGATTGACGCAGGATTGAGCGGCTTCGAGGTATGGCACCCCTACCACACGTCTTATGACGTGGCGTACTATCTCAAGCTGTGTACCGACAACAACCTGCTTACCTCGTCCGGCTCGGATACCCACACTCCCAGCGATCCTCGCAGGCAGCTAACACGCTGGCCCATCCGTTATAGCAGCGCCCTGTTGGAACGATGCGGAATAGAAAACCGAGACGCAGTTCGCAGGTCGTAAGTCGCTGGTTACCGGTTGACTTACGACCTGCGAACTGTTACTCGTTAGGTTCTCTAAACCCGTTCAGCGCCTGAGTGTGCTTTCTGCAGATGCTGGAGAGTCCGGAGTTCGGTTGTGTCCTGAAGCACCAGCATTCCCTCGTAGGTACCCTCGTTGATGGGAGCGAAGGTGATCGAAACGGAAACTATGCGGTTCATTAAGGCCACGTCTACTATGTGGCGCTGGCGAGGGGCTTCGAGAGCCGAGTGCATGGTTTCGCGGAAGCGTGGGTCGAGGATGAAGGTATAGAGGGAGTGGCCCACAGCATTGTCGAAACCGGTGCCCAGGATCCGCACAGCAGCCGGATTGAGCACTTTGATCATGCCGTCGGCTTCGGTGATGATGATGCCTTCGTGCATATATGCCAGCAGGATTGACACCTCGGTAAGCTCGCTCGTGCGCGCCTGTATGGTGCTGTTCATCTGGGTGGTGGCACTGGCCATCTTGCTAATAGTTGCAGCCACACCCATTCCGAGTTCGTCCCGGCTGTAAGATTGCAGAAGCTCGGGCGAGGCTGACACCCCTGTGGCCATAAGCAGACTGGCCTCTTCGAGACCCTTGACCGTTTTCATTACGGCCATGTGGAAGCCCACCCACATGTAAATTACCAGCAGCAACACAGCGGCAGTAAGGCCGAGAGCGAGGGTGCGCGTGCCTTCGTCGGCGCTGTTGCGGGCATTGAGTAGGGCGTCGAGTTGGGTCACCTGTGCGTCCCACAGGTTATAGTTAGTGTCGAGAGCAGAGTGCACCGGGGCCATCCAGGTGTCCAACGACATATTGATGAGAGGCGCCTGTACAATGCCTGTGAGCAGTTTATCAACCAGCGCACTGGCTGAAGTCGAGGCCGCGCCGGCAAGCACATCAACATTGGGTTGGAGGTTGCCCGTAGGGTTGTTAGCGTATGCCACTTTGGCGTCGCGGGCCAATCCATCGTATACGCTCAATAGCTGAGTGGCGAGAGCATTCAGGGTTGCTTGCTGATCGTCAAACATCTTGCGTGCGCCAACCACGCCGTTACCTATTATTCCTATATCTGCTATTTCGCTCTGGGCTTGCGGCAAGCTCACCAGAATGGCCTGCATAGTGTAGTGAGTATCGAGTTGGGAGTCGAGCACCAGGTTAGACTGGTCGCCCACCGTGGCTATGAGTGTAGCAATGTCCTGCACAAGAGGGCGGTACAGGATCTGGCGCTGAACTGTGTGGGGCATCGCCTTGATCTTATTCCACTGAGCCGCCAGCAGGGCCAGGGGCTGTGTGGTGTGGAGGGCCGCACCATACTGCCCATCAAGACTTTGCAGGACGCCGAAGTCGGCATCGATGGCGATAGTGTTCTGTACCAGCGCGGCATCATTGACGTCAAGGCCACGCACAGCGTCCAAACCGAGAATCCAGTCGTTAATGGTGTGACGCATAAGTGCGTCGGCAGCGCGCAGATAAGATGTGCCTTTTAGCTCTTTTTGTGTGAAATTGACATCTGTATTTATACGCGACATCAGCATAAATAGAGCGATGCCAAGGGGTAGAAGGAATAAGACCGTTATGAGGCTGAATCGCTGTGTGAACTTGAGACGCGACATAAGCGCGGCCGCCGGAGCAAAGATCGTTTTCATAGTTCCCCTCTAAATAGATGTGATTGGTAAGAATGGCTAATAAGCGAATCAAATGGAGGACACAGAGACGCCACCATACTCATACCGCTAATATGCCACAAGGAACAAGAGAAATGGATAGTACAAAGCGCACACGCTGTGGTGGCTAGTAGTACCATGAAGGTACTAGATGGCAACGATGACGAGAGGGGCGATACCTGGGGCGCAGAGCCACTCTCACTAATATTAATGACCTGGGCCAGCCCAAACGGGACAGGTTTTGCGTAGTCCATTCGGGTACATTTCGTGCCATGCACCCTTCGGCTCTCAGTCTTGCTCAATCCTGGTGATATTCGTGTTCACGTTCCCCCGCCCGGCGCTTGCTGTGCATCGTGGGTCACAGGTCGCAGGCAGTCCTATGTTATAATTCTCAAGTTAGACTATTTTTACCAGGAGCAGAAATTGCATGAAGATCGGGCCTGATGACCTTGTATTAGACGTGGGGAGTGGGCATAACCCTAATCCTCGCAGTGATATCCTTTGCGACCGCTATATCGAAGATGACACCGAGCGCGGCGGTTCTATCCGCGTTGACCGGCCTCTAATCGTGGCCGACGCGCACAATTTGCCCTTTAAGACGGGTGCGTTCGATTATGTGATCGCCTCCCATATCATTGAGCACATGGATGACCCCCTCAAGTTCTGCTCAGAGCTACAGCGGGTGTCGAAGCGTGGCTTTATCGCATCTCCCACTGAGCTGGCGGAGCATATGTTTTACTGGACATTCCATAAGTGGTACGTAAATAAGGTGGGCAACAAGCTGATCCTCCACCCGAAAGTGAATGTCCCCAACATATTTGGCGATCTCTTCCACTATCTGTATGAATATAACCCCTGGTACGCGCGCTTCCACCGCTCGCTACCTGATATGTTCTGGATGGAGTACGAGTGGGAAGGTAAGATCAACATCGAGACACGAGACAAATCACCGCTCGTGTTGGACAACCCTGCTATCCTGAAGCGTATGGTGACCCCCAGAGAGTCCATCGTGACCTCGGCCAAGCGAAGCGTGACCACAGTCGCAGACGAGTTTCTTCCCCAGGTCGCCAGGAACGTACTCACGAAGGCTCGCAGGCAAAAGCGAACTCCTGCTCGCAAGGTGCGGTTGGAAAGCATCCTCGCCTGTCCCGCCTGTTTGGGCGACGTGAAGATTACGGGCGACGCGGTCAAATGCGAGCGTTGCGGAAACGTCTACCCGATCGAAAACGGATTCCCGATGATGCTACTGGACCAGGACCTCCGCAATAGGCCGGCTGAGTCGTAGGTCACACGTTGTAGGGCATAGATCATGCTAAAACACTTATGACACAGTCGCCTCGACCTATAAACCCCGTGTTATAATTACGTTTGCACGTCGTAGAATGCCGTGCCGAGAGAAGATTGAGGGAGAGAACTTGGCTGTTCAGCCATTGGACATACGGATCGGGGATGTGTATAATCTGCGAAAATCGCACCCGTGCGGAAGTTACGATTGGCGCGTGGTGAGGGTCGGGGCGGATATCGGCATGAGATGCCTGGGTTGTGATCACAAGGTGCTTTTGCCACGCTCCGAGTTCGAGCGCAGAGTAAAGAAGCTGGTCAGCCGAGAAGAAAGCTAATCAAGATAAGTAATGACTATGATCAAAGAAAGTAGCGAAGAAACCAGCACTTCGGGAGCCAGGACCGGCCCGGAAAACGAGGCCCCAGCCAAAATTGGCGATGTACTGCGAAACCGCAATTTCGTAAAGCTTTGGACCGCGCAGATCCTATCGCAGACCGCACAACAGATAGTGAACATCGCTCTCGTGCTGCAGGTCGCGCACTTCACATCATCCAGCACAGCAGTATCAGGCATTATCATCTGTTTCACGATACCTGCCATTCTGTTCGCAGCTATCGCGGGCGTTTTCGTGGAGCGCAACTCCAAGAAAGTGATGCTGATCCTCACCAATGTCCTGCGGGGCGTTATGGTGCTGGCCTATTTGCTGATTGACCCCTCGTGGGGTGTGGGCACGGCGCTGCCTATCTTCTATCTGGTGACGCTACTCTTCTCGGCGGTGAGCCAGTTCTTCAACCCGGCTGAAGCCTCGATGATTCCATTGGTGGTCAAGGAGCGCGAGCTAATCACGGCTAATTCCCTGTTCAACCTCACTCTGCCGGCCACTCAGTTAGGCGGCTTCGTGGTGCTCGGGCCTCTATTGCTCAACACAGTCTTCCACGACAACTTCAATGGCCTCTATATCTTTATCTTCATCCTCTGCCTGGCAGCAGCCTTCAGCACCTATCTCCTGCCGCAAGATCGTCCCGAAGAAACAGTGAGCGAACGTCGGAAGAAGGGTGAAAAGGTAAGCGTAGGCGGCGTGGCAGGTGGGGCCGCTACGATTGCGCGCTCAGGCTATAAGGAAGCGGCCGAGGAACTGGCCGAGGGGTGGCGCTTCATCAGGCGCGACCCTGTAATCATGAGCGCGATTATCTACTGGTCTATAGCTATTGCAGTCTTTATGATGCTGGGTGCCATTGGCCCGAACTTCCTCCGCTACCTGGGTATCGACCAGAGTAAATTGCTCTTCGTGTTGCTGCCCGGCGGAGTGGGCCTGGTGACGGGTGTCTTGCTGGTAGGTCGCATTGCGCGCAAGGACAACCGTGAGTTCATGATCAACGTAAGCCTGCTGGCGGCAGGTGTGACTCTGATGGTGTTCGCCGTGATCTATCCCATCCTGTCGTGGTTCTACTCAACAGCGTTCCACACCGTGCCCGGTGAACTGGTAATATTGTGCTTCCTGGGCGTTTTGACCTTCTTCCTCGGCCTGTTCAACAGCTTCATCTCGGTGCCCGCCCAGACAGCTTTGCAAGAACGCTCGCCCCAGGAGATACGCGCCCGCGTTTTTTCGGCGTTCTTCACTATTTCAAACGCGATTTTGCTTGTACCTGTATTCTTCGCGGGTGCGATCGCGGACTGGATAGGGCAAGCGCGGGCTGTATTTGTCATTGGCGTAGCGGTACTTATAACAGCAGGAATTGGGCTTTATAGAAGCCGTGAGCGTCGGGCCGCACAACGTGAGGCATCGCAGAGCATGAGCTCCAGGATGAAAACCGGCCCCTTCCAGACAGAAGAAGCCGAAGCCGCACTCACCGCAGCCTCGCCCGCTCCCAGGCCGATCATGGCTAATGAGCAACAGCAGAAGGTGAGAGACGAGGCAACTCGTAGATCATGAGGCGTGGTGCATAATACGTCGTACCTCGACGTCAGTCACTTGTTATGCAGCCTCCCTACCCACCTCCTGCCCGAATAGCAGACAAGAGTGCTGAGCGCGCGCTGGCGGCGCTGGCGCACGGGGCTATCGCGTTCGGGTTGTTCGGCATTACCCTGCCCATATCGCTGCTTGTCGCGGGAATAATCTGGCTCTACTCAAAGCGCTCGCCCGAGGTGCGGTTTCATTCCGAGCAGGCCGGGTGCTACCAGTGCTCTGTACTGCTGATCAATATATTGTGGGTAGTCATACTCGGCCTCGGCGGGGGCTGGGAGATACTCAAGATAGTGCGCGGAGAAGGTGACCCAAGCATAGCAGGATGGGTAATTATCGGTATCATGCTCTTTGTCGTATGGTTCTTCGCCAGCATAATCTACGGAATTATCGCCGCGATATTCGTGCTTTTGGGCAAGCGCTTCAAGTACCCGATCATAGGCAGCAGGTTCGAGAAGCGCGTTTGGTAGGCACCGTGTGCAGATGGCGCCATGCTACCCCTGAGCAACCGGACCGATCTTAACTGCCCGTTATAACCCGCAAAGCGCCGGGCACAAGCTCGATCAGGGCGGGGGTATGGCCGCGAGGTTGAGCATCGGCGTGGACGGGCCAGGGACGGCGAGACGACGTATGCACTTGCACCTGCTTGGCTTTATACGTACTCAATTTGGGGTGGTGAACGTGGCTAAGCAGGGTAGCCTTATTTGCGCTTGATATGTTGCGCGGTTGAGCATCAACACGTACGGGCAAATGACTGCTCGACGATGTTATGACCTTTACCTCCCTCGCCCTGTAGGTATGCACGCTTGGGTGGTTGGTGTGATCGAGCGTACCATCGCCATCAGTGCCCGGCAGATTTTGCGGTTGATCGCGGTGCAGCAGTGCCGACAGTAAGTGGCGTATAAAGTCGGTCTTGCTGAAGTTGCGGAACACCACCACATCGAACTCGTGATCATCAATCACCGCATCAGGGGCGAGAGGCAGAGAATAACCCCAGTACGGCCCATTAGCAACCAGCACCACCAACGCTTTCACGCGTATGGTGCGCTTATCCAGGACAAGAGTCAGGGTGCGCTGGCGAAACTTGAAAAGGGTAGTCAAGGCGTCCCACAGGCGAATGTACTCGCCTTTATCTACCTTGTTCAGGATGGGGAAAAGGGCTGCATCAAGGCCAATTCCCGCTGTCTCAAGGAAGTATTCGCCATTGCATCTACCCACATCAATGTTTTTGACTATACCTGTGTGCAGGTTGCGAGCGGCTTCGAGAAGATCAAACGGCACGCCCGTCATATGTGCTACGTTATTCGCACTGCCCAACGGCAAGATGCCCAGCGTCACACCTTTTTTGCCTATGAGCGATTTGGCCACCTCGGACACGGTGCCATCACCGCCGCACGCTATAACCACCTCGTAACCGTCACGCACCGCGGCCTCGGCCAGTTCGGTGGCGTGCTCAGGATAAGCGGTTTCGCATATATCGGCTTCTATCCCCACCTCTCGTAAGGCGGCGCCAACATCGTCCGCGCCCAAAGGATTTGTCGTGAATGCGCCCTTCTTGCCCGATTGAGGATTGACGATCACGCGCACTCGCGTACCGGGTGGGATGTTGCTGGTTATTTCAGGCAGGCTGTCACCTGTTGCATCCTCGGCCCCGGTGGGTTCATCAGGAATACCCTTCACGCTTTGTCTTGCCTCGATCATAATGAGGTAGCTCCATTTGTGTAGCAAAGTCACTATGTATATGCAAGAGCTGTACCAACGTGAGACGACAGACGGCGGACGACCTACATGCTGTCGTCGGTCGTCTGTCGTCCGTCGTCCGTAGTCACGCGCTTCATGTGCGGGAAGAGGATCACATCGCGGATGGAGTAGGTGTCGGTGAGGATCATGACGAGGCGGTCTGTGCCTACTCCCATGCCTCCCGTGGGTGGCATACCCGTCATCAAGGCTATGATGTAGTCCATGTCCATCTGATGGGCTTCCTCGTCGCCACCGCGCCCGGCCTCGGCCTGCGCCTTGAAGCGTTCGTACTGGTCAAGGGGGTCGTTCAGTTCAGAAAAGGCGTTAGCGATCTCGAAGCCGTACACGAACGCCTCGAACCGCTCTACAACTGCCGGGTCGCCCGGCTTCATCTTGGCAAGGGGCGACACCTCGATAGGATAATCAATCAAGAACGAGGGCTGTGTCAATAGAGGCTCGATAAAGTGGCCCTGTAGCTCGTCCAATATTTTGCCGCGACTGGCTCCCGTTTCTATGTCGACGCCTTTAGAGCGGGCGACCTGAAGCAACGTCCCGGTATCTGGATAGTCGGCGATGTCTATGCCGGACTGCTCTCGCAGGGCTGTGCGCCAATCTACGCGGGGCCACGGCGGGGTGAAGTCGAGTTCCTGCCCCTGGTAGGTCAGCTTGTAGCTGCCGTGCAGTTCGTTCACGATCTCGGATACCATCGCTTCCAGTGTGTCCATCATCGTGTTGTAGTCGGCGTAAGCCTGGTACAGCTCAAGCATGGTGAACTCGGGATTGTGCTTGATATCAACGCCCTCATTCCGGAAGTCGTGGCCGATCTCGTACACGCGCTCGAAGCCACCCACGATCAGCCTCTTCAGATAAAGCTCGTCTGCTATACGTAGATAGAGGTCTTGGTCCAGCGCGTTGTGGTGTGTCATAAAGGGGCGAGCAGTCGCGCCCCCATAGAGGGGCTGGAGGATGGGAGTTTCGACCTCCATGAAGCCGCGCGCATCCAGAAAGCGGCGCATAGAGGACATCATACGCGTGCGAGCGCGGAACACTTCCCGCGATTCCTCGTTGGCGATAAGGTCGAGGTAACGCTGGCGATAGCGGGTCTCGGTATCTGAAAGACCGTGATATTTGTCGGGCAGGGGGTGAAGGGCCTTCGACAGAAGGTGGTAATTTTGAACATGCAGGCTTGCTTCGCCTGTGCGGGTGCGAAACATGAAGCCACCCGCCTGTATGAAGTCACCCAGGTCGAGCAAGGAATTGACGGCCTCGTAGTCCCAGGGCTTCTCCTGGAGGTCATTGGTGCGGAAATAAAGCTGCACACGCCCTGACTCGTCCTCAAGGTGTGCGAAGGTGGCCTTGCCAGCCGTGCGGCGCAAGCGCAAACGCCCTACTATGGTCACCACCGGGTGGGGGCGCTCCTCTGTAGGCGCTTCGCCAGCGGGCTGTTCCGGCTGCTCCGGTGGGGCGGCGGCCTCCCACTCCTCGAATACGGCGATAGCGTCCTGCGCCGTGTGAGTGCGGCTGGACGTGGGCGGGTAGGGGTCGATGCCCATTGCCCTCATTTCGTTCAGCTTCGCCAGGCGGCTCTGCGCCTGGTCGTTCATATCTAATTCACGTACGTAATCATCCATAAAAGCAACCTCACAAAAAGAACCGGCCCCGGGGCCGGCTCTCGCATCTATCCTCCGCTGTAGGGGCTTTCTACCCCACTTTCAGGACCGAGAATTCTTCGACACCACCGGGCGTATCCACGCTTACCTTGTCGCCTTTCTTTTTACCCATGAGGGCTTTACCCACAGGCGATTCGTTGGATATCTTCGAGTCGCGCGGGTTGGCCTCGGCTGAACCTACTATGGTCCACTCGTACTGGGTGCCTTCGCCGTCGCGCACCTTGACGCGGGTGCCAAGCACAACCACGTCGCTCTTGGTCTCCTCGATAATCTGGGCATTTTGCAGCATGTGCTCCAGAGTACGGATACGACCTTCGACCATGGCCTGTTCGTTCTTGGCGTCCTCGTACTCGCCGCTTTCGCTGACATCGCCGTCCAGCTTGGCCTGCTGGATGCGATCGGCAACCTCGGGGCGGCGTACCGCCTTGAGGTGATTCAATTCGTCTTCGAGTGCAGTCTTGCCCTCTGCAGTCAGATATACAGGCTTATCAGTAACCATTTCGATACCTCTCAAAGCACGTACACGGTAGGCTACGCGCTGATGAATAAAAAAACTGAGACGACTTTCAGTGGGTCGCTCTCAGCCGGAAACGTGTGAAGTTCTGACGATTATACTACATAACAGCATTCTTGGCAAGTTTTTGCACAACCGCAAGTGTCCAGGGTAGAGGCAGATCAATTGCTTACGAGTGGTTCATCATTTCTACTTCTTCACGGCCATATTAACAATCGCCGGGGTGAGTTGTAGCCACACAGATAGAGCGGACGGCTGACAAGAACGTGACCATCAGGTAGAGGCAAGCTATGCTCCCCTGGAAAACTTTCTGAGCACCTTTTCGAACCGTGACGGGCTGATCAGCGCGGAAGCCAACACTCTTCTGCGGGCAGGCAGCACGCGGGGCCAGGTGAGTAGGCCCACTAACATCCCACGCAAGCGAGCGCGCGCAGCAGCCCCTTGAACGGCTCGCAAAGCCTCGAACGCTATACTCGCCTGCGTGCCAAGAATACTAGGCAGATGTCGCCAGATGACCCGCCACGGCAGGTCTTTGGCGATCAGATAGATCAAGTTGCGCCCCACATAGTAGGAAGCCAGCACACCCCCACCCGTCGCGCTCAGGCGATGGCGAACCCGCGCGGTGGGCACATAGACGGTGCGGTGCCCACGCAACCGCGCCCGCAAATTAAGGTCCACGTCCTCGCAGTACATCCATAACTGTGGGTCGAGGACATAGCCGGGCGGGGTCGTGCCGCCGCGAAGGGCAAGGTCGGCCAGCACCTCGCTGCGGTAGGCTGCTGCGGCAGCTTGCGGCCCGAACACCTCTTCTTCGCGGTCATACTGGCCGCTATCGGCCTGCCACACCCCGCGACTGTTGGGCACGCCATTTAGGCCGTAGTAATCGCCTGTCGAGTGGAAGTAGCCAGGGCGGTCGTAGAGCATCAGCCTGCTGGTCGCCATGCTCGCCCACTCGTTCCTGTCGAGCGCGCCCACCAGTGCGCCCAGCCAGTCAGGGTCGGGCACCGTGTCGTTATTGAGGAAGACTACTATGTCACCCTCAGCCTCCGTAAGGCCCAGATTAATAGCGGCTACGAATCCGTGGCCGTGCTCGCCAGGCAA
>DATINP010000191.1:0-11747 GCA_035474135.1 Chloroflexia bacterium | reverse complement strand
CGTGCAGCATCACGCGATCCCACAACTGTATGCTATCGAGCGTGGCGAAATCCTGGGAAATCTGCCGGTCGGCTCTTACCTGGTTGGCGATTCGCCTCAACACCAACACCATCCGCGTGTTGCCGCTCTCACCGATGTTTGAAATCTGCCTGGGGTCGAGTTCACGCTGCAAGTATTTCTGATTGAGCCGGCGCAGGAGGCCACTGTAGATCATGACCGCGAAATCGTTCAGGATCGGGACCTGCCAGTCCCGCAGAAAGCGGTCCTCGACCTCGAAGTAGAAACGCATCGCTTCGTGTGCGTCAATAATGCCGTCCAGCCTCGCCATGAACTTCTTGAAGTCGGCATCGAAGCTCGCAACCCAACGGTCGGTCTTCTTGGACAAGGCGAAGTGATAGTAAAGAAACTTTGACATGACTCGAAGCTTGGCCAACGCTGAGACCTTGACCTCGACGACGCTTATGCGGTCTTCGGGGCGCACCCCCATCATCTCTTGGAGCAGCCTGGGGTTCTCCGAGAAGCCAGGCAAGTGGCTGATAAGCGTACACCACGTCTCCAGGTTATAGTAGAAGCGCCCGTCAAAATAGCCGAGGAACGTCTCCAGTTTCCGGTACATCCTCTCGATCACCCTACTAGGCACGCCGAATAACACCGCCGATTGCTTATAAACTTCGCGATAGACATAGCGAGCGAAGGAGAAAGTGAGCGGCGAACAGACGCCTGGATAGCTCTCGACGATGTTTGAGTTGTCCCAGACGTACTTCATTGCGGCAACACCATAGCCGCCAGCATATTGATGGTCAGAAAGAGCACGGTGCTGTTCAGCACGGCACGGCTGCTGGACTTGCTGTCAACCCTGAAGTAGTAGATGCACGCCATAGCCGGAAGCGCCAGCGATACGGCCAACCACAGCGGCACGTGCGCGACCAGGTTGAAGAGGCTCTGAGCAGCCAAAAGGATCGCCAGCAGAAAGACAACCGCCCCACCCCGCCCCAGATATGCTGAGTAGGTATCTCGGCCCGTCTGGTCGAGGGCCGCAGGCCGAGTCTTTCTCGCTACTTCTACGGCCATGATCATCAACAGGTTGAGCACCAAGAACAGCACCGCCCCTGGGCCTGCCACCTTGCCCCCCTCGAAATAGATTACGTAGGCCGTCAACACTGGCACGAACATCTGGTGCGTGGCAAGATAGAGGAGCAGGCGTGGCCTCAGAAAGCCTGGCACAAAGAACTCGAACCTCATCAGCGTCATCAAGCTTAGAGTAGCGATGAACAGGGCCAGCACCACCGCGTTCGCGACGAGGACGTTGAGTGCAACGAGCAACACGACCAGCACCGCCAGACTAAACGCGAGTTCTCGCAAGGTGACAAGCCCACGCTGTACCGGCCTCTCCGAGTAATAGGTGTCATCGTGGTGCTTGTCCTTCATATCGTCGGCCAGGCGCAAGCACAAGAACAATCCAAGGAAAGTTGCGAAGCCTGCTATCCATCTGGCGCTTGCGAAGGAAGGGGTAGCGAGGGCCGCGATGTCTATCCCACCTGTGGCATAGTTAGCGATGAAGAGATAATGTAAAAGGGACGCGGGCACCACACTGAACAGCGAGAACCGTTCTATCAAATACAATAGGAAGCGGGTCGGGAAGCGCTTGGCGAGTGCTGAGGTGGTTACCTGAGTTGCGACGTCTGTTCCGCGGACCGAAGGCGAAGTAGAGGCAGAATCTACGGGTTCAACGCTGTACGCACTCATCAGAGGTCCGCGCCTTCCGTTGTAGTGACCGCAGGTGCGGACCTCGCTTTGCTTAACGAGTAGATGTGACGCAGCACGCCATCCGCGACCGGCTGCAAGTCGGGTGGGCCGCCATCTACCCCGAGCTCCAAACCGACGTGCAGCACGACCCTTACTCCCTCAGCTTTTCGCTGCTCGGCGTCAAGCCACTGGATGTTAACAGGTATGACCTTCGCTCCCGTCCGTGCGGCCAGGTAAGCCACGCCCACTTTGGCGGTGCTAGCGCGGCCCAACCCGTGCTTGAGTCGCTTGCCTTCGGGGAAGATGAAGATGGTTTGCCCCTTGTCCAGCAGGTCCACAGCTAAGTCAAGCCCCCGCTTGTCACCATCCTTGCGTGCGGGAAAGGAGCCGAACGGGAACATCAGCAGTTTCTGCCAGGTCTGCTTGAGGTACGCATCGTGGGTCATATAGCGTACCGGCAATAGTTTCTTGAAGCTGTGCCAGGGAAAGGCTACTGAAACCAGGAACGCATCGAGCACACTGGCGTGGTTTGCCGCAATGATGTACTTATCGTCTGCGCCACCGATTTCGGCGTTTTGCGCCCCGTGGACTGCGTAGCGGGGATAGAGGCCCATACCCAGCCTGCACAACCAGTAAGCGCTGACCTGGCACGCAGAAATCAGCCCGGCGGGTACGTCCTCGGCACGCCACTGCACCTTCTTGACCTCGAACAGGTAGAGGAGCATGTCGAAGGCAATGTGAACAAGGCTGCCCACTACGAACAGCCCAAGCAGCACTTGGAACGACGGGGTGTAGACCACCCACAGGAGCAAAGTAACGCCTGCTACCGAGTCGGCCTGATCTATGAAGTAGAAGATGATGCTGCCCGGCCCACCTGGGCGGTTGCCGGGTGCTATTCCCAAGCGGCGCTTGAGGAAGCTGTTGGGCAGCTCGCCGAGCGAATAACCCAGGCCCATGAGGAGGCCGAGCGCGGCAGCCGTCCCGGGCTCGGCGAGTTGAGCAAGGCCCCGGGGAAGCTGGTCAGAACTGAGCACAAACGACAGCAGCCAGGCACAGGCAGGGGTCACGGTCGCCATGATCAGCACGCCGCGCCAGGTCTTGTTCGCGCCAAACAGCGGCTCGCCACGTAAGCGGACGCCCACTTCGAGAGGCCGCGCGGCCCACGCCATGAGATTGGCGCGAATGGCTACAGATTGCGCGATCCCAGCCACCACGACCGGCAGGATTACCCACAGGATTCTGACGACCTCAGGCATTCAATACTCAACTTGGTATTCAAATTATGTAGGAATGGACGATGGGCGATGATAAGTCGTTGTCCATCGCCCATCGCCCATCATCGACCACTATAATCTACGGGGCGAAAGTCTACCGAAGATGCCAGCCGAGGCCAGGACAAGGAACGCGAAGGCTATTCCCATAGCCCAACCGACCAGAGTAAGCAGATTGTCGTCCCTGCTGCTCAAAAGCAGCACGCCCCCGATCAATTCCGTCATGCACGCACCTATGAAGACGTTGGACGAAAGCACATCCTTATCTTTTATCTCTCTGGCGACCACCAGTACGGCAGGCACTATCGTGCCTCCGAGCATCAAGATGGTCATAAAGCCGACGACTGGCTGCTGGCCGAAGTAAAACAGCCCGTTGTCCGAAAAGAAGGGTTGGGATGGATTGAAAAAGCGTATCACAACCAGCAACACCATATAGGCCACCGTCAGAACTAGAGCAAGCTGCTGCTCCGATCTCGACAGGTGAATGGTAGCTGCATTGACGATGAGAACGAGCGCCCCAAGCATAACGATGAGACCCGTCGTTACAAACGTCCCTAGCGTATCAACCGGCTTGGTGATAACGACAACGGACCATATGGCGAATGCTATACCCACGAGCCACAGACCGAGAGCGAAGCGCCTGGCAGCGCTGCTCGGCACGAATCTGGGCAGCAAGTAGGCACTTGCGAGTACACACAACGTGACGAAGGCGAAGAAGACGATAACCTGACTGCTCATGATGTCCCCTCCTCAATTCTCTACTGGTAAGAGCGCTTACAACCCTCTCTTCTCGTTGTTTGCTGTTCCTCTAAACTTTCCTTCGTCGGCGCCACCAGGGTACACGCTCACAGCGCCCGATAATAAAGCGTGTGTTCCTCCTTATAAAGCATATAAAGGAGGCATATAAGATGAGACCTGCGAGGAAGGTATGAGAAATGTGCTCGAATGCAGCGTATCCTGGCTTCTGCAATACTCAGCATCCGAATCCCGACAACGCCAATTGTAGCACCGAACTGGCGCCATGTCAATCGGAGAATTCATGGCGCGATGCTTCCCAAGAGCACGGTAACCGACTTGCCGGCACGCTGGTTGCAGGGTGGTCTCCGAGGCGCGTGTTGCTCACTCTTTGCATTGCGGCATAGGTGGGTGCATTCTTGTCGCCCGGGTCGCCGAGCAGAAAGTCCTGGTCCCACGCTGGCGGGTTGCCCAGGTCGTCATAGAACGCCCTCAAGACAACGCTCACGCCCATCGAGCCCAACCCCTCTTCATGCCCAAAGGCGCATCGGGCGCGGGCGCAAGAGGCCGCGCACAACGGGACAGGTGCTCAACCCTAACAAGCAATAGCCTCTTCTTTATCATAAGCGGCGCTACTAACTTCACCGGCGTTTCTACCCTGACCGATGATACCATCCTCCACAATTCGAATGGCTACGACATGCTAGAGCAAATATGGTTCGAGGCGTTACTTCAAGCCCAGCAATAAACGAGCGCTCAGCACGCCGGCATGTAAATGCTACTCCATACCCGGCGACATACCATCCGTAAACAGATCCAATTCCACAACGCGCTGTTCTCAACGATCAAGTTCCTCGTTAGAATCGAGATAGTGTCAGCAGGATCGCAGACGCAAAACTACTTGCGCGTACTTTACAGCTTCTTCAATAGTTGCTGCTTTGCCTTCAGCCCAGGTCGCCTCAAAAGATGAGAGGCCGAGCTGAGCGCTGGCCGAGGCTATATCCCGCTCGTAGCGCACACGTCCGGGCAGGGGGAGGGGAAGATCCATAGCCTCGCGCAGGGCTGCCGCCTGTCCCCATAGCCACCCGGCCTCCAGCGAATGGCCTAATTTTGTTTGCACGCTTGCCACCCATTCGAAGCAGTTAGCAAGAACAACCTTGGAGCCCAGGTCGTGCGCCAGAGATAGGGCCTCGTTGTAGGCTCGACTCGCCTTATCAAAGTCCAATTCACGGGCCTCCAATTGTCCCATGAAGGCTAATGCAAAGGCGAGAGCCTGCTTCTGATCCAGTTCGCGGCATAGATGAAGAGATTCTTCCAGATAGCTGCGGGCAGCGATGTAATCTTCCAGGTCCATAGAAACGAGCCCCAGATTGTTGAGCGGGCCGACCATGTTTGTCTTGTCGCCCAGCGTCCTCAGAAGCAGTAGGCTATCTTCATAGCATTGACGCGCTGCTACGTAGTCCATCATATTGCGATAGACGTTAGCGAGATTGTTCAAGATCCGAGCTATAAGTAGCTTATCATCCCCTTCACGCGCAAGGTTGAGACCCTTCTGGAATAGGGAGATTGCCTCCTCGTAGCTAAGCCTGTCGAGAGCTATTTGTGCCAACCCGTTTAGTAAGTGTCCGGAGCGCCGATTATTCCCCCAGGCCTGATCTAGGTCTAGCCCCGACTCCCATAACTTACGCGCCGTCGGGTGATCACCCTGTGTCAATGCCAGCCATCCCGCTATGTCCAATCCCCTCACATACAGCGCGACCAAGCCCCGATCGACTGGGCCTTCGTCAGCCAGAGCCAGGCGGGATTGTACATTCCGAAGGGTTGTATTGAGCCATTCTCTTCCTTCCTCATAGTACCCACGTAAATACCAAAAGCGCCCCATATCCGCTGCTATCTGTAAGGCCATCCTGACCAGGGCCTCCTCGCTAGTTCCGTTACGAAGCAACCAGCCGAGCGCCGTTCGTATATTGTCATGGTCAGTAGCCAGGTTGTCCAGCCACTCGGATTGGTCGGGGCCAGCCAGATGGGACTCGGCTTCGTGAACAAGAACTGAATAATAATAGGCATGTTGACGCTTGGTATGCTGCCCTTCCTGGTCCGCTTCAAGTTCATTGTGGGCATATTCGCGAATCGTCTCGAGCATCATGTACCGCGAAACGCCTCCCTCATACAACCGGATGATCAGGCTCTTTTCGACAAGTGACGTCAGCGCTTCGGAAATGCTTGTACCCAGGTCGCCCGCAGTGTTACACACTGACTCGGCAGCCGCCAAAGAGCAACCATGGACGAAGACCGACAGCCGCTTGAACAGCTTCTGCTCGGTTGGATCCAGCAACCCGTAACTCCACCCGAAGGCATTCTTAAGACTGCGCTGCCTCGCGGGGGCGTCTCTGGCTGCTGGATAGCCCGCAGCGTGTATGTTGCCCAGCGCGGCTCGCATCTCACGGGGAGAGAAATGTCCTGCGCGGGCGGCAGTCAACTCAATCGCCAGTGGCAATCCCTCCAAGGCCGCACAAATTGCGGCCACATCAACCGCAATTTCCTTTGTTAGTTCAAACTCAGGGGAAACAGCTTGCGCACGCTCAATGAACAACTCAATCGATGGATACGTTGCAAGCGCCTCCAGAGAAGGAGGTTCACCGGCGAGGGACCCTCGCTGAATATAAGTTGAAGGGTCGGGCACCTTCAACGGAGGCACAGAGAACCGGCGCTCACCGCGCACATGGAGCGCCTCTCGGCTCGTTATCAGCACCTTAAGCCAGGGGCTAGCCTCCATCAGTTTTACTACTTCGCTTGCGGCGTCCAGTACCTGCTCGAAATTATCCAGTACGAGCAGCATTCTGCGCTCACGAACGAAGTTCAGGAGCATGATTTCGACAGGCACGTCGCCCGCGGTCTTCAAGCCCAACGTGTGCGCCACTGTTGGAATTACCATAGCAGGATTTTCGATCGCGGCCAGGTCAACAAAGGTCACTCCGTCCTCGAAGTTTCCTGCCAGATCGGATGCAACTTGCAGAGCGAGGCGAGTCTTGCCGACGCCCGGCGGCCCACTAAGACTCAACAAGCGCACTTTGGCATTGAGGAGAAAGTTACGAGTCGTTTCCTCTTCTTGCTCACGTCCAATAAGGTCCGACAGAACAACAGGCAGGTTGGTATGCCTCAAGCTGATTGCCCGCCAGGGGGCATCTAATGTCTTACCACCGGAAGGGGTCGTTGAGGCTGCGGGGCCCGTCCGCCCGGTGCGAGCAAACACCGTAAAGGCCGCACGCTCGTCCCGGAGAATGCTAAAGAAATCTGCCAGCAGGTGAACTACCTGGCCCGACGGGCGGCGCTCACCTCCTTCTATCTTTTGCAGGGCACTGAGAGAGCAGCCTATATGGTCGGCCAATTCCTCCTGGGTGATACCCAGCTCCTTACGGCGCTGTTTGAGCCACCCGCCAAACGTGATCTCCTCGCTCATAACATCCCTCGCACCTTCCGGCGGTTTCGGCAATGCTCGTGGCACCCGGATTCAGTATAGCATTTTTTGTGTGGGTTTTGTGTTGCCCATTATGGCGTGATGAGACAGATAATTCATATGAAGGCATACGAGGTATCTATTAGCGGCTTTTCACTTCACATGAGAGTAGAAGCGTTCGGGAGTAAGGGAATGTCATTCCACCGGAGCCAGTATCTCAAGCAAACTGATCTATTTCTGGTGCGGGTCTGGGCACAGGTAGATAGCGGCGAGGATGGACATGGCAAACGTAACGGCACGGCGGAATGGCATGGCAAAGTGCAGCGGGTGAAAGATGGAGAGGTGCACCAGTTCGACAGCTTGCAAGACCTCACAAACGTGCTGTTGGAAATGCTGTCCGGGCCAATAGAGACCTTGTAGCTAGAACTCAGCAGGAGACACAGGGGAATCTGAGTAACAACAGCACATTCTTTCGAGGAGATCTAAAACGATGAACTATACACGCGTTTCTCAAAATAGGCGATTACGCGCTGGCGTCTTCCTGGTGGCTATGATGCTTGCCACGCTGGCACTCTTACGGAGCGGGTATGCACATGAAGCCCCTTTACAACAGGCAACGTTAGCGCAAGCAACCATGCCTGAGGACAGCCGCCCTATACAGACCTCAGAGCCGCAAACCAGCAAAGCTGACGCTCCCTCTGTTTGCGGCCAACTCGGGTTCAGCAACAATACCTACTCAGTTGGGGACGGACCCTACGACATAGCAGTAGGCGACTTCAACGGGGATGGCAAACCCGACCTGGCCTCGGCAAACGCTAGGGCGAATGAGGTATCAGTCCTTCTCGGTGGCGGCAACGGTACTTTCTCAACCGCAGTGTCGTACCCTGCCGGCTACGTTCCTCTTTCATTATCGGTTGCTGACATTTTCGGCGATCGGATCGACGACCTTATAACTGCGGACAACTACACGACAGGAGTGTCATACCTGCAAGGCGCAGGCGACGGCTCCTTTCTCCCACCCTATGCTGTCACTATGGGTCACGCGCCACACTCAGTAACGGTTGGCGACCTCAACAACGATGGTTGGCCTGACCTGATTAGCGTGAGTGGTTCCGAAAACAAGGTGTCAGTAAGATTGAACGACGGGGTTGGTGATTTCGAGCCTGTTACCGACTACAACGTGAGCCTTACTCCCTTTTCGGCGGCCATTGGCGACTTCAACGCGGACGGGAATCCGGACCTTGTGACGGCGAACAGTGATTCAGATAATGTGTCGGTGCTGCTGGGTAACGGTGACGGTACTTTCCAGCTTCCAATCAACTTCATGGCGGGTAGCGAGCCTGTTGCCGTGGTGGTGGGCGACTTCAATGGAGACGGCAAGCTCGACCTGGCAGATGCTAATCGTGCTTCTAATAGCGTATCAGTGCTACTTGGCAATGGTGATGGCCTCTTCCAGGCCCCACTTTACTTCGGGGCAGGCCCGGATCCCCTGGATATTCAGGTGGGCGACTTAAACGGTGATGGCCTGCTCGACCTTGTGACGGCGAACGATCTTCCAAATGACGTGTCGGTGCTGCTGGGTTACGGTGACGGTACTTTCCGGGCCGCTCTCAACTTCAGTATCGGGGTCCCCTCATACGCAGTGGCGGTGAGTGACTTCAACGGGGATGGCAAGCTCGATATGGCGAGCGTTAGCTATGATTCGGATAACGTATCGGTGCTGCTGAACACCTGCGTGTCGCTCACTAACACCCCCACGCCCACACCACTGCCTACAGATACCCCTCTACCGACCCAGACGCCGGGAGGACCTACCGCTACACCTCCTCCAAATCCCACCGCGTGCGCTATCCAGTTCACGGATATGCCGTCTGACAACACATTCTACCCCTCCGTGCGCTGTCTCGCCTGCCGCGGCATCATATCGGGCTACCCTTGCGGCAGCATAGGTGAGCCTTGCGGCCCCGGCAACGATCCGTACTTCCGCCCAGGCAGCCCGGTCAGCAGGGGCCAGCTTGCCAAGATTGTCTCTAACTCTGCCGGTTTCTCGGAGCCTCCTGCCAGCCAGTCCTTTGAGGATGTGCTGCCTGGCTCGGCATTCTACGACTTCGTCGAGCGGCTTGCCTCTCGCGGAGTCATGGCCGGTTACGCTTGTGGTGGAGCAGGGGAGCCCTGCGGCAATGGCAATCGGCCCTACTTCCGCCCTGCTTCCGGTGCAACGAGGGGGCAGCTTACCAAGATCGTAAGCAATGCGGCAGGATTCTCCGATCCCCCACCTGCTACCTATACCTTTACGGACATACCGGTCGGCTCAACATTCCACACTTACGTAGAGCGCCTGCTGCTCAACAGGCCAGGCGTGATGGGAGGCTACGCCTGTGGTGGAGCCGGAGAGCCTTGCGATCAGGAGAAGCGCCCCTACTTCCGACCATCTAGCCCCCTCACAAGAGGCCAAACCTCCAAGATAGTGGGCAATACCTTCTACCCCAACTGTGATACACCCGCACGAGCGGGATCCAGGTAAACAAGCGACTTCATCTAACGAAAGATTCAGGAGGACAACGCAAATGGCCAACAACAAAAACAAGCGGACTTTGTTCCTGGTGATATGGCTCGCAATTGCCAGCCTTATGTCGACTGCCATCGCGAGTCGTGCCTCGTTCGCCGCCGACTCACGCAACTTCCCCGAGACCGGACACACGGTTCAAGGACTCTTCCTCAACTACTGGAATACTCGCGGCGGCCTGGCGCAGCAAGGGTACCCGATTTCCGAGGAGCTACAGGAACAGAACGGCACCGACGGCAAGGTCTATACGGTGCAGTACTTCCAGCGCGCGGTGTTCGAATACCACCCCGAGAATGTCGGCACTCAGTTCGAAGTGCTGCTGTCTTTACTGGGCGTCTTCTACTACAACGACAAATACAGCGGCAGCGCGCCGGCCCAGCGCACCAGCACCGACAACCCCCGCCTGTTCGACGAAACGGGCTTCACGATAGGCGGCGCATTCCGCGAGTACTGGGAAAGCCACGGAGGGCTGGCACAACAAGGTTATCCTATCTCAGAGGAGTTTACCGAGGTAGATAAAGACGGCACGCCTCGCACAGTGCAATACTTCCAGCGCGCGGTGTTCGAGTACCACTCCGAGTACGCAGGCACGCCCAGCCAGGTGCTGCTGTCTTTGCTGGGCGTCTTCTACTACGACAAGCAGCACAGCGGCGCGGGGACGCCCACTCCACCTTCGGCCACTCCCACTCCCGCTCCCCCACCTACTTCGAGACCCATAGACTCCGCTGTCGTGTGGAACAACGGCAAAGCCTACTTCTTCAGCGGAAACCAGTACATCAGGTACGACGTTGCCACCGACAGAACTGACGATATCCCTCACCTAATATCAGATGGCTGGAGGGGTCTGTTTACCAGCAACATAGATGCGGCTGTCATGTGGAATAACGGCAAAGCCTACTTCTTCAAGGGCAACCAATATGTCAGGTATGATGTCGCCACTGACAGAACCGACGATATCCCTCACCTGATATCGGATGGCTGGAGGGGGCTTGTGTTCCCCTGATCGGCCTGAGTAATACGAAGTTCCACTTCTGTGATGGGCAAAGGTGTGATCAGTAGTACCTATTGACAATAGCTCATGGTGGCCGGTAGCTTCGGAGTGTAGACACAGATAGTCGGCATCTGCTAACCAGCAAGCCAAGAAGCAACCTCCAGTGGTTAGTGATCATGACAATTCTGATCACTAACCACTGGAGGTTGCTTCTTGGCTTGCTGGTCAATCTCAGGCCGGGCAACCCGACACGCAGGCCGCCAGACGCTCCTTTGCCAGCTCCCTTAACCTTTGTACGTGAGGACCCGGCCCCACAGGCTCTTGTTGCCCCAGATGCCCGAGCGCAGACATTCAAGTTGTACGATCTGGCTGTGGTCTACAAACACGTTCACTTCCGGACCGTAGTTCTTGATGTACCAGGCGAACACCTCCGGGTCTGCCGCCTCGAACATCACCTTCTCAAGGCCGAGCGCGCCGATTATTTTCGCTGCCGCGTCCGTGCGCCAGGTATTCACGTTTTCGGTGATACCCTCGGACTCGATCATTATCATGTATGCTCCGGCCTCCAGGAACCGGCGGGCCTGGCCGATTGCCCACTCCACGTCGCGTGTGCCCTCGGCCTCGAGCTCGCCGATAGTGGTTGCCCCTCCCGCCCCGAACTGGATACCTACCTCCGGCTTGGCCTTCAGCCCTGAGGCGCGTACCTTCTCCACCAGCCTCAGCCAGTCGTCCGTCGGTATGGTGATGAAGCCGCTCGATATCTCTATTATGTCGAAGCCGAGCGCCGCGCACTCTTTGATGTACGCGTCCACAGCGTCTTTGCCCTGTACCAGCACTCGCTCAATAAAACCTCCGGTCGATACTAGCACATCATGACTGTGGGCGACCTCGATTAGCTCCTTGACGGCTTGCCTGGGCATGAGGGAGAACGACCCCCCAGCAAACTTCAGGCTGTCCACATATTCTCCCATAGTCTCCAGG
>DATINP010000190.1:0-5198 GCA_035474135.1 Chloroflexia bacterium | reverse complement strand
TGGGGTATCCGTTGGCACGATTTCTTCGGTGGGCGGAGGCGGAGGCGGTAGAGGCGTGTCCGTTGGCACCGGAGGCGGCTGGGTGGGGGTGGCGGTATCAGCGACCATGGGGGTAGCCGTATCCTCGATTGTCGCTGTGGCCGAGGGAGTGGTCGTAGCGATGGCGACCGCAGGCAATGTCGCCGAAGGGCTGGGTTGGGTCACGACGATTGGCAGGGCGGCGGTAGGCGTGGCGCTCTGTTGCTGGGAAGGTGGCGCCGAGTTAAGCCCGGCCATCATGAGTGTCGCTCCAACTGCAATACTTAGCAGCGCGCCCAGTGCGACGAGGGCCGCACGTTTGCTGGACTGGCTCCTGAATAGTACAGCGGTGTTATGCCGGAGGGCGCTTACCGCGTAGCCCGGTGTAGCACGCATCTGCCGGGTCCATTCGGGCCAGGAGCTCTTGAGCCGCAGCAGTTCGAGGTTGTACTTGCGCCGGAGGAAGGCGGGAAGCGGAGCAGTATCGTCGGTGCGTACCCCGACTGCTTGCGCTCCAATGGGGATGGGGGCAGTGGTGCGTTCTTGCGGGGGCGGCGCAGGGTCAGCCTGGATAGGAATTGGTGCTGTCTTTGGTGGCTCATTAGCTAATAAGCCATCCAGGGCATGTTCCGCGTTGATGAGGGCGCTCTCCCACATACCGCTTGTGCCTGCCTCGTGGTAATATGCGCCGTCCCAGGTAAAGAACGTGCCCCTGTTTGTGGCGGGGTTGACTAGCGCGAAGAGGTTGGACCTGGCGGGCATGAGCGCCTGCACCTCGGCAATCGGGACGCGCGAGCGAAAGGCGAGCAGAACAGGGTCCGCGCAGTACCAGCCGAGCAAATGGAAAGATGCGCCTGTTGACGTAACCTCGGTAATGTTCTCGATTGCCTCCCGGTCAAGCACGAAGCCCATGCCGTCATCTGCCGGAGTGAATCTGGCAACTCTTCTGACCACGATCTCCTGGGTGTCACCACCGGCAGGATCGCCCAGCAGGAGGCCGGTCGCTTCGCCCGACGTGGCCTGCATGATCGTGTCGTATGCCTCCTGGCTCAATACGACCTGTGGGCCATCGGGCGCAGTTCGCCGGTTTTCGGGCCTGGCTGTTACTTCCTGCTCACTGCTAATCATGGCTCCTATTGTACTTTATGCGGGAGCCTCGTGTGGATGTGGATAATGTGCGGGGCAGGAGACGCGGCCCGAAGCGCGCCAGTCCCGCCATCGTGCCTGTGAGCAGACCTGCCGCACGAAGCAGGTTCATGACTGGCGCGACAAGCGCGACCTCAGGGTCGTGGTGCGCTATGCTGAACGTGATGGGCATGGCGCTTGCGAACAGGGCTGCTGCCGAACCTGCGGCCACACGGCGAGCAAGGCGCGAAAAGGGCGCGGCAGGCAGCATCAGAAGCAATAATGCAAGGAGCGCCATCTGCGCCTTGAGGCTCTGAGGAGTGTGCGAGTCGCTGAAAATGCGGGTGGGGTGGAGCGCTGCCACAAGCACCTTCCAGTACCCAATGCGGAACTTGCGCTTGATATATGCCCGGGGTGTGGCTACGTGCTTGTGGTACACGACTGCCTCCGGCACGAACACCAGGCACGCTCCGCCCTCGGCCAGCCTGAACGATAGCTCCTGGTCCTCGTCCACTTCCAGGCTCTCGTTGAAGCCGCCTGCCGACTCAAACACGTTGCGGCGATAGGCGGCAGAGTAGGTATCAATAAAGTCTATGGTAGGGCGTTGGGCCATGCGGCGGTACTTGCTCTCGTACTCGGCCTGCACCCAGCGCGCTACGAGGCTTCTCTGTCGGGTACGATAGGTCCCCTTCGCGCCGTCTGCCCTCTCGAGAGAGCTCGCCAGCGTTTCGATCCACGCGGAGGTAGGCTCGCAATCAGCGTCTGTGAACAGGAGGAGGCTGCCCTGCGCTTCTATGACGCCCCGGTTGCGCGCGGCAGCGGCTCCTGCGTGTGGTTGGGTCACGAGCCGCAGGTCGTAGCCCGTAGATTGCAAGCCGGATATTATGCGCGCTGTGTCGTCAGTCGAACCATCGTCAACCACGATCACCTCGTAGCTATGGCTCGTGATTTGACCCGCCAGGGCGTGGAGGCAGCCCACGATGGTCGCGGCTGCGTTATAGGCAGGCACTATCACCGATACATGGGGAGGGGACGGATTGAGTCGTTGATCGTAGGTCATAGATCGTAGGTCACATGCCTGGTGGGCGGCCGAGTGTCAATTGTTGGCTGATGCGTTTTCGCTCGCCCTTCGTGCGCCACTTGTGTGTCCACAGGCGACCAGCATCGCCAGCAGTACCCATGTGAAGCCCAGCCATGTGCCGTCGGTGACCTGGAAGGCGGCAAGGAGACCGAGGGAGGCAAAGATCAGGCTAAAGGTCAGGTAGTTGACCTCCTGCCATCGGGCGGGAGGAAGGCGCAAAGTCCTGAGTGCCCGGAGGCCGGCGATAATGGCGGCGGCGGCAAGCAACACCATACCCACGAGTCCCGTGTCGAAAAGAGCATGAAGCTCGACATTGGCGATCCAGTCGCCGCCTTGTGGTGGCGGTGGGTATACGTAGGGGAAGGTACCTGCGCCCCAGCCGAACACAGGAAGCATCAGCCAGCCGTTGAATGCGTCGGTGTAAATGCGCCATCTGCTCGTGATCGATGGCGCAACGTTGACGTCTAGTAACTCCCCTACACGGTCTATCGGGGCCGAGCTTCCTCCGGTGGCGACGGGGGTCGCCCCGGATGCGGGTACGGTTGGCTCCTGCGGCTCGTTCACGAAGAGCCTTTGCCGTACCATGTCGTCAATCTGGGCTGGAGTAAGGTCCCACGGCTCGCCCATTTTCCACTGGGGGGCGGGCAGCGACAGCCCCACTCCCAGTCCGATTACGCACCCTAGCAGTGCGGGCAAGAATAAGCGCGTGATGATGGCGGGCGGCTCGGCGAGTTTGACCTTCCAGGCGGTCGCACCCAGCAAAAGGATCAGGGCAGGCCCGATCAGCCACACCGTGCGAGTCATGCTCAACATAACTCCCGACATCCCGGCAATTACGGCAAGGGTAAGCACTAGAGGCGAGCGCAATATGCGCCAGGCGAAGGCGCTCGGGCCATTTCGGGTATCAAGGGTGTCGCCCGTAGGTTTCCTGAGAGCCAAAGCCCCGGCCAATGCGGCTACTGCCAGTGAGAAACTGCCGTAGATATTCGGCTCCCACAGGATACCCTGCACTTTTGGTGTTACAACGAACACCCCATCACGGTAGAAACGCTCCAGGAGTATGCCGAAGTTGGGGCCAATTATGTTGAATAATAGCGCCGAAGCCAGTCCAAGTAGGGCCGTGGCTGTGCCTATTACGATAAACATCGCCGTAGCCCACGTGAGGGCTGCTTCGGTCGTGATAAGCAAGCGGCAGGCTACATAGATAGTCAGCAGGCCAGCCAGGATCGCCACGTACTTGAGGCTCTCAGTCCGGTTGGGAGAAAAGAGCAATGAGGATAGCACGTTCGCCGCGAACCAACCGCCCAGGCATGCGTCTACCAGTCCCCAACCGCGCAGAAAAGCACGCCCGTTCCGCAAAAGCAAAATAAGCGCAACCAGCCCGCCCGCCATCAACTCAGTGCGCAGATTGAGACTGCCCGCGCCCAGACCGAGACGATCGGCTGACACCGCCAGCACGAGCAGGGCGATCAATCCCGCCGCAACAGGATCAAGCGTTGCAGGCCTCACACCCCGATCCTCGTGGGCAACATTCCGACCTTGGGCGTGCTGCACAGGGTAAGGACCCGGAGCATCTTCAGTTGTGGGCAATACGGTTGACATGCCGCTCACTCTTGCAGTGTAGATACTCGCCCATTAGCTGTCAAGCGCCATAGCGCCGAGATCAACGCCAGCATAGCCCAGAACAGCACCCCAGGCTTGGATACCATCACCACCACGTCTATCATCCCATGCAAAAATGAAGCGAAAAGCGCAGAGGCGAACCCTACCAGGAGGAGGTCGTAGATCGTAGATCGTAGATCGTAAGTCTGGTCGGAAGGGAGTGCAGGGGCGCTACCCTGCCGGGGGTGGGTCTTGCCCCATGGAAAAGCACGGGTTGTGCCGCCCGCCCTCAGCATATGCCACACCATGCGCCACGCAGCGAACCAGAGAGCGAGATAGCCCAACAGCCCGGGCAAGCCCAGGTCGAGAGCGGCCTGTATGAACTGGTTGTGCGCGTGACCTATATCGTATGTATTGGGTATGGAGGCGGCTGGGTATGTTGTAGGCAGAAGATGGCGAAAAGCATCCAGGCCGACCCCTTCTACGGGGTGCTGGCTGAGTGCCCACAGGGCGCTGTGCCACGTATCTATCCTTACCGCGAAGTTATCGGCGGCTGATACTGAGAAGTCGCTCGCCGAGACTGCTTGCTTGCCCGCGCTGATCTCCATCGTCACCGCCATGCTCACAAGCGCGATAGCCACCACAGAGGCAATCGCAACCACGGGACGCAGGCGCGGCCATCGCAGCCAGGCGAGCAAACCGAACCCGGCGGCTGCGCTTACCAGCGCCCCTCGCGATTGGGTAAGCAGGAGAGTGCCGGCCGTCAACAACGTCAGAACTGCGGCGAGCCTTGGATCGTAGATCATCGACGATAACCGTGACGATCGCTCTGAGGCTTCATCGGAAGTCCGTCTGCGCAGCACGACCGCCAGCAACGGGAAAATCACCCACAGAAGCGCACCCGCTACAATATTGGGGTGAAAGCCTATCTGGTCGCGGGAGAGGAAGTTGGCGATTTGCGGCAGGGCCTGCGTCAGATCTCCCAGGAAAGGAAGCTTGTACTGCCAGTCGGTGCCTACCAGGGCCAGCAACGCTAACCCACCGCCCGCCAGCAGATACAGGGTGAGCGCGAGATCAAACCTGTGCGGCCCGGTTACCCAATCAACCAGCGCATAGTAGAGGGCAATACAATATACAAGAAAGGCCGCTTTGCCCGCGCCCCAGCTAAAATAAGGCGATACGAGCAGGCCCATCGGGAGCATGATAGCCATGAACGCGATGGGCCAGTCGAGGGGGGTGCGCGGCAAGAGATAACCACGTGCCATCCACCGTACACCCCAGAGCAGTGGGATCAGAGCCAGCGCGAACACAGTCAGGGGCGAAGTAAAGAGGAAGAAAGGGCCGACGGCTACCAGCACGGGAATTTCGGCTC
>DATINP010000189.1:0-5270 GCA_035474135.1 Chloroflexia bacterium | reverse complement strand
GCTGGGGCACCTGGAAGAGGCTGACGGCTTACTTTGTGTCCCTTACTTCTTCGTAAATTATTTTTGCACGGGCAATGGCGTAACGCACAAATTCCAGTGTGGACTGGAAATCCTTTGGATCGGCAGGCTGACGCGAGGTTACCGCAGGATCCGGACGACCGTCCCATGTCCGGTCGATGAGACTTCCCCACGACGGATCAAGGTTGTCTTTAGCCCAATCTGCCCCGCTGCGCTTCGAGCCAGGGAATCCCCCGAGCAAGTCGTGCAACATTCTGCAGTAATTCAGGACAATATACGTCTGGTAGAATCGATTGTTGTAGCGTTCGGGGTTGCTTAATATCTCCTCGCCCCAATCGCCGATGGTTGCCAGTATTTCGGCGCGCAGCGCACTAACAGGTATTGGGTCGACAAGCGAAACAGGAGGTGGTCCGGCCAGCGTGATCCCTTTTTCCCTGACGACCCATCGAACGATCAGGGTGTTGCAGTGGTCGCTTCGTTCGAGGGAGCGGCTACCGTGATTGAGATACCAGAGTTGCCCACCGCTTGCGGAGGAGCTTCGCAGAAGCCTTTTTGGGAAGTACGAACCTTCCAAATGTTTGGCCCACGCGACGTCCATTGAAAAGATCCGCGCATGTACTTCCTGGAGGCGTTGAACCTCACTATCGAGCAATTCTCCATCTGTTACGATGACAAAATCGCAGTCGCTATGCGGGTCAAAGTCCCCAACGGCAAACGAGCCTTGCAGATATGCGCCCACGAAATTCTCAGGCAGAGCTTTCTGAATGTTCCCGACCAATTCCTGCAGGATAGTGTTTAGATCTGGATAAGGAGTTGGCTTGGGTACGTTCATTCAGATATGTTACACGATTCGATCGGATGGGCGCGCCCCAAGAGCACCGTCGGCCATATGTCATCCGCTAGGCAGGCGTCCCTGGCTTACCGACTGCGCCGTGGCGTCGGTTTCAGGCCGTCGGATCGTGCGGGCCGCGCGAAGCCGCTCGTAAACTCCGCCCATCTTGTCCAGTCGTGGGCACAGGAACTTGACCGCGCCTATGGTGGCTAGCAAAGAGGTGCCGACACGGAGCCACCAGTCCGCCGAGAATGGTGCCCACGATAGCCAGAAGTCCGATGATTGTGCATACTCAATGCCCGTGCGCAGCCCGAACGCGTGCGACATGCCGTCGAGGATTAGTGGCAGGCCAAATAGAAGCATTATCGCGAGAGAAACGGGACGGGTAAGCCAATTCATGTTGAGATTGCCCAGCTTTCCATCACGCCCCAGAGTGTATAAGATGCCGAAGAAGAGCGCACCGGCATAAATGGCCGTGCAGCGCCAGCACAAGCATACGGGAAGTCCGCCCACCTGAGCCGAGCGTTCAGGAATCTGGTCACATACTAGCTGGTAGACTCTGTGCACCGCGTTGTAGAAGCCGTCGCCCCAGCCCCAGGTTGTCGTGAGAGGAGCCACCCAGGCTGCACCCAGGAAGACCGACAGGCCGGACACAATTGCCCCTACCCGGTGGCGCCAAAAGAACGAGCGAACGGGATGTGACCGTTCGAAGTCGGCGTCAGGCGCTGAGCCGGCACGACGTTTGGCTTTGGCTCGGCCCGTCCCGGGAGTGGCATCGATGGTAAGCGAGTGTTGGGCGGCCTTCAAGTATCCCTGGAACTGGGCCTCGGTCAGGTCCTCGGCGGGATAAAAGGGAGAGCCAGGCGCGCTAAACCTGACACAAGGCGCGGGTGCCCCTTCGGGCGAAGATGCCTGCACAAGCTCGAAATTATCGCGCGCAGCGATTGGCGAGAGCATGTCCCACACGCGCACACATTCCTTGCAGTCCTGCCTGGTATAGATGGTCACTTTCAACATGGCTTAGCTGATCTAATTCTAGTATTGTTCGGACCGAAAGACCATAGTTATTTGGTACTGCCTGCGTTGGAAGTGAGTCCCCTGTACGCAAATGGTATAATAGAAGTAGAGATGGATACATTCGACTGGGCAAATTTTGCCTCTATAACCAAAGAACACGAGCACCATCCTGTTTTGGAGAAGGCCGAAGCGCTAGTTGCCTCCAATGAACAGGAGCGGTATGCTTTGGACCTCGGCTGCGGTGGTGGCCGGGGCACGCGCTTCCTCTTGTCGCGAGGCTGGTATGTCACCGCCGTCGACAATGAGCCTGCGTCCATAGCAATAGTGTCGGCAATAGACAGTCACCACCTCCAGGTCGTCAAGAGCGCGTTTGAGGCCTTCGACTTCGGTGAAGATCGCTATGACCTGGTGAGCGCGCAGTTCTCCCTGCCATTTGTGCATCGAGATCAGTTCGTGTCCGTATTCGATCGCCTCAAACGGTCAATCAAGCCGGGAGGCGTGTTCGCAGGCCAGTTCTTTGGTCCGAACGATGAGTGGAACAAACCTGGAAGCGATGTGACCTTTGTGCCGCGCGATGCGATCCCCGGCCTGCTTGAGGGGATGAAACCGGTCGAACTCGTCGAAGAAGATAAAGAAGGAGGTACAGCCACAGGTGCAATCAAGCACTGGCACGTGTTCCATATTATAGCTCAGAAGGATAACAAGATCTGAGTGAGACTTGATCGCGCGACCACGCGAATCCAGGCATCAACAGCCGGTGCAGTTTCTCATTAAAAACAGGCTTATATAGAAAGTATATTAGATAGAAAAGGACGATATAAAATGAAAATCGAAATATGGTCGGATGTGGTTTGCCCGTGGTGTTATGTGGGCAAGCGTAAGTTTGAAGAGGCGCTCTCGCAATTTGAGCACCGTGAAGATGTGGAAGTCGTGTGGCGAAGCTACCAACTCGATCCGTCAACGCCCACTCGCGCCGGACAGTCAGTCACCGATAGGCTCGCTGCCAAGTACGGCGTTAGCCATGAGCAGGCCAGGGCCATGAACGACCGGGTGACAGCGGTCGCGGCGGAGGTGGGTCTTGACTATCACCTCGAAAATGCCCAGCACAGCAACACCTTCGATGCCCACCAGCTGATCCACCTGGGAGCCAAGCACGGTCTGCAAGACGAAGTAAAGGAACGGCTAATGAAGGCCTACTTCGTCGAAGGCGAAGCGGTTGGCGATCCCGAGACGCTTGTGCGCCTTGTTTCCGAGGTAGGAATCGATAGCGAAGAAGCGCACGACGTACTGGAAAATAGTACTTTCGCGAGTGCGGTGCGTGCCGATCAGCAAAGAGCGCGGATGTTCGGTATTCAGGGCGTGCCCTTCTTCGCCATCGACGAGAAGTTCGGCGTTTCGGGTGCGCAGCCGGTTGAGGTATTCAGTGAAGCGCTTGCGGCGGCATGGGCCGACTCTCACCCGCTAATCAGCGTCGGCACGGCGCAAGATGCGGGCGTGTGCGAAGGCGATGCCTGCGCTATCTAGCGACCCGGGCAGCAAGTTCTGCACTATCCGCTTCGTTAGCAAGCACGGCCAGTTTGTCGTCTTCCCGTAGGACAGTAGCTCCGTTGGGGACAATGCTATCTTCGCCACGGCTTATTAGCACAATCAGCACGCCCCTGGGCAGGCCAAGTTGCATAATTGACCTGCCCACCACGGGCGATCCCGGCGGAACGGTGAACTCGACCATGCGGCTTTCGGCGCCGACGGCGGGCACAAACTCCATGGGGTAGTGGTGAGTGGTCAGGCTGCGGCTTGAGGCTTCGACGTTCAGCCACCGAGCCGCCTGTCCGAGCGTGGTGCCTTGAAGCAATACCGAAAAGATCACAATGAAGAAGACCAGGTTGAAAATCGTGGCTGCACTGGGTATTCCTGCCAGCAGCGGAAACGTCGCCAGGATGATCGGCACCGCACCGCGCAACCCCACCCAGCTAATGAAAGCTTTTTCCCGCCAGCCAAGACGTGCGGCAGCAAGCGCCAGAAATACGCTTATCGGGCGGGCCAGGAACATTACGAAAAGGGCGATGATGAGCCCGGTACCAATCACGGGCACGATCTGCGAGGGGAAGACCAGCAACCCGAGCACAAGGAACATGGCTACCTGCATGAGCCACGCGAAGCCGTCGTGGAAGCGAGTGAGGCTGCGTTTGTGCACAAAGTCGCTGTTGCCTATTACAAGTCCCGCGATATAGACCGCGAGGAAGCCGTTGCCGTGCAGGAAAGCGGCGCCGCCGTAAACCAGTAGCATGAGAGCAGTGGTGAGCACGGGATAGAGGCCGTCATAATCAAGCCTGATGTGGTTGATCATAATCACGGCCAGGCGGCCCAACAAGTAGCCTACTATCGCCCCCACACCCATCTCGAGCACGAACTCGGGGGCAAGTCCCACAAGATCACCCAGAATTGAACCGAGATCATCTGATGGTGGATGGGTAGCACCCTGCGAGATAAGTACAGAATGAGCTATTAACTCGGTAAGGCCCACGGTCAAGAAGACCGCCATGGGATCATTGCTTCCCGATTCCAGCTCGACCAGGGGCGCCAGCCCATCCTTGAGCTTAATCCCCCTTGAACGTAGGACCGCGAAGACGGCGGCTGCATCAGTCGATGATACGATGGCTCCGAGCAGCAGACCGGCCAGGGGGGAGAAGCCAAGCACAAAAACGGCGAATATGCCAACCAGTCCGCCGCTTATTAGCACCCCAATTGTGGCGAGCGCAAGCCCCATGCCTAGCACGGGGCGCACGCTGGTCCAGTTTGTGTCGAGGCCGCCCGCGAATAGGATGAAGACAAGGGCCAGCACTCCGAGTGATTGGGCGAACTGGGCGTTATCAAAGTAAAAACCGCCCGGTCCCTCTGACCCGGCCAACATGCCAACCACGAGGAACAAAAGTAGGGCAGGAATACCGAGCTTGCTCGAGATCTTGCTCGAAGCAATGCTCACCAGCAGCAAGATTGACGCACCCAATAGGACGGATTCGATTGTTACTTCCATAGTATCGGTTCCTATCTGTGCACTTGCGTGGCGGGTTGTGTCGGCCAGTCGCTATGGGCCTTGTGGGTATTCGTAAAGTTATGCTTCGCCCGTATTCAGGTGAATTGACATACCATTTTGCGCTCTTGCGAGTCAGGTCACACGGCCGCCTGAGCATCAGGCTTCGGACCAATCGTCATAATCTACCCATCGTCGTTCGGGGCGAACTTACTGCTTGCCCTCCAGCCGTATGGTCTGTCCTGCCCCTCCTGAGCGCGCGTGCCGTATACGATCAAAAGACTGCCGCAAGGAGGAAACCACCGCAATACAGCGTTGCCTGATGCTTAGATTGGCATTGGACTGTCGACGCGATTCATGCCAATTATCGGG
>DATINP010000188.1:0-7367 GCA_035474135.1 Chloroflexia bacterium | reverse complement strand
ATCCTGGTCGCAAGGCAGTAATGAGCCGCAACATATGCAACAACCTTATCAAATCCCGCGTTCATACTACCTGGATCGGGTTCTTTGCCGGTAAGTATTGAATCCAGTGACACACGTCCGGGCACATTCCAAACATCATCTGAGGCATCAATTATAAGTTTAGGTCGGCCCTCGGTTATGTCCTGCAAAAACCTGTCTAGTTTATCAGCGTTGCTATAGGCGCTATTATACAAGGGCAGTTGGTACTCGTAGAGCGTCGGAGAGACGCGCCCCGTCATATAGTTCACAGCCGTTGACGCACCCCAGATAAGCACAGGGTCTGTTTCGCTCGTAGAACTTAGGACATACTGTGCAGTTTGCCGGACGATATCCGGCTCGCTTGTGCTGCTCACAATGTCCTTGATGGCTCTGGCAGTGAAACCTATACACACTGCCCCCAAAAGTATCACCGACAGAGGCCTGAGTGAAAAAAGGCTACCAGACGAGGTTTTGCGGGTAGAAGGCAATTCTGACATAGCAAATGCCGCAAGCAGAACAAGCGTGGGAAGCCAGGTTATAAAGTAATGCGGAAACACATTGCCCGATAAGGATCCGAAGAGTAGTTCAATAGGCAACATGATTATCAGCAATCCGGTTATACGACGCGAACCTCGCGCGGTAGATAGGGCCTCGGTAGTTGGTCGCCTGCTGTGAGCAATAATCAGCACCCAACCCGCGAAGGCGAGCAGGAAAAGACCTGTCATCGAGGTAATCCCAATTCCCGCGAGTAGGGCACTCAGCCTATCACTAAGGGCTGTACGCGAGTAAGTGAGATTGTAAAGGAAAAATTCGTCCCAAAAAGCTGGCAGTGCGCTTTGCGCGCTGAAATACAGCACCGCCGCAATCACGGGAAGGCTAACACCAAGCAGCAGCGAGGGCAGACGCCTCAGGAGTATGGAGGGTTTTCGGCGCGATATCACCTGTACGATCATATAAAAGGCTAGCGACACCCAAATACCAGTCAGGTTTTGGCGCAGTAGAAATGCAAGTGACCCGGCAAGCCCGATGGAGAACCATCTGAAGAAGCCTTTGTCATCTTCGGGACTAGTGGCAAACAGCCACAGCGCTCCAAATTGGAGTGGGAGGGCGTACTCCTCGGTGAGATTGCCGCCCTCCAGCACGACCAGTAGGGTGAAAACCCAAATAACCGACCCAAACAGGGCAGGGAAAACACCAAAGGCGCGCTTCATGAGGTCGTAGCCCACAAAAGTCGCCAGAAGGAGCGATACCCATTCCAGCAGCCGAACGCCCCACTGAGTGCCACCACCAAGCCCTAGCCCTAGTGCGTTGATGAAATAAATAACAGGGCCTTTGTGGTCCCAAACATCGCGATAAGGCACATCCCCTCGGAGAATTGCCGAGCCGACATACAGAAACACGCCTGAATCACGTCCCGGAACCTGTGTCCAGAAACTACTACTCAGGAGAATGGGCAAAGCGCTCAAAGCGGCCAGTAATACTATTATCCGCCGGTACGTAATCCAGGAAGGCTTGCGTTCCAGGGTATCCTGGTGGGTGGGTTGATTGGTCTCCATTGTCTGCAAAAGCTATTATGAACATATAAAATGCTCGTCGAGTACTATTGCACCATAGAATAAGGAGAGGCGCCCATCAAGGGCGCCTCTCCTTATTGTGCTACTTGTTTGATTTTCGAGACTACCCTATAGAGCCTTCCATCTGTAGCTCGATCAGCCTGTTGAGTTCGACTGCGTATTCCAGGGGGATCTCTTTTGTGATCGGCTCTACAAAGCCGTTGACCACCATGGCTGTGGCCTCGTTCTCCGAGATGCCACGGCTCATGAGGTAGAACAGTTGGTCCTCGCCCACCTTCGACACTGTAGCTTCGTGCTGAACAGTGGTCGAGTTGTTGGCCACGTTGATCGTGGGGTAGGTGTCCGAGCGAGCGTCCTCGCCAATCAGGAGAGCATCGCACTTGACGTTAGCCTTACAGTGATGCGCGTCCTCGGCCACTTCAAGCAAGCCTCTGTAGCTCGCCCGGCCTGTGCCCTTGCTAATAGACTTCGATACGACGTTGGAGGTTGTGTGGGGGGCCTTGTGTACCATCTTCGCACCTGCGTCCTGGTGCTGGCCGTTGCCTGCGAAGGCCACCGACAACACATCGCCTCTCGCGCCCGGCTCCATGAGCCACACGGCAGGGTACTTCATAGTCAGGCGACTGCCCAAGTTGCCGTCCACCCATTCCATCGTGGCGTCGCGATAGGCGGCGGCACGCTTGGTTACAAGGTTATAGACGTTGTGCGACCAGTTCTGGATGGTCGTGTAGCGAACCCTGGCGCCCTCTTGCACAATGATCTCGACAACGGCGCTATGTAGCGAGTCGGTCGAATAGGTGGGGGCTGTGCAGCCCTCGATGTAGTGGACGTAAGAGCCGGGCGCCGCGATGATGAGCGTGCGCTCGAATTGGCCCATGTTCTTCGCGTTGATACGGAAGTAGGCCTGCAAAGGCACTTCTACGTGGACGCCTTCCGGCACGTAAACGAACGACCCACCCGACCACACGGCGGAGTTGAGCGCGGCGAACTTGTTGTCGCCCGCCGGTATGATAGTGCTGAAATACTGGCGCACAATATCGGGGTAGTCACGCAGGGCGGTATCCATATCGGTGAATATCACACCTTGTTTCTGAAGGTCTTCGCGCAGAGAGTGGTACACCACTTCGCTTTCGTACTGAGCGCCCACACCGCCCAGATACTTCTTCTCAGCCTCGGGTATGCCCAGGCGGTCAAAGGTATTTCTCACCTCATCCGGGACATCTTCCCAGCTAGCGCCATTCTGGTCTGAGGCGCGCACAAAGTAGTAGATATCGCTAAAGTCTATGTTGTTGAGGTTGCCGCCCCACTGGGGCATTGGCTTTGCCTCGAATAGCTTGAGGGCGCGCAGACGGAAGTTGGTCATCCAGGCCGGTTCGTTCTTCAGGTGCGATATCTCGCGCACCACTTCTTCATTCAAGCCCTTGCGCGACCTGAATACGTAGTTTTCGGGCTGCGAAAAACCGTAACGATACTCATCGCTGTCGGGTGTAACTGTTTTGGTGCTGGTAATGTCTGCAACCATGTTATGCATTCCTCCGTTTAGTGCCGGCGTGCAACCCCCATAACCGCGCGCCTTACCTTTTTGTAGTACAATATACCTTATATAAGCAATCTAAATGCTTGTGGGGACTGTGCCTCTATAGTAATTATAGCCCATATCGCGCCCATTTACAATACTTTAGACAGCTATAATTGTTTTATTAACGAGTAATGAGGCGTAGACCAAGGACGAGAGTGATACAAGGTAGGCCGCGGCAGTACGCAGCAAAATGATCGATCTGCAACCTTCAGCCCACAAACTACACATGAATACCTCGAATGTTGCCATTGTGCACGACTACCTTAACCAATACGGCGGGGCCGAGCGCGTACTTGAGGCGCTGCACGATGTTTATCCTTCAGCGCCGGTGTACACCTCTATATATGCGCCCGAAAAGATGCCTGCACGCTATCGCAAATGGCAGATACACACGTCATTCATGCAACGCCTTCCCAAGGTGGCCGAACTACACCAGTTGTATCTACCTCTCTACCCCACCGCGTTCGAACAATTCAACCTCTCAAAGTACAAAGTGGTGCTGAGTAGCAGCAGCGCGTTCGCCAAGGGTGTTATTACGCGGTCCGATACGCTTCACGTATGCTATTGCCACGCGCCGATGCGCTTTGCATGGAACTACCACGATTACGTGGGGGGTGAGCGGTGGGCGAGGCGCACGAGGCTGGTCTTGCCGCTTGTGATGACGTATGTTAGACTCTGGGACGAAGTTTCATCGCGGCGGGTGGATGCCTTTATAGCAAACTCGCGTGTAGTGGCGCACAGAATACGCAAGCGATATGGCAGGAAGGCGACCATTATCAACCCCCCGGTAAACACCAGGCTGTACACCCCACATCGTGACGGCTCGCATGGAGACTACTTCCTGGTGGTATCGCGGATGATACCGTACAAGAGACTGGACATCGTGGTTGATGCCTTTACAAAGCTGAAGTTGCCTCTCAAAGTAGTGGGAAGCGGCAGACAGGAGGCCGCGCTCAGAGCAAGTGCAGGACCGAACATCGAGTTCATGGGTCCGGTAGGCGATCCGCGACTCAAAGAGTTGTACGCAAACTGTCGAGCGTTCATCTTCCCTGGAGAGGAAGACTTCGGGATCACCCCGCTGGAAGCACAGGCCTCGGGGCGGCCTGTGATAGCCTACGGCGCAGGCGGTGCGCTGGAGACCGTCGTGCAGGGTGTGACGGGCGAGTTCTTCGGCACACAAACAGCAGAGTGCCTCGCCGAAACGGTGAGCAGATTCGACGAAAGTCGCTATAACTCCCAGGCCATCAGGAAGCACGCAGAGAACTTCGACACAGAGGTGTTCAAGGGAAAGATAGCGGCATTCATTGCATCCAGTGTCACGGAATACGACAAGCGGCTGGCAGAAATTTAGCATGACCGAGCAGTCACACAAAACTAAAAAAGACCCGATTCTGCTGCCTCTCTTCGACGATTTACGAGGTGAAAGGGTTATCGTGCGCCCGTACCGCGAGGAAGACGCGCAGGCGTTGCAAGAAGGCGTAGCCGAGTCGCGGGAGCATATCCGGCCCTGGCTGCCCTTTTCGTATCAGCACCAGAACGTAGAGGAAAGCCTTATCTGGATCAGGGAGCAGCGCGCACAGTGGATAACACGCAAGAACATGAACTGCGGCATATTCGAGGCTGAGACGGGGCGGTTTCTGGGCGGCGTGGGCTTGATGGTACGCAACTGGGATATTCCCTACCTGGAGATCGGCTACTGGCTGCGCACATCGGCAGAAGGCAAAGGCTATATGAGCGAGGCGGTGCGTCTGATGACGAACTATGCGCTCGAAGAATTGGGCGCGAAACGTGTTGAGATAAGATGCGATGACCGCAACACGAGGAGCGCCAACGTGGCCCGCAAGCTGGGCTATGTACAGGAAGCGCTTCTACACAACAATACGCTCGCGCCCGACGGCAGCGTGCGCAACACACTCATTTTTGCGGTCGTTGCACATGCAACACTTGAAAACTAAGGAGACGCATGGAACTGCGACAGTACTGGAACGTAATATGGAAGTGGCGCTGGCTGGTGCTGGCTATCGTGGCGATAGTAGCGATTTTAAGCGCATTCCTCTTGTTCACCACGCCCAGGTCATTCAAGACCGAGACCAAGTTCATCACCCGGCAAGAGCCTACGGTGGACAACCCCGGCAGTCCTGGCGTCGTCGGCACCCCGGGCGACCTGGTGTTCACCTTCAACCGCTACTACAACTGGTTTAGCTCCGAGTTCCTGGTAGACGACTACACTCAGATCACCAAGAGCGACGCATTCGCGGGGAGCGTGCTTGAGACCATGTGGGATCCCGGCTTCCCTCAGCAGGTGATAGATACGTTGAATCAGCAGGCGCGCACCAACACCCCACAGGACCAACAGCCCCCTGTGCTTGGTCCTGAGATGGTGGTAAAACTGCGCGTGGATATAAGCAAACTCACCCTGCAAGATGTCAAAGCGAGCATCGATTCGGACCGCGCCCAACGTGAGTTACATCTGACCATTGAAAGCTCCAGCGGTGAGTTGGCGAAGGCGATCTCGGACGCATCGGCAATTGTGCTGACCGACGCCAAGCTCAAGGTCGTGCGCGGCACACTTGTGGACGACGAGCCTGCCTTCTCGCAGATAGACGATGCGCGGGTAGACTCGATACAGTCAAGCCGGAGCCGCGATGTCCTCAACGCTGTTATACGGGTGATCATAGGTGTAGTATTAGCACTGGCGTTGGCCTTCCTGCTAGAATATCTCGACAGCAGCATTCGGGACGAACGCGACGCGCGCAAAGTGCTCGACCTGCCGGTGCTGGGCACCATCCCGCGCTCGTAATCGAGAAGAGGCGAAAAACACTGAGTACCAAACATAGTGCAGATTGACTTCCAACAAATACTGACGGGCTTGCGGAAACGCTGGTGGCTGGCGCTCATTGTTGCGCTCACTGCTGCGGCTGTGGCCTATATCTACAGCGATCTGCAGCCCCGCGTTTACCAGGCGCAGGTTACGTTATCCGCAGAGTCGGTGCCGCCCGACAGCGGGACGATTGACGCCATCAAGAAGCAGTTGGCAACGAATGCCCAGCAAATGGCTAGCCCGACCTTTATCCGCGACGTAGTGGACGGCAAGTACGGCGACCCTATACAGGACGTGGACCCCAACGCGGCGGGTGTCAAAACACAGGCGCGGCCCGACGATAACTCTATCGTGATGACGGTGGACCACTCGGACGGCCTGAAGGCGGCACAGTTGGCCGAGGCGATCGCGGACGCCTTTATACAGGTGCAGGGAGCGCAGAACCAGCAGGCCAACTCCAGCGGCATACAGGTAGAATGGGTGATAACGCAGCCCGCCAGCGTGCCACCAGACCCCTACCAACCGCGTCCCAAGCTATATGGCGCGGCGGCGGGGCTGTTCGGCCTGTTGCTAGGGCTATTGCTGGCGGTGGGACTTGAACTGATCGATACCACGCTCAAAACGCCGGAGGATATAAGCAAGTACACCGGCTTCAACACGATAGGCATCATTCCGAGGAAGAAGTGACCGGTGACCAGTGGCTATTGAGACGACGCATGACGCATGACGCAGGAGGTACTGGTCACCGGTCACCGGTCACCGGTCACTCAAAGGGAGACACAATTGGCTAAAGTGAAAGCAACCAAGGACAGCGAGGCGGGGCTGGTGGCGTTCGCCGAGCCGAAGTCGGCGGCGGCGGAAGCCTACCGCACGCTTCGCACTAACATCACATTCGCAAGCCCGGACAAGCCTGTCCATGTCATATTGGCCACCTCGACCAGCCCGGACGACGGCAAATCTACCACGATTGCGAACCTGGCGATCACCTTCGCTGCATCGGGCGCGACCACGGTGCTGGTGGACGGCGATCTGCGCAGGCCCCACCTGCACACGATCTTTGGTCTGCCTAACGAGCAAGGCCTGACGACGCTGGTAGTGGACATGGCGCGGGGTGATACGCCTGCTATTCCTCTCCAGAACACGCAGGTGGCTAACCTGCAGGTGCTGACCAGCGGCCCCGTGCCGCCCAACCCGTCCGAGATACTGGCATCGCAGAAGATGGGCGAACTGATAGAGATGCTGCGGGGCAAAGCTGATTACGTGCTGATAGACACCCCGCCGATCATCGCGGTGACCGATGCAGCCGTGCTATCTGATTCCAGATGTAGACCTGACCCATCCTCAAGCAGTGACCTCCTTTGTCGCCACGCCGTTT
>DATINP010000187.1:0-28547 GCA_035474135.1 Chloroflexia bacterium | reverse complement strand
TTCTCGGAAAAAGTAGCGAGGTCGGGCAACGTAAAGGGGGTCTTGGTGGTAAGACGGTTGCCATGGAAGTCATGGCTCACGATATAGTGCATCGCTTCTAACCGCCTGGCCTGGAACTCGATAATAAGGTCGGCGGTAGCTCTGCGGTACGGCTCGAACGGATCAGCCTTCCCTGTGTCCGGCAGAGGCAGTTCACCCCACGATGAGTAGGCATATTCAAGGGGGATCTCGCTCTTGAAGCGCGATCGGTTAGTGTACCAGGCGTCCGTGCCTTCCTCGTCGTCGCTCCTGTCCAGTTTGCCCCAAAAGTCGAACATGCGCTCGCGGAAGATCGAGCGGAAGTTCTGCGGACTACGCCAATCGAATTTGAGGAAGGCCGATACGGCCTGCAGCGACTGGCACAGCATGGGATAGTTCTTTAGCTCGCGTATCTCATCGTCAAGGAAGGTAGAGACGGGCGAGTCGAACGCCGCCTTCTGGGTGAGGAAATCGTACATGGGCGTGGCGGCCAGGATGGTGGGGAGGTGGCGAGCGAGCGCGTCCAGCAGTACTCTCTGCTCGTACCTGTTGTAGAAGATCAGATGGATGGGTGCGGACGGCGCTCCATTCTCGTCCGGCGCTACCAGATCTGCTACCGCGCGCAGGGTCTCAGCGATCCACTCGACCAGCAGTGTTCGTTCTTCCTCGTCGGTGGTGGGAGGGCCGGGGGTAATCCTGACGACGCGACGATGTTCGGGCTTCTCAACACCGTCCTCGTAGGCCACCACCAGTGAGCCGAGAAGATATATGCGGTCTTGCAGGTAGTCGTGTTGAGCGTCTATGTAGACTTTGACCAGGTTGGGGTTGTGCTCGGGATCGCAGTAAGGCAGTGAGCCGTGCCCTTTGCTGGGGATGTAGGGGATCGACTCTACATTGAAGTGCTTCCAGTCGAGATAGCGCCTGGCCCGCAAGATAAGCTCATCCAGCCGGTGACCGACACCCCACTGTCCCGATAGCTGCCGGGTGACTTTCTCCTTGCCCGGCGACGACGCAAGACCCTCGAAGCTCCTGCCAGCCGCTGTTTTGGCATATCGCAGCTGCTTCAGGCTCGCAAGGTCGAACACGGTATCCACGCCCTTGCGACGCAAAGCCTCTTTCTCGAGGCCCGTCAGATGCGGCACCAGGGATAGGTCGTCGTTCTCTGCCGTCCACTTCATGCAGAACTCGTTATACAGGCAGCCGTCGCACTTGTGGGTCAGGTGATAGGGCAGGTCGTCGAAGTGCGCGCTCACTACGTGCTGCGAGGTAGAGTCCGGCCCGGTGACCAGGTCCTGTACCGAGTCCAGGTAGGGTGTCGGGTCGGGTTCGATCTCCAGCAGGGCTTCACCGACCCCGAATAGTCGATCAGCAAGAGCGTGCTGTTCCGCGATGCGGGCCGCTTCCTGCGGGGCAAGGTCTTCAGCAGGGGTGGCAGGCCCCCTGTAGAGTATGCCCATGCTGATCTCACCGTGTAGCAACCTCGCACTCTCAAACAAAGTGGAGAGCATCCGGTGGTAGAAGGCCACCTGGAGACGGTGCTCCATCTTGGCTTCGGCGGAGCTTTTCATGTCGGCGATCAGCAACTGGAGAGTGCCGTCTTCGTAGCGCTCCATACGAAGGATGTCTATATCGCCTCGGAACCACCACCGGCCGAGAGGCAAAGACAAACGAACCTGAAACAGCACGAGCACCTCGCCGGGTGGGAGCGCCCCGGCTAGCTCGACAACCAAATCATTATCCGAAACCCGCCGCTCAGAGTACTCACGGGCTAGATTGCGCGCAGGGAAACCGGCCGATACCGAGGATTCAACCTTCTCCTCAAACGACTGGCCCGAGCGGGTCAATAAGGGCGGGATAGTTTGCGGGTACACGCCATAGTCGTCCAGGAACTTGCGCCCATGAGCGCGCTCGTGAAGGCGCAATCGCAAATAGCGCTGGCACTGTTCCAGGCGGATGAACTGCGAGATGTCGGTGGGTGAGATCTTATAGGTCGGTTGTGCAGAGTTAGCAGCGGCTTCTGGAAGCGCGATAGGCAGGTCGTCGTCAAACATGTGGGAAGCCTCTCGAGTATAATGTACTAGCAGATCCAGAGGCGATGCGGCTCATTGAAGGTCGGCATGAGGCCCAGGATTCTAAACACGCAATCCGGCCCGGTACATAATTAAAGTACCGGCACCCAACTGGAAATAATATAACAAGATTTCGGGACGAACGCAACAGACGGGTAAAAGCGTTGTGCATACATACACTTCTTTGGCTGATACTGGACAATCGGGAGCGAACGGTTCGCTAATGGCAAGCGCTCCTGATGATCACTTGGATCTCGATAAGCAAGTTTATGATCTTGCCCGAAGGTATTTGCTTGGACAAGCAGGGGTCAGCGTGGAAGTGCTGGACCGGCACCTGTCTCCACATCCTATTGCCGAAAGACCGACCACAATGGCCGAAATATTTGAACGCCTGCTGCGGTCCGCCCAGGGTGCGCAAAGCATGCCAAACGTGATAGGCGGTTCCATTGGCGGTATCGAGAAGCTAGGCTCGATTCTCTTCGGGTTCGATCCGGTGGCGGTTGCAGAGAAATACCCACGAAACGAGGAAGGCTGCAAGAGCCTATTCGACGACATCAAAGAGAAGTTGGCGCCGAGGGGCAAGTTGAACTACAACCCGAGGAGCCTGTGGAAGCGCTTTTGCGGGACGATCACTTCCGGCGCGGCTTTTCTGACACAGTTCCCTGACGCACAGGCGTTTTACACGTGGGCCGAACCGTTCGACGCTGACGAGGGTGGGCGCGTGCAATTGGCAACTACGATAGCCCGGCAAGTGGATGGAGTGGGCTTTGCCCTGGCATGTGACTTCCTCAAGGCGATAGGGTTTACTACCTTCAGCAAGCCGGACGTGCACATCAAGGAGATATTCTCACAGTTGGGGTTGAGCCAATCGAAGGACGACATTGAGGTGTTCAAGGCGGTAGGGCGAATAGCACGAAACGTCGGGGTCACAGCATACGAGGTCGACCAGCTTTTCTGGTTGGCGGGCAGTGGGGATCTCTATCTGATCGGGCGGCGGCTGGCGAATAGCAAGGCCGAGTTTATTGCCTTTGCTCGCAACGCTCTGGAGATTTGATGACTCTGCGAAGGTCTGCCGGACAAGCCCCCTATTTTGAGGAAGCCATGAACAATCGCTCGGCGATCTGGAGGGCATCGGCAGGCCAGACTGCGGCGGGTCTCGGTTGGTGCGTGGGTGTAACGCCGTGCAGGGGGCGGCATGAAAGCACCATAGCTTGCCACTGCTCGGGCCAGGCTTCTCGCCCGTACACCGCACCCAGCAGCGCGCCACAGATAGCTCCGTTGGTATCGGTGTCTCCACCCGAACGGACAGTCCGCACAACTCCTTCCATGGCACCGGGCGCATACACCAGTTGATAAAAGGCATTCTGTAGGGCGATGAGAACCCAGCCCTGATGGTACATATAATCAGCTGGTGGGGACGTAGAAGCCTCTTCTAAGGCCGACATGACCGTCTCAGGCACACCACGTGTCCGCGCCCACTCAAGCGCCCAATCATACACCTGGCTCGGGGTGCCGCCCTCGGCCACAGCATGGGCAATGGTGGCAGCAAACAGGCCCGATGATGCCTGGCAGACCGGGTGGGGGTGGGTAAGCGAGGCGTCGGCGCGTGCAGTCTCATCAACCTCCGATAGAGGCCGCTGCCAGCCCCAGATACCGATCGGGCTTACCCGCATGAGCGCTCCGTTGGCCTCACTGGTGATGTTGGCCGCCGACCGGCAGATACTTGCAGAGTTGTGCTCGGCCACGTTAATCGGTCGGACAGGCTCCAATGCCTGGGCAGTAGTGCTGCCCACGTCGAACGGCCGGCACCCTTTATGGTTACAGGACACTGGGCCGTCATGGTGCAGCCAGCCATGATACCAGGCGGCGTACAAGGACGCCACATCATCAGCGTCAAAGCCGCCTTTGCGCAGAATTGACCTCGCCAGCAAGAGCGCCAGTTCGGAGTCGTCGGTTGCCTGCCCCGCCATGATACTGTGAGGGCCGCCGTCTGCAAGCTCCGTCGGCCCGCCGTTGGGATAGGCGCGCGCGATAGAGCCTGCTGATTGGAACTCTACGAGCGCGCCGAGGCTGTCGCCTGCAAGTTGGCCGAACATACACCCTTGCGCCCTGCGTAGAGCGGCGGTGGCATGAGCCAATCTCCCGGGTTCGAGGCGCACAGGGACCACAGAAGCGAGGTCCACGGGAGGGGCCGCGATGCCGAACCCGCTACCGGGTACCTCATCCCAGGGTTGCTTTGCCAGTTCTACCACCACTTTTGGGTCGCCGCCGAAGCACTGGCCCACGTGACTGCTACCATCAAGGTTATAGGTCACTTCCTGGCCGCGCTCATTGACGAGGATCCCGCCTGCACCCTTCAGGATGGCGTGCCCTGCGCCGTAATCATAGTCGCGCGGCCCATTTAGAGAAACCGCACCTACACCTTCCGTAGCGGCCAGAGCCAGCCTATAGGCGATGCTCGGAACATCGCGAAAGCGCGCAGGTTGAACACACTTGAGGTTGCCATATGGGTGGCGGTCGGCGGCCTGCGACACAAACACCACACCATCCGGTTTGAGCGCACCCGGCCATGTCCGTGGCGGCACGGGATACCCCTTCCGCGTCAAGGGGCCGCAACCCTCCGCCCAGGCGAACAGATCGCCATTGTCATCGGGGGCATCAACGGCATAGACTACGCCCAGCACCAACTCCCCGGCTCGCAGCAAGGCAATAGAGACAGCATGCCCACGAAAGCCGTCCTGCATAGCCTCTGTGCCGTCGTTGGGGTCCACCAACCACAGGTGAGTCTCACCGGGGGCTGGTGACTGGAAGCCTGTTTCCTCGCCCCGATAGCCCCAGCTTGGTGTAGCTTCGAGCAAGCGTTCGCGAATAAGGCGCTCGGCTTCATCGTCTGCCGGACAGTGACCCCTGGGTCTGCGAGGACCTTGTGGGCGTGCGCATTCGGCGCGAAGAATTTCCGCCGCAGCATGGGCGGTATCGAGGGCTACATCCAAGACAGCCTGGTAAGAGGGAATAGTGGACATGACTCTAATCTTCCTTTGACCCCTGCGTAACCTCGTTGGCCGCTATGAGAACGAACCTCAGTGCGCCCACTCTGGGGAATTACGGACCGAGTTTAGGCCGCCAGCGGAGTCTGCAGCATAGCAAGGGGGAAGGTTTCGCCGGCAGAAATTACCGTGGTCTTGCCGTTGTTAATAACAGTGGCAGTACCCGCACCCATTACGCGGAAGGACACTCCCCTTCCCTCAAGTATGCAGGCGGTGTGCTCATCGATGCCGAGGATAGACCGGACCGGGGGCAGCATCTCCACAAGGCGGTCGAAGCGCTGCCGGCCCATGAAACAGCGAGAGGTGTCGAGACTCGCACCACCCTCGGCGTTGTTCCAGTGGGGCACTATTACAGGGTCTATGCCCAACCCTACCCGCCGCATAAAATGCAACCCATCGTCCCAGCCAAGATCGGCCCCGGCCTTGAAGATTTCGTACACTCTCAGTACCGAGCTGCCCACGGCTACGGCTGCGGCGCTGGATAGAACGAGGGTCGCACCCCGCCTGTAAGCTTCGGCCAACAGGTCGAAAGCACGAGTGCCTTGCAAGTTGCGGGCTGCATAGGTGGGGCTGCCCGGCCCTGAGAAAATATAGTCAGCCTCGCGCAGCGGCTCTTCTGCGGAGGGCTGTGCGGGTTTTACGGATTCGCGAACGGTCTCTTTCCGGTGGGCCTGCACATATTCAATATGAGGATGATAGTTCTGTAGGCTTTTCTCAAGGAACTCGCCGACCTTCTGATAAACGGCGTGCACGTTGGGCTGGAACCCCGCCGGGGTCTCAAGCATTGCTACACGCACGGGCACCGCACCTATGGCGGCCATAAGATAGTCGTGGATTTTACGTCCCTGCGAAGAGGTTTCGCCCGAACCAAGCAGGGCCAGAGTACCGTTCGTCACAATGCTTCTCCCATTCGTTCTATGTTCTGATCACCCGTTAGTTACCGGTCCGCAAAGTAGTCAAGTATCTCGTGGGCCAGTCTTTCGGGGCGTTGGAGAGGGATATCATGGATCGTGTTTTCCATCCAGACTATCTTTGCCCCGGGCAGCAACTTTTCTAGGCGCCCGGCTCCCTGCTTTTTCATGAGCACAAATTGCGCCTCGCGTTCGCTAGTATGCTCGCCGTTTACAGCCTGTATGGCAAGCACAGGACACGTCACACGTGCCAAGAGATCCGCACTATGCATATCATAGAGGATATGCAATATATCGAGATGCCGGTCGAGAGTGAGGCGTGCCCTGATTGTGCCGTCGGGCTGTACGTCCATTATGGAGCGGGCATACTCTTCGACGAACTGCTCAGGCAGGCTCGACAGCACGCCTCCGCGCATCCTGCTCACCATATCGGACAGCTTAAACCGGCTCAGGTCAGGGGGTGCGAGTTCTCGTTTGACGTTTTCCCAGGTGGTGCCGGGCACATCCTGGAAATCGGCAATACCTCCGTCCACAAGCGCCAGCCCGGCGCATTTGTCGGGGTACGTGGCAGCGTAAGCAAGGGCCAGGTTCGCCCCCCACGAGTGCCCAACAACCACAGGCTTCTCGATATGGAGCGCGTCTAGAAAGCCAACCAGGTCGGCGAGCATTGTGGGGAGGTTATAGCCGTCCGCAGGCTTGCCACTGAGCGCGTGCCCTCGCTGGTCGTAGGCTGCTACGAAATAGCGCTCGGCCAAAATGGGCGCCACAAAGTCCCAGATGCGCAACGTGGAAGCCAAACCGTGCACAAGCACCAAAGGCGGTGCGCCTTCTGTTCCCCAGGTGCGGTAATGCAACTCCAGGCCGGTGTTTGACGTTCTGAGGGTATGATCTTGACTGGACAATGTGACTAAGCTCTGTGGTGGGAAATCGCCGCGAGCAGCCGGGCGGCTTAACTAACATTGTATCCCTCTCCTGTAAGAGCGTCAAGGATGTGTGCCTGGACGAACTGGCTCGTGCCCATAGTGTAAAATCTACTCTATGGAAGCAATCATCTTTATGGGTCTGCAAGCGTCCGGCAAGTCGACTTTTTACAAGCAGCGCTTCTTTGACACACACGTGCGGATCAATCTCGACATGTTGCGTACCCGGCATCGCGAGCGCATACTTCTGCAAGCCTGTATTGAGATGAAGCAGGGGTTTGTGGTCGACAACACCAATCCCACCCAGGCAGCGCGCGCTCCATATATCGCCCAGGCCAAAGCTGCGGACTTTGCCGTGGTGGGCTATTACTTCAGTCCCGACCTCGCGGGCTGTCTCGCACGCAACAACGCCCGCGAGGGAGCCGCCCGCATTCCGTCGGTGGGCATCTATGCAGCCGCGAAGAAGCTGCAAGCCCCATCCTTGGCCGAGGGCTTTGATGTCCTGTACTCAGTGCGGATCGAGCCTGGGGCAGGCTTCGTGGTCCAGGAATGGTCTAAGCCAGAGGAAACACTATGGTGACAAGAACGCCGGTTTGCACACCCCTTCCACATGACTTGCAAGGCTAGAACATGGGTGCTATACTCAGGCTAAAGGCTGCACATCTGTGGACAGGAGGCAAATGGCAATGACAACGGCAGGCAAAACGGACAAGGTGAGTGTACTGGTAGGCACAACAAAAGGGGCGTTCTTTTTCCATTCGGACGCCGGTCGGAGGAACTGGGAGTTGACAGGGCCGCATCTCGACGGCTGGGAGATCTACAGCCTGCTAGGTCAGAGCGGCAATACCAACGGGCATAGCGGTAGCGGAAGCAATGGCCACGACCGCATCTTCGCAGGTACATCGCACTTCGTGTACGGCCCCACGATCCGCGTGAGCGAAGATATGGGAGAGACCTGGACACAGGTTGAAGCCAGCCCCCGCTACGGCGAGGAAAGCGGCTTCAAGCTAAACAGGATATGGCAGATTGTCCCTGGCCACCGCACTCAGCCGGGTACCCTCTACGCAGGCGTGGATGAAGCCGGTCTGTTCGCCAGCCACAACGATGGCACTACATGGGAGGAAGTCACAGGCCTGAGCAGGCACCACACCCGAAGCGAGTGGGGTCCGGGCAACGGCGGCCTCTGTCTGCACACCATCCTGGTCGACCCCACCAACGCACAACGAATGTGGATCGGCATCTCCGCAGTGGGAGTATTCCGCACTGACGACGGCGGCCTCACCTGGAAGGTATGCAATAACGGCCTGCCGCAAGGTCCTACCGGGGTGCGTAATCAGGAAGTGGGTCGCTGTGTGCACAAAATAGTACTCGATCCTGCTGACGCCAACACCCTCTACTGCCAATTCCACGGCGGAGTATTCAAATCGACAGATGCCGCCGACTCCTGGCAGCCAATCGAAACGGGTCTGCCGGGCAACTTCGGCTTCCCGATGGGCGTGACCGCGAACGGCGACCTCTTCGTGATCCCGCTGGAGAGCGATATGCAGCGACACGTTAAGGATGGGCGGCTACTTGTCTACCGCTCGCGTGATGGCGGCGAGTCTTGGGCACCGGCGGGACGGGGTCTGCCTGAACAACCGCAGTATGTCGGCGTGCTTCGCGATGCGCTGGCCGTGGATAGTCTGAACCCTGCCGGGATCTACTTTGGCACGAGCATGGGCGAAGTTTTCTACTCGCCCGATGCCGGAGAGAACTGGGATCGCCTTCCCGGCCAGTTCCCGCGTATTACCATGATCAAGGCCTGGGTGCGCGATGGAGAAGAGAGTGCTTAGTATGGGCAATACTGGTATCGAGGTCAATCTACCGACGATCCTGCGCGACTGCGTTGGAGGCAATACCCAGGTCACCATAGAGGCGGGCACCCTCGACGAGGCTCTCCAGCGCCTCTGCACGACTTACCCTCTACTGCGCATCCACCTCTACGACGAGACGGCGCAGTTGCGGCCTCATGTCCTGATTTTCTACAACGAAGAGAGCACGCGCTGGCTGGAACGTCTTGATATTCCGCTCCAACCCGGAGATCGCCTGGAAATACTTCAGGCCGTCTCCGGTGGGTGAGATAGCGTAATCACCGGCACACCATGCGCTTGGTCACCTACAACATGGGGCGGGGCGGGTCAAAGAACCCCGCACTATGGGCGCGTAGCCTCCACAGCCTGGAGCCGGACCTGTTCTTTATGCAGGAATCGCGCGACCCGACTAGCTTTTCGACAGAGGCATTGCAGGGCAACCGCGATACGCCGCAGGGATCCTGCCTGTGGACAGAGATCCCCGGTCGCCGGTGGGGGAGCGGCCTTTGGCTGAACGACGGAGCCCTGACTCCACTGCCCGTGCCCGAGGCCTATACCGGGCGCGTGATAGCAGCCTTGGTAGAAGGTAGGCAATGGCCTCGCGCCTCCGGTGTGACACAGGTGGTGGCGCTCAGTATTCATGCCCCCGCACCCAAAGGCAGTACCTACATAAAGGAAGTGGGATACATCCTGGACTTCGCGAAGGCATTGGCGGGCAGGCTTCCCCTGATCCTGGCGGGCGACTTCAACGTGGCGGTGGGGCTGCGACGCCCTGAACACTCCCCAACGGTTACGCGCGGCGAACTAGGAATCCTACGACGCCTGCGCGACGAGTTCGACCTGGTCCCGTGCTGGCAGACGGCTCACCCCGGCGAACCCCTTGCCCGCACCCTGCGCTGGATGCGCCGGAACGACTCCCTGCCTTACCACTGCGATGGCATATTCGTGCCCGCTGCGTGGGCCTCGGCTCTTCAGGCTTGTACGGTGCTGGAAGACGCCGACTGGTGCGCCCTCAGCGACCATAACCCTGTCGTGGCGACGCTCCGTACCACATAGCCTTACCTAGCCCTTCAGCACGCGGAAGCCAAGATGCGTTACGCCGGGGGCCGCTAGCACCCTCTCACTTTCCAACTGGATCGGCTCCAAGCGCTCGGTGCCCAGGTTATCAAACAACCGGATGCCGTCACCGAGCAGGACGGGAGCCAGGTCGATATGTATCTCGTCCAGGAGCCCCGCTTGCAAGCACTGCTGCGTAATGCTCGCGGTGGCTATCGCAACGTTTTTGTCGCCTGCGGCTGCCTTTGCCTGTGCAACCGCACTTTCAACGCCGTCCGTCACGAAGGTGAAGGGCGACCCCTCGGCCAGCCATTCCTCAGGAGCGGTATGGCTGGCGTGGGTAACGACATAGCATGGTGAGAACGGGGGATTACCGCCCCAGGCTCCCGCCATATCGAACATCCTCCGCCCTGCCACCATAGCCCCCGTCGATGCAATCGCATCCTCAAGGAGAGCGGCGCTCTGCGGTGAAACCTTGAGCACCATCCTCCCACCCTGCACCGGAATCTCGGTTGGTCCACTCGAGTACCACTTAAAAAGTTGGCTGACGTCGTCGTTTGGCCCGGCGATATAACCGTCCAGCGACATCGTAATGTTAGTAATAACCTTTCCCACTTTCATTCTCCTTTCGCTATTCCTTCGGGCGCACATAAGGCAGCCTAGAGTATTTGGACATGCCTTTTTCCAGACGCGCTATTTCGAGATGAAACTATTCATGAGTCAACGCTTCTCTTCTTGTTGGACATCGGCGAATGAGAGGCCGCGAGCGGCGAGAGCCAGGCGCAGTTGGCGTAGGGCGTTCGGCCCAATACCATGCAACTGCCTGACCTTGGCCTCGCTCACCCCGGCTAACTGTTCGAGGCGGGTATAGCCGGCCCCATGGAGTGCTCGCACTGCGGGCTGGGAAAGCCCGGCGGGAAGGTCGTCTACCTTTTGGTCGTGTTGCTCGTCCTTCATGATTGATTACTCCTCCTGTTATCGCGGATTCGCAAACCTACGCTCTGATTTCAGCCAGCAGGTCCGCCACCTTGCCGAAGCTTTGGTTCCAGCCTTCTTCCATGCCCGAGAGCGGTCCCTCAGCACCAGGCTTGGCGTTGATGATTACTGCCTGCACCGTGACTTTTGTCTTGCTGCCTTCTTCCTGAAACGTGATAGTGTTGACAGCCTCGAACAGGGGGGTGCCATCTTCGTCATGGAAGGCGCTGCTGGTGAATACGAGACGCTCAGGCTCAACGATCTCGCGGAACATACCCTTCATGGGATAGACCACGCCATCAGGGTCGGCCATATGGATGAGGATTGCGCCGCCGGGCCGCACGTCCATCTCACACAGGGGGTTGGTGAACCAGGTCGGACCCCACCACCTGGCTACATGCCTGGGGTCGGTCCAGACCCTGAATACCAGGTCGCGTGGCGCATCGAAGATACGTGTGATGGTAACCTCGCCGTTGGGGATACCGGCCTGGGACAACACAGATGTGGTCGCTGAGTCAGAGTTTGTCCGGGTCATTATTGTGCTCCTTTTGTTCTTGTTCTACTTGGTTTGCTTGCTGAAGGTCGTGGAGGTAATCTTCCAGGCGGTCGAGGCTTGATTCCTCCAGAATGCACAGGTGTTTCATAGCACTGAACCTGCTCATAGGCGGATTGGCACTCAGTTTGATGAGGGTCTGCCCATCGGCCTGCGAGAGCAGATCGAGTAGATGACGGCGATTGTGAGCAGCCAACGCGTAAAACACATGTTCTACTTTCATGACCTTATTATACGTTACCAAAAGGTCACATGTCAAGGGGTTCAGGGTACCAATCAGCAGGGATCTTTTTGGCCCAACCCAGCCTGTGCCACGACAATCTTGGCTAACACTTCGTTGTACAACGAAATATCTGCGTGATACAATTATATATACAATACTTGCGAACCCGCAGCGGGAGGAACATGTAATGGCGGAAGGGACCAATACCAGGCAAAAGGTAGAACAGCTACGCCCACTCGGACGCACACAGGCCGGTTTCGGACCTGAGTTGGCGCAATTGATCGTGGTTACTATGTGGGCATCCACGTTTGTGGTGACCAAAGCCGCATTCACTGAGATCTCGCCCCTGGCTTTCGCTTTTGTGCGCTTCGCTCTCATGACGTTACTCGCGTTCGCGGTGCTGCTCGTGCGCACGCGTGGGCGGCTGCAACCGATTCGTCGTGCCGACCTGCCTTTGTTCCTTGTGGCGGGGATTACAGGCTACACATTGTACCAATTAGGTTTTGTGCTGGGCCTTGATCGCACATCACCATTCTCAAGCGCGCTTCTGATAGCGATGGTGCCCTTTTTCACGATGGTATTCCTCACCATACGCGGAGAGCACCCGCCTCGCATCGCCTGGCTGGGCCTGGCGGTAGGCATTGCAGGTGTGGTGCTTTTTTTGGCCGACAAGCAGGGTAGCCCGGGATCACTTGTGGGCGACGCGCTCAGCCTGGGCGCGGCGGTCTCGTTCGCCATCTACGGGTTGGTCAACCGTCCTTTGGTGCGCGCATATCCCCCTGAAACCTACACCGCCTACGCCGTCCTTGCAGGCACAATCCCTCTGCTGGCGGTGTCAACACCCGCTGCGCTGGAGCAACAGTGGGGGGCGATCACTTTCTGGGGCTGGGCGGGCATCATCTACATGGTAGTACTGCCCGTCTATGTGGCGTACATGCTCTGGAACTGGGCCATCGCCCGCCGAGGCGCAGCGGCGGCCACCAGTTTCTCTCTGCTGGTGCCGATCCTGAGCGGCGTACTGTCCATCCTGTTCTTTGGCGAGGATTTCGGCCCGGCAAAGTTGTTGGGTGCAGCCTGTGTAATCGTGGGTCTGGTGATTATCAGGCGACCTGCTCGTAAGGCGACCACAGTCGACGCTGAGAAAGCGCCTGCTGACTAATATTCATTATGCGATGGAGGCCGAAGTATGACTGCTGATCCGAACTTTGCGCACATAGCAGCACTGATTGGAGAACCTGCACGGGCCGCAATGCTTGCGGTGGTGTTGGGTGGGAGAGCGATAGCGGCATCGGAGCTTGCTCATTGCGCGGGTGTATCGCCCCAGACAGCCAGCGCTCACCTCGCCCAACTTGTCGAAGGAGGCCTGCTCAATGTAACCACATCGGGGCGGCACCGCTACTACAGGCTGGCAAGCCCACAGGTGGCACAAGTGCTGGAGACCCTGTCTGCTATTGCGCCCTCAGCTCAGGTACGCTCTCTACGGCAGTCCGACCGGGCGCAATCCGTTCGATTTGCCCGCACCTGTTATGACCACCTGGCCGGTGTTGTAGGCGTTGCGCTTACCGAACGGATGCTGGAGAGAGGTCAGATCGTTCAGGTTGAGCAGACCTACCGTATAGGTGAGGAAGGCATCGACTGGCTTGGCAGGCACGGGCTTGATCCTGAGCACGTGCTCCACAGCCGCAGGCCGCAGGCACGGGCCTGCCTCGATTGGAGCGAGCGGCGCGATCACCTGGCCGGGGCCTTTGGCGCGCTGATGGCAGGCTGGTTGCTCGACCAGGGCTGGATAGAACGCGTTGCAGGCAGCAGAGCCGTGAGACTGACCGGTGCCGGACGAGCAGGGTTCTTGCGCGAGTGGAACCTTCAATTTGACGGGGCATGAAACGTCATGCGTGCCCTGTTAACTTAATGACGTAAGCATGCCAAAATGGGACAAGTTAGGTGTAGTTCTTTCGGGCACATTTGGGCAGCTTGTGTGCAGGAGCGATTATTTTCAGACGGCGGTCGAAGGTGCTGTTTCGGGGCGGAACCCTGAGCAGAGCAGGTTCATCACGGTTACTAGCCCGTTGTCCGCAACGCAATAGGCCTGCTGTTCTATCAAACAGAGCACCCCGTCCTTGCGCACGCGAATACGATAGCTAATATGCAAACGGTCCTCAACCTCGCTTAGTTCTGTGCTCTGCACATCGAACAGGTCGGCACCGCCGAACCATCGGTACAACCAGGCGACCGTCTGTTGCGGCCCTGTGCCTTCGCGTACGCCGTTCGGAGTCAGCGCCCTGAATTGAACGGCACTATCGAAGCACGCTTCCAGACCCTCGAAATCGCGTGTTGTCAGTGCACCCAGGAATGCGCGGCCCACCTCCTGTCGCGTAGGAGCCGCCACGAGGACCGTTTGTGGAATGGCCACGTTGGCCGGCATACTGTTGCTTGTGTTTAGATTTTCGCTCTTAGTTGTCATCATCTTGGCCTCCCTGAGAAGCTCGACGGCAGACACCGAGTTGAGCCTGCCGTTGTTGGAACGATTTTCTGGCGTGTGGAGTGGCCGGACGGACAGCAGGCCGGGGCCACTCACCACACCGATCTCACTATTTTGTGCCTTGAGCAGGCTCTAGGAGTTCTCCTGAACCTCGTATATCTCATCGGCAACCAGGCCGTGGGCCTCCCGATGCACCCTGTTTGCAGAGGCCGCATCAGGAGCTTCGACCAGGCAGAAAACCTTGCCCTTGTCCTCATCTATCCAGTAGTGCAGGTAGTTGACACCATACTTACCCTGTGTGTCAAGGTCTTTCGCGTGGGCGTCTGCTACGGCATCAGCAGTAGCACCTGGCAGGTTGTGAACATCCATATAAAGCGGCATTATAGTCTCCTTTCAATTATTCTGTACGGGTTTTCTTGTCATCACTAGAAGCTAATGGCCCCTGCGCCTGCGGCCATATATTGGACAACGTAAGCGGCGGTAACAATGTGGGCGCCCTCTATCAGGTCGGCCTCAGTAATACCTCGCGGCTTGGCGCATGTTCCGCACACCCAGATCTCGCCACCGTTCTCGCGAAATGAGTTCATGACTTCCGTGAGCGGTTGGAACCCCTCCTTATGTACATCGTCCGCGTAACCCCTGGTGGCCAGACGCACGCCTTCGATAGTGAGCAGAACGGCGCTCTTCTGGTCGCCGGCAGCCGCTACGTTGCCGAATATGAAGGATAGAGTGGCCCGTTCGGGATCTTCCTGGCCATATGAACAGCTAATGAGCATACTAGCCATCTTTGTTTGCCTCCTTGATTACTTTTCTGATGAGGAAATTGAGTACACCGCCGTCGTCTTCGGTTGTTGACTGTAGAACATTGCCGGTCAGCATGCACCAGGCCGGCACATCCAGGCGAGCAGATGGGTCGTCCACGCGAACCAACAAAGTCTGGCCGGGCTGAAGTACTTTCAGCTTTGCTTTGATTACCGGTGTCAGGACGGCGCAAACCGCACCAGTCATATCACCGCTGCCAAGAAGCTCCAGCGTTGCGGCAGGGGTGGGCGTGCCATTCTGCGTGGTAGCTTGTTCTAGGGTTTTGGTACTTCTCGTCATGACCAATGGTCACCTCCTCTTGCGTCGCAAACGGCGCCCCGGTTTCGCTATCAGGTCCATAATAGCGTCGACCAGGGCGATTAACTTCCCACTTTAAGCGTATTCCACGCACGTCAAAGGATGGCCGGTTAAGGCCATGGTCAGAGGGATCAAGCGTGAATGCTCAACGTAAGTGTATTGGGCACTCGAATAGCGGACGATATTTCGAGGCTAGAGTAAGCCCTCGCGGGCCGCATAGGCAACCGCAGCAGAGCGTGAAGGAACGCTAAGCCTGCTCAAAATATTGGTTACATGACGGTGGACAGTGTGCTGGCTCAGTACAAGCTGGGTGGCGATCTCCTGATCGTTAAGACCCTGGGCGATCAGCCTTAGCACCTCTGCCTGTCGCGGCGACAACCCTGGGCGCTCAAGAACCTGCGCGGGCTGTATCTTGAGCAGTTGCCGGAGGTGGCGTAAGAGGCTCTCGGCAAGTGCTACCTGGCGATTGGCTCCCAGTTCGGTAAACACAAGCAAGGCAGCGCGCGTCTCTCGCTCGGCGGCGGGAACGCGGCCCAGCGCTTCAAGTGATCGGGCCAGCGTAATTTGTGCTTGCCCCATCTCGTATGGTGCGCCACTGTGACCGAACATATCCGCCGCGTCCTCCAGGAGAGTACGTGCACTTTCATGGTCGTTATGAGCCGCCGCCGCCAAACCGGCAGTGAGGTTTGCGATAGCGACCAGAGGACCGGAGCCTATGCGTCCGGCAATCTCTATGAGTTCGTCAAGTGAGCGCTGAGCCTGAGTGAAATCGCCGAGCGCGAGGCATGCCTTCGCCATCAACTCCAGCCCCGCCACTCGTTCTGTACGGTTCTCGAGTGGGACATGGCGAAGATAGCGCGCGGCATGGTCGAGGGCAGTTTCTGGCTCACCCAGGTCGAGGGCCAACCTCCCCATCCCCACTTGCGCGGGCGGGAAGTATAGCACCTGTTCAAATAAGGATACTGCTTCGTCAAGTCTGCCTTGCTGGAAGCGAAGAAAGCCCATGCGAACGACCGCCTCGGCCAGAAACGCGGGCCGGGTAGACTGCAAAGCAAGAGTGGCTTGCGCAAGTTCAGACTCGGCTTTTTCCCATGCGCCTGCCCATATTAGTATGCCCGCATAGTGACTGCGACAAACACCAAGCAAAGGGACATAACCGGTACGCTCGCAGTAGTCCTGCAAACGCTCACACCACTCAAGCGCTCGATCGTAATCGAGCACTCTCTCACAGGCGAAGATCAGGCAACAGCAAGTTGATCCGATGGCGGTACGGTTGCTTATCTCACCGCCGGTAGCCGCCGTCGTGGCCTCGTCGAGACAGCGCATCCCCTCATCTACTTTGCCCTCGCTCACGAGAGCAAAGCCCTGGAGAGCCAACCCGAACATTTCCAGGTCAATCAACCCAAGCGCGCGTCCAATCTCTACACCGCGCCCGGCCAACTTAAGTGTTGTCGAGGTATCGTCTTCGAATAGGATGGCGTTCTCGGCTTCGCGCAGAGCCAGCCAACCTTGTTCACTACAGTACTCCAGGCCGTCGAGGAGGCTATGAGCGCGCTGCAGCCAACCATTGGCTACCGCTATCTGTCCCCGAATGCCCAGGAAATCCCAGCCTAGCCAGAGAGCAATCCGGCCCGCCGAGCGCATGTCTCCCCTCGCACGATACAGCAGGTAGGCACGCTCGCGGATATCAAAGATCGAATCTAGCTCGTTCAGCCACCAGAGGGCCAGACCCAGGCCTTCTAACGCTTGTGGGGTCTCGTTGGCGGCAAGCGCGGTCTGGAAGTGAATCCGCGCTTCGTCCCAGGCTCCGCGCTCCAGGGCATCATAGCCCGTCTTTAGAGGGCCACCCCCCACATTTGCGAGGGCTGTAATATCTATCATCTGCGCTACCTTCGGCTGACTGTTGGGAGGGACCGCCGCGAGTTTTCTACGTCACAGTATAGCAGACATTGTACAACACCCATAGGGCGGATAGATACCTTACAAGCCGACGCAACCTTCAGTGGGCAACCCTCTTTTCTGAGCGTGCACGGGCCTTGGCGGCCTCTTCTGCGCGGTCTCTGGGGGGCGTGTTCGTTTCCAGGGCATCGAGAAGCCGACCTGCGGCGGCGGCTATCTCGTCGACGGCAGCAGCGAAGGCGGCTTCGTTGACTTTCGAGGGCTTACTGAAGCCGCTAACCTTGCGGACGAACTGCAACGAGGCCGCACGTATTTCGTCCGGGCTTACGGCGGGTTCGAAGTTGAAAAGGGGCTTGATATTTCTACACATATGGGTTGCCTCCGAGCACTTTATGCGGGTTGATAAGTAAGAATTACGACACCCATGCTCGTGGTTTTGGTGTCTATGAGTTTCAAGGTGCTGGTGTCAATACCACCCCTGAAGTAGCGCTTGCCGCTTCCCAGCACAATCGGATGCACCAGAAGCTGGTATTCGTCAATAAGATTGTGCCCACGAAGCGAATTTGCAAACTCGCCACTGCCGAACACCAGCAGATTCTGCCCCGGCTGTGCCTTCAGGCGGGCGACCTCATCGGCGACATCGCCCTTGAGCACAGTCGCGTTCCATGTTGGGGATGTCAAAGTGCGAGAAGCTACGTACTTGGGCATGCTGTTCATTTTCAGAGCGTAGGGGTCCTGGTCCGGGATCGTGGGCCAGGCGGCTGCAAAGCCCTCATAGGTTACTCGCCCGAGCAGGAGGGCATCCGCTGCGGCCAGTTGTTCGCTCATAAAGCGCCCCATGTCATCATCGAAGAAGGGGATTTGCCATCCGCCGTACTCGAACCCCTCCGCGCCGCCGGGGTCTTCCATGACCCCATCCAGCGTCAGGAACACGGACGCGATTATTTTACTCATGTTAGGCCTCCACGGCGGCGGGCGCATCGAGGAACTCTGTAATCATTGGAACAAGCCAATCGCCGCGTGTCACCATGGTCGAGTGCGTCGTGCCGGGAAGGATTGCAAGCCGCGATTTCGGCAGGCCCACCAAATCACCGATTACCCCGCCTCCCAGCAGCCGAAACATCTCCACGGCGTGCTCAGGCTGGACAATATCGGAGTCACCGGCGATTATCATGGTGGGGGCCTTGATTGATCGGATTGCCTCGGAGGAAAGGTCGGGGATATTCATGTTAAGGTGCATAACCTTGGAGAATAACTTCGGAAAATCCTCCGGGTGGGGCGCTATGCGCATATATTCCTCATGCCACGGCGAACCCACCATCATGTCTGGGGAGAGATTCCCCATGCCGTCGAGGAAGCCGGGATAGAAGCCCGCTTTGTTGTAAGTGATCGAGGCAAGCACAAGCTTGCGAACCAGCTCGGGGCGGCGCAGGACCATATGCACTCCCACGCCTGCCCCTAAGCTGTAGCCGAATACGTCAGCGCTTTTGATATTAAGTTGTTGCAAGAGGGCAGCAATATCGTCGGCCATTTGTTCGAGGGTCAACGGGCGGTCGATATCGGCGGTGTGCCCATGCGCCTGTAGGTCCACGCCGATGACCTGCCGATCTTTGGCAAGGCCTGGCAACATCGCGCCGAAAGAACTACCGATTGCTGAGAAAGCGCCGTGGATCAGCACCAATGGCTGGCCCTGCCCGTGTATCTCATAGTACATGTTGAGGCCGTTAACGTGCGCATAGTTGCCCATGGTCTTGTGAGGTATATCTGTGCCCGTTGTCATGCTGGCCCTCCGAGTTCTGGGTTCTGGCTTCCGGGTTAGCTGGCGGCCATGTGGAATAGTTGCACCAGGTTACCTTCGGGGTCTTTGAGGGTGGCGATCTGCATGCCGTCGCCGTAGTCTGTAGGATCCTCGATGAACTCAACTCCGGCAGCCTTCAGCCGCTTCCAATCTGCCTGGACATCGTCACTTACGAAGCTGATCATGTGCCGGTTGGGGTCTGTATTGGGGCCGTGTACTTCGCTGTGCGAGCCTAGTCCCAGCGCGGGAGTTTCCATGTCGCCATCGCCCAGTTGCACATAGCGCGGCGACTCCATAGCCACCTTGAGACCGAGTACGTCCCGGTAGAAGGGGAGTAGATTGTTCAGGTCCTCACTCCAGATTGATGCACCTGCAAATTGCTTGATCATTGTAATTCTCCTTTACCACACATTATCTTCCGATTGGTCTCGACACTGCAGCCTGATCAGGAATTGCCCAGTTGCGCGACGATGCCGGCGATCCTTCGGTCGCGGGTTTCTTGCGCTTTGGCCTCTTCCACTTGTCGAACGAATTCCTTGCGTTTCGAATACGATAACGAATCGAACGCCTTCAGCGCCCCCGCCTTGCCGGCAAGCGCCGTATTCAGGTCGGCCGGCACCTCCACAGTCCTAGGCTCGGTATCCAGTTCAACCGTAACCTCTACTTGCTGGCCAGGGTGCACACCTGCTGCTGTCCTCTTCTCGGCGCTCAGCGAGAGCATGAAGCGGGCATTGGAAACCTGGACGGTGCCGCGATAGGTGTATCCGTTCAAGCTTACAACGACTTTGGGATTTCTGCCCTTGCCCAGCGCGGCCACGACCTCGTCGGGTACCGGGAGGCCGGTGGCGCTACCGCCGGGATCTTGCAGAACGGTGGTTGTGAACGTAATTGCCATGATGGATTGCCCTCCCGATGATTTTGCGCCCGGCCCGCTCGCGCTAGAATCGGTAGCGGGTCTGGCTGAATACTGCGCCTTTGCCGAACGCGAAAGCCGTCGCAGGAGCTACTTCGTACACCTCGGCTCTGCCACCCTCGCCGTAAAAGGCACCATCGCGCACTTCGTAGTTCCAACCGTACTTTGATGCAAAGACCCCGGCTATTAGCAGGAGCCTGGCCTCATCGCTCGTCTGCACAGCATCTCCTTCAACCACGAGATCAATGCCGTCAAGGACGTTACAGCCGGTGGTAAGCGCACAGTGAGTATTGCCCGCGAGGTTGTTCGCTTTGCGCTCACTCGGCCCGGTGCAGAAGTATAACGAACCATCCATCCACACTGCAAAGAGCGGGGTAATGTGGGGCCGACCATCGGGGCGCACAGTCGTCAGCCAGTATATGCTCGCCTTCTCCAGCAATGCACAGGCCTCGGCCCAGGGTGTGGGAACCGCTCCATCGCTGCTGAACTGCGGGTGCAACTCGGCAGTAGGCTCCTTGCTCTTGATCTGTTGTCCCTCGTTGCGTGTGGTCATGGCAGTTCCCCTTTTGGCTACTTCTCGTTTGTTTAGCGTGCAGGTTGAATATTCTGGTTGAGCCGGAAGAGATCGGTCGGGTCGTAGCGACCCTTGATCGCTGCGAGCCTTTCGTAGGTCGCTCCCGGGTAGGCCGCGTGGATCTCCGCTTCGCCCTCGCTGGTCAGGAAGTTGACATACGCACCGTCGTCACTCTGATGCAGAGCCGCCGCGAAGTCTGTCACCCAGGCCTGGTGCCGTGCCGAGTCCTCCGTAGGACCAAACATCGCGGCGACGTTCACCATGATCTTGCTCTTACGGTGCGCGTATGCTGTGGCATCGACCGGCACGCGAGCTATTGCACCACCCAGCACGCGAAGCTGCGCAGCAGCCATTTGGGCGCTCGAAGTCCGGAGGCGATCAACAATCAAATCTGCGACTGAGCGGTCGACGGTGTCGATAAACATGGTGCGCGATACCGCGGTCGGGTGGTAGTTGCTATCGTCGGGCGGGTAGATTTCAGGGTATGGCATCGGCCTTACCATGTCGGCGATTGGGGTGGCGAGCGCTTTGAATGGCGCGACGACACGCTGGCCTTCCGCGACATCGCCCGCGTACACCATTATGGCCATTATGATGAGTTTGCCATGATACTCGGCAGGCACAAAAGGCATGGGCGGCGCAGGCATAATGTTGGCAATGGCCGAAAATTCGTCGGGCGCGGCTTCGGCCTCGGCCATGAACCCGGCAATGGTGTCGGGCGTCGCGGGCAGGATCAACATGCCACCCACGACGGTGCCGACTTCGTGCAAGCGATATTGGAAGCGTGTCACCACTCCAAAGTTACCGCCTCCGCCCCGGATCGCCCAGAAGAGGTCAGGGTGGGTTTCGGCGTCCACGCGCACGAGCTGGCCGTCTGCGGTCACAATGTCAGCGGCCAGCAGAGAGTCGATAGTGAGGCCGTACTTGCGGGAAAGGTATCCGACGCCGCCGCCCAATGTGATCCCGCCGATTCCGACCGAGCCGGTATCGCCGAAGCCGATAGCCAGGCCATGCGCCCCTGCGGCGGTTGTCAATTCGCCTGCGGTCAAACCGGTCTCGGCCCAGGCCGTTCGCCGCTCGGTATCAATGTCCAGCGCACGCATATCGTGCAAGTCGAGCACGATGCCTCCGTCAGTTACACTGTGGCCGACGACACTGTGACCTCCACTGCGGACGGCGAGTTCCAGTCCGGTATCGCGCGCCAGCGAGACGACATATGCAACGTCAGCATCGTTTGCGACCCGCACGATAAGCGCAGGGCGGCGGTCAATTCCGCCGTAAAATACAGTACGTGCCTCATCGTAACCTACGTCGTCAGGCGTGATTACCTGGCCTTTGAGAGCCGCGCGGAGGGCGGCGATTGAGATGGGGGTCGAAGTGGTAGGAAGCGTTTTCATGGGAGGCTCCTTTCGGTGTTGTGAACCGGGTGAGGCCCAAAATAATCTGTGGATCTCACACCCGATACAGCACAAATGTTCTGTGCTCATTATACATCCAGCGCCATCGAAAATCAATGGGCTTTCGGGTGATCTCGGCCCGAACAAAGCAATGTTGGTGGGCCTTGTTCGGGTGGAGGGGGTATCCCCTCGCGCGTTACGGGAATATCGCGCTCACGCAACTTTTGGTAGTATGTGGTGAGCTAAGCATTATACACCTTAACCGGATTTAATGGAATGTACACCTTTATAGCAAGCCGGCACACCTGGTTCGGCTATAGAGTTGACTGCTGAGAGTTCAGTCGACCTGCCCCAGCGCATAGGGCACGGCCTCTTCTATGTCCATGGACTGGCCTTCTTCCCAGGCAGCGTCGAACTCAGGCTCACTGAGTGCGGCGCGCGTTTCATCGACGCCCCGCTCATATACCATTCTATCGCTCGGCTCCATTTTGTAGTCGAGGGTGTTGAAAAGCTGGGTAGCAGACGCGAACAGGCGCGCCGCCTTGAGGGCGTCACCCCGCGCGCGGCACACGCACGCCAACCCAATCAGGCAATCGCCTATACCTACTTTGTGGCCGATCTCTCGGCGCAGTACCAGACTCTCGTTGAATAGCGCCTCTGCCTGATCCCACTCGCTTCGGGCCAGCGCGACGGCCCCCAGGTTAGCAAGCACGAGGGCTATACTGCGCTTGAGTCCGGTCTGTCTATGCAGCTCAAGGCTCTCGTTGAATAGCTCTACTGCTCGGTCATAATCGCCTCTGATACGTGCCAGCACACCCGCGCTGTTCAGTATGCGCCCCAGGTTTGCAGGCTCCCCCTGTTCCCTCCATATCACGAGACTCTGCGAGTAGTGAGCGTCTGCCTGCTCAAGGTTGCCTAGCGCCTCCTCGCTGATGCCGAGTGCGTGCAATGCCCTGCCCATGCCTCGCTTGTCGTCAAGGATGCGTGAGATAGAGAGGCTTTCCAGCGACAACTCCTTACATCTCTGGTAGTCGCCCTGGCGCAGGGCCAGTCCTGCCGACACATGCAACACGTGCGCCCGGTCGGAAGAAGGTGAGGCATCGGTGTGCGCAAGCGTCCGTTCCAGCCAGTCTCTCCCCTCGCTGAGGTAGCCCCTTATCTCCCAAAAATACCAGAGCGAAGCCACCATCCTCAGCGCGAGGTTATCCCCACGTGAGATCAGCCAACCCAGGGCGGCACGGATATTATCGTGTTCGCGTTCCAGCCTGTTCAGCCATTGCTCCTGGTTCGGACCGCCCCGGTTTGGCTCAACGGTTTCGGACAAATGTAGATAGTACTCGGCCATGCGCCTCATAATCACGTCTGTCTCACCCCGCTCGGCCAGGCGTTCAAGAGCGTACTCTCTGATGGTTTGCAGCATCGTATAGCGGGCTTCATCTCCTACTCGCTGGTCGACCTGATGCAGAAGGCTCTTGTATATCAACGATTCGAGGCCATCCAAAATATCGAGGTCGATATCACCGTCCGGGTTGCAAACTGCTTCTATGGCCGCCAGGTCGCAGCCATCGGGGAACACACCCAGCCGGGACATGAAGACCTGTTCGGGTTCTGTCAGCAGGTCGTAGCTCCAACTGATGGCCGCGCGCAGCGTGCGATGGCGCACGGGCACGTCGCGGGGACCACCCGTCAGCAAGGCGAGGCTGCTACCCAGGCGCGCCAGCAACGCCCACGCAGGCAGCAGACGAATACGCGCCGCCACAAGTTCTATCGCAAGGGGCAGGCCGTCCAGATGGGCGCAGATCGCCGCCACGGTTTGGGCGTTCTCGTCGCTGAGCGTGAAGTCGCTCTTCACCGAACGCGCCCGCGACACGAAAAGTTCGACCGCCGGATAGCTCGACAACTGTTCACGTGGCGAAGAGCGCGTTAGACCCTGACCGGAATATAACGAGCGGTCGGGGAGTGCAAGAGGACGCACCGCAAACTGCTCCTCGCCTCGCACCCGCAAGGCCTCGCGACTGGTTACGAGCACGTGCAAATGGGGGCAGGCGCGCATCAGGTCGGTAATAACGGGGCCGCCCTCTACCAGTTGCTCGAAGTTGTCGAGCACAAGTAGTATGCGCCTGCCGGCTAATGCCTCCGCGAGAGCAGCGCCGCCGGACTGCTCGTGCATTTCCCTTACGCCAACAGCCTGCGCAATAGCGGTGGGTATCAGGCCTGTATCGCTCACAGAGGCGAGAGGCACGAAGAAAGCCCCGTCCGCGAACTCGCCCTGCAACAGCCCCGCCAACTCCACTGCCAGCCGTGTCTTGCCTATCCCCGGTGGGCCAGTCAGCGTGATGAGGCGAGCTTTTTCCTCCAGCAGTTTGCAGCGCAAAGTCTCCACCTCGGCATCGCGACCGATGATGGGGGTTAGAGGGGTGTACAGAGACGCAGGATGGACGTCGGGCGCAGGTTCGGCGGCTGAATTATGCAAGGCGGGGCCACCGGGCGGTATCGGTTGGCCCAGGCGCGCTAACCTGATGAACTCGGCTTGCTCTTGCTCAGGGATATGTAGCTGTTGCGACAGCAGTTCGGCCAGTTGCTTGGAGGGCCTGCGCTCGCCGGTCTCGATCTTGGTGATTGTCCAGGGGGAGCAACCGATCCGGTCGGCCAAATCTTCCTGTGTCAGATCGAGAGACTTTCGCCTCTCCTTCAGCCAGAGGCCAAATCTTGCATCGTCGTTGCCATCCAATTTCTCTCTCCAATTCTCGACGAAGCAATATTGTGCAAGTTTTGGTACTAGAGGTTGTGCTAACTATTATACGCCTTAAAGTGCTTTAATGAGACATACGCTTTTCAGGCGCATAATAAGGACGCAACTGGGATGCCGCCCCGGCGAAAAAACATGGCGCGGCAAACAGCGCAAGCAAACAACTAATCGCGCAAAAGGAGATCACACTTGAAAGAAAGTCTAGTCGGCGTAGAAATGCCAGGGGCAGCAGAGCCCTTATCGGGAGAAGTGCTAAAGCCGGGCGATTCAGGCTTCGATGCAGCCCGCATGTCGTGGAACCGCAAGTTCGACCGCAAGCCAGCCCTCATCGTTCGCTGCCAAAGCACGGATGATGTTGTACGGGCCGTCAAAGCGGCGGCACAGTATAACTTGCCTATAGCTGTGCGCAGTGGAGGCCACAGCCCCGCGGGGTTCAGTACGATCGACGGCGGCATACTGATCGACCTGTCGCTCATGAAGGACATGGCGATTGACCTCGATAGGCGAGTGGCAACCGCCCAACCCGGTCTGACATGGAGAGAATATTCGACGCAGGCTACCCAGTATGGCCTCGGCACACCTGCGGGCGACACCGCAACCGTGGGTGTCGGAGGACTGACACTTGGGGGTGGGATCGGCTGGCTGGTGCGCAAGTATGGCATGACCATTGACCACATGCTGTCTGCCGAAGTGGTGACAGCGAAAGGGGAAGTGGTCACCGCCAGTGAAACGGAAAACCCCGACCTCTTCTGGGCCTTACGAGGTGGAGGCGGCAACTTCGGCATCGTGACCCGCTTCGAGTTTGGCCTCGTACCTGTGGGCAATGTGCTAGGAGGCATGCTTGTGTACCCGGCCGATCCTGAGGTACTGAACGCCGTCGCGAAGGCCGCCGCCGAAGCGCCAGACGAACTGACGATCATATCTATGGTCATGAAGACTCCTCCCATACCCTTTCTACCGCCCGACTTGTACGGCAAGCTCCACTATCACGTAATAGTTTGCTATGCGGGCGATCCGGCAGAAGGCGCAAAAGCCCTGGAGCCGTTGCGCTCTTGTGGGCCTGTTCTGGGGCAAATGCTTGCTCCCATGCCCTACCCCGGCATGTTCAAGTTCAACGAAGAAGCTGAAGCAGGCTTCCCCTGTAGCATGCGCAGCCACTTCCTCGAAACTATGGACGTAGATGCAGCAGCCACCATCATTGAGCATGCAGAACGCTGTACTTCGCCGTTCGGGATGGTGCAGATCAGGGTGCTGGGGGGCGCACTCGCTCGTGTAGCCAACGATGCAACAGCCTTCGCACACCGCAATGCAGGCATACTGGTGGGCATCATTAATCCCTGGGAGGGAGGAGACGCCGAGCAGGCGAAACAGCACCAGGCTTGGACCGAGGAGCTTTGGAAAGCGCTCAAGCCCAAATCTGACGGGACTTATGTCAACTTCTGTGGAGATGATAATAGCAAGGAGTACGCAAACTCCACGTATCCCTCGGCGACATATGAGCGTCTGGCATCGATAAAGACACGGTGGGACCCGGCCAATCTCTTCTGCGCCAACTGCAATATCCTGCCGGGGTCGTTGAAAGGGACGGTCTAAGCGCACTGCGAGGAACTCTTTCGGCGCGGCTCCGAAAGTCTGAAGATTGACTCGATCAACCGCATGAAAGGGAGCATATACGTTGTCACCAGAAGATCCTTTGCTCGTGGTGCAGACCTACCTGCATACCAGAAACTCAGACTTGTTTGCACTGGACGCCGAGTTTCGGTTCATGTCGCAAAGTGAGCCGCTCTGCGGAAGGCAAGCCATAGATGTGGTTTTACGCATGTTTTATCAAGAGATGTTTTCAGAGGTCCGATTGGAGCCGCACATCCTCTACGCCACAGACAAGGGCATAGTGGCCGAGTTTACGTTCTGCGGGAAGAACACCGGGCCTCTGATGGGGACTCTCCCCACGGGCAAAGAGGTGGCAATTCCGATGATTGGTGTATACGAAGTGGGAGGGGCGCATATCACGCGTGCGCGCCTCTACTACGATACATATCTGGTAGCCAGGCAGTTGGGCCTGTTCACTGAATTATGGTGAGTTATCCGGAACAGGCAGAGCGAGAAGTTGTAGCATCGCACGGCCCCTCAAAAACCGCCCTGCTACGCATCTCCGGCGTTCCCAACTCCTACTTTAGGCCCATCCTGGGCGGAACCTGCGCTCGAGTCGTTTGTAGATGACCAGAGCCTCCTGTTCGGGCAGGGTGCTGGGATGCGGGTAAAGGAATATGCGGTCTGGTGTTAGCCGGCGCATCGCCGAGCCTTTGTGACCTTTCAATAGGACTTTGACCGAGGTATTGATAATGGCTAATTTTGGTAGTATGATTTGCTACAAGAAGGTGATTACGGAGTCGCATACCGTAGCAACTGTACCGGCAGCATATTACCCCACATTGCGTTGCCCATGATGGGCAAGGGGACGTTTAGCGTCTCACAGCCTCGCAATGCACAGGCCCTACCGGACTATAACCTGGAGGTGATGACCGACACTTGATCCGCTACTCTATGCTAACAATGTGTTTTGTGAAGACTCTTATCCAGAAACCTTAATGGAGGATTACCCGAATGATGAAGAAATTCAGACTGGCCGCAGCTGTTTTGATGCTGCCCATATTGCTAATGTCGTTGATTGGTTCGCTCCCGGCATTTGCCGCTCCCGCCGCCCAGGCAGGCCCACAAACCTGGACCGTGCTCGCGGGGGGAGAATCGGCCATGGTACCCGGACCGGAAGGCGCCACCGCCGCCTGGACCTATACCAAATTCTACCCGCAGGATATCACTGTGCACGTGGGCGATACTATCGTCTGGAAATTGAACTCGATGGAGATCCACCAGGTAGTGTTCCCCGCGCCGGGTGAGACCTTCCTGCCGTTCACAATGCCCGACCCCAGCAACCCCCAGGCAATGATGGTCAACCCGTTGGTCGCCTTCCCGCAGGGCGGCGCTGAGTACGACGGCAGCGCGCTGACTGGGTCAGGGCTGTTGGGAACGCCCCCAACCAATACCACGGAGTACACTTTGGCCTTCACGAAGGCAGGCACATTTAACTACCTGTGCCCTATGCACTCGGGCCAGCTTCCCACAGGCCAGGTGGTCGGTATGACCGGCTCGGTAAACGTAGTGGCCGCCGATCAGGCTTTGCCCAAGACGCCTGCCGAAGTTGACGCAGATGCACAGGCAGCGTTGGAGGCCGATAACCAGGCAGCGGCAGCAGCCGAACCTGCGGCCCACGAAGTGGCCCCGGCCACGACAAACCCCGACGGCACGATGACCTATCACGGCAACATCGGCTGGGACGCCGGGCCTCTCTCCTACATGCGCTTCTCGCCCACTGACTTCACGATCCATGTTGGCGACACGATCGAGTGGACGCAAACCTCTGACCAGACCCCCCACACCGTCACGCTCTACTCAGGCGGAGCAGAAGCGCCGACGTTCATCGCTGAACCTCAAGCGGGCGGCCCCCCCAACATATTGCTGAACCCCGCCGCGGTTGCGCCTGCGGGTGGCAGCTCTTACGACGGCACGGGCGTCAGCAACTCAGGTTTTATGCCTGGCGCAAAGTCGGGTGAGCCGGGACCAAAAACATACAGCCTGACCTTCACCAAGGAAGGCACCTATGAATACCTGTGCGTGCTACACGATGAGATGGGCATGAACGGTCACATCACCGTTCTACCCGCCAGTGCAGGCACGGGCAATCCCACACCCGGTATGCCACAGACAGGGCAGAGCGTAAGCTCCTTCCTACCCGTGGTGTCCCTCGTACTGGGGTCGCTTCTGCTCTTGTGCGGTCTATTCCTGGCGCGACGCAAAGTGACAGAATAGAGTTACTAGCAGGATTACCTGCTAAAGTAGGGGGGCAAGATGAAACTTGCCCCCCTACTTTTATCTACCCCGCGAAGGTCAGGCTGTATGTTTTTGGTCCCGGCTCACCCGACTTTGCGCCAGGCATAAA
>DATINP010000186.1:0-16531 GCA_035474135.1 Chloroflexia bacterium | reverse complement strand
GGACCAGCCAGACAATTGACCCTCAGGCCACCAACTATCCTGCTTACGTCGCCTGATCCGCTTCTTGGAAGAAGAGGGTTTGCAAGACAATAGTAATTGGGGTAAGGTCAGGTATCGGGAACTCCTTCGGCTGTAGGTTTGGGTTTGCTATAACCTATCATGCCAAAAGGAGTTCCCTTATTTAGTTTGTGAATTGCTTAACCTAACTCGGATGGGGTCGGGCCCAATCTAGATACGTTTGCCCTGGGCCTATTGATCCGGTCTGTTCTTCAGCGCGAAGTAGGCCGGTCGCCCGGTCCAATCAGGGTTCAGGATGCTGAAGTGGCTGGGGCCTGTGTACCAGTCCTGGAAGGTCGAGAAGTTGAGGTTCCATAGGAACATCACGCCCATCCAGGGGTAATACTTGTGGGCATAATCTATCGCCCGCACTATATAGTCGCCCTGCTGTTGCAGCGTATTGTACTTGCACTCGCCGTAGCCGTCAGGCCTGTAGTCACTGCACCACCCATACTCTGTAACCCACATCTGCTTGGGGCCGTCGCCATATTTCTCCATGATGGCACGCTGCTCTTCGATCCGGCGGAAGTAGAACGAATCGTCCAGATTGTACCAATCCACCTGCTGCTTCTTCGTGTTATATGGGAAGGCAGGGTTGAGGTTAGGGTCATCGGGCCACTTGGTTTCAGGCGGGTTGTTGAAGCCATAAGGATGCGTGCCAAGCACGTCGAAGTACCTGCGCACCTCGCCGTTGTTATACTTGTACATCTCTTCCAGGTAATACAGATCTGTGACAACGGGGTTCTTGCCATTTGGGTCCTGCACGCCTGTGGGGGCCAAGGCCGCCGACAACACTATAGCGTGGGGGTCGCCCGCCTTCACGCCCAGGTATCCCTGTTTCAGAACCTCGACATAGCGTCCGGGGTTGATGTCTCCACTCTCGCCTATCAGGTTTACCTCATTGTAAATCATGTACGCCGACACCCGGCCGGAATAATGCGTAGCCAGAGCCTTCATAAAGTCATACATGTCCTTCGGATCTTTCGGCAGTCCGTTGAAGCCACCGGTCTCCCAGGTGGGCGCCTTGACCACCGATAGCATGATCTTGACATTATGTGCCTGTGCCGCGTCCACGATCTTGTCCAGATCGTTGAAATAGTAAACCCCCTTGGGCGTCTCGGTGTCTTTCCATTCAACCTGCTGCGTAACCCATTTGAACTTCAGATCGTTGAGCATATTCAGGTTGCGGTCGATGTCCTGGTAATAAAGCTGAGCCACCATGCCGTCACCCACCGTTGGCCCTTGCAGGAACGTCTGGCCCACAGCGGGTTTGGCAGGCGGCCAGACCCCGCGCACAACAGGTTGCCCACCCGGCACAGGCGTACCCCAGGCGGTCGATGCGTCCTCTATCTCCAGCGCATCGTGTCCCAGCAAGCCAAGCAGGACGTCGTAGGGGGCGATATTCTCCGGGTGATATTCCAGGCGGTTGCGCTGGAAGTACTGCACTGTGTAGTTCTTGCCATCGGTGGCCGACTTTTCAGTGAACTGCTCAGAGATAGGGTAGCCAAATACCCCGAGCCCGCCCGTTTTCACCCAGTAGCTCAAGAACGGTTCCGATAACGAGTGCTGGGTTTCAGGAAAGTATATGGCGGTATCGGTGCTTGTGAAAGGCTCGGCTGTCGGGAAAGTGCGCCATGAAGTTAGCTCTGCTCCCAGTAATCCCAACTGCACCTCGTTCGGTGTATCGGCGTGCTCGGGGTGGTATTCGAAACGGTTACGCTCGAAATACTGCACCGTGTAGTCTTTGCCGTCGTTGGGGTTAGTTTCAGTGCGCGCTTCCGAGATCGGATAGCCGAACACTCCGAGCGCGCCATTGGCCTGCCAGAACTTCATGAACACGGCGGGAACTGTGAAACCCGTCTCCGGGAAATACCGGTCAACAGGCACTTCGGTCGCGGTGGGAGTGGATGTGGGAACTTCGGCAGGAGTGTCTACGGGGGTGACATCCCCGTCTTCAGGAACCGGCGTAAAAGTAGCAGTCGAAGTAAACTCGGACGTGGCTTCAGGTGTGGATGTGAGGTCAGGGGTAGGTGTGGACGACGTTTGTCCGTAACTTTGCGTTGGGGCCGAAATAATGATAAGCGAGAGGGCAATCAAGCCCAGTACAGTCAATGCGAATATTTTCCTATGCACCCGACCATTACCTCCATCGTTCTACTCATAATCGTAGCTAACCACCAGGACACGGCGCCTTCTTGCAGGCGACTTTGATCGTCTCCCTCTTGACTTATCCCACTGCGCGATCCTCGCCAGTTATTCTTCGCCGGCAGGGATGGGAATAAAGCCAACTGAGAGCCTTATATATTCACCCGTGTAACCGAAAGCCGTTCCCGACACGCCTGCGATGCCTGTCTTAACAAACAACGAAAGAGCATCCTCTCCGGTTTTCAATTTGCTCCAATTATAGATAGTAGCGTGGTCGTCCAGTCCTATCACATCGAATACGTGATGCTCCTGGTTGACCTTTTCCAAATCGCGGCGTAGATGATCGCGCCTAAGGGCATAAAGCGCACTTATCTTGGCCTGAATCTCAGGGTGTTCGTCGAACCACTCCACCAGAGCGGTGAAGCGCAACTGCCATTCGGCTGGTAGACCCGCGGTGAGGTTGTTCCACGCCGACTTCATTATCTCCGACCAGTCATCGTTGGTAAACGATACCCAGCCGCACCTATCACCGGTTAGAGTATAAACCTTTGATAGTGAGTTGATAAAGAGCGTGCGGCGCAGTATCTCCAGTTCCTTGAACGCCCCCATTCGCGCTCGGTCTGCTTCGGGCACGCCGGTGCCGATATAGGCCAGGTCGGCCAGCACAGCGAACTCGCGCCCATCCTCTATGATAGCTCTATAAAGCTCGTGTATCTCGTCCGGCGAGTAGGAGAACGCCGTAGGGTTGTTGCTCACGGTCAGGTAGAGCAATCTTAGTTCGGGGTCTTCAACGAGCGCGGATTTCAACATATCGTAGGTGAGCTTGAAGTGGTTTTCTGCGTGGGTGGGTATGTTCAGCAGTTTGAGGCCCGACACCTCTACCTGCCAGTTTACCACAGCGAATCCGGGCGATGGGAAAGCAAACGTAGAGTGCTTGCCGTACTTCTGCTTGAAGTGGTAGCCCAGCGACAGGATACTCTTGTAGAGGGCATCGAGCGCGCCGATGCTGATATAGGTCTTATCGGGCGTGACTGGGAGGTCCCAGCTACGCTTGAAACGTTCAGCCAGCAGTTCACGCAAAAGAGGGTTGCCCACGCCAAACACGTCGTACACTCGCATATCCCAGCTGTAGTCGCGGAGCAGGCGCCGCTCGATCTCTTCTTCGCGCCTGTTCAACTCCTGGTGTACCGCGCCATCGCTAATTCTCCCGCCTATCTTTTCTCCGGGCAGGATCAACCCCAGGTCTTCGCCTATTGTTGAATAGTCCACACCGTCGATGTTCTCGGTGATCATACGCACGTTTACGTCGCCTATTGTGCGATTGGAAAGCTCGCGGGATAGGACTTCAGGCGATATGCCTGCTTTGCGCGCCTCTGCCGTCACCTCGGTCATCATACGCGCCATAACACGAATAGGCGCGGTGGCTGTCTTGAACATGGGCCTGTAGCGGTCGGCGGTTTGCACACGCAGGGCGCGCACAAACTCCACCTGCGCTTGCTCGGAAAGAGCGGCCGGGTGGTCCATCATGGAAGGTTGGTTGCCTGCCAGGTAGTCGGCGGGCGGCATAGGTCGTCCGTTATCGGGGCCATGCTCAGCATGACGTGTAATGCTCATAAAAAAGAGTCTCCCCATCGAGGCTCAAGGTAAGGTCGATTAGACCAAGTATAAGTACAGGGCAGTGGGTTGTCAAATGACGGTTGTCCACGAATCACCCAATTTTGCCCTCGAAAAGGAAACCTGACAGCGGTTCCAATTATGCCATTATGCGGTATAATTCTTCTGCTTATATCGGGCATGTACAGAATATAATTGTCTCACTTAAGAATATAGGAGCTAAAATGCAGGGTTCATCAGGCATGAGGCGCGCTAATAGCGGCCTATCGTTTCGACTTACAAATATGGTGCTTCCGGCTATCGTGTTACTCGCAATAGCCGCGCTTGCCTTTGCGGTTGCTCCGCGCTCCGTAATACCACGCGCCGAGTGGACAACACTCGCACCGAATGGCAACTCGCCGTCCTCCGCGATGCTTTCCGGAACAACAAACCCATCTTCGATCACGTTCGGGCCTAATGTCCGCGCCAACTCGGACTCTACCACGAATGGCCAGCACGAGCCTTCGCTCGCGGTGAGTCGCACCGACCCCAACACGGTTGTAGTGGCGTCGAAGGACTACCGCGTCGGCAACCAGAAAGAAGTCTGGATCAATGTATCGAACGACGGCGGCGTAACGTGGCCCGTAAACCTCCAGTTGCAGATGCCCGGCATCAACCCCAGCCTGTATCCTCTAATGAGCGACCCGGTAGTTGTGGCCCGCGACGATGGGCGCATCTATGTTGCGTGCCTGGGCTACAACAACAAGAACGCCGTCTTTATCACCTGGACCGACGATAGCGGAGCCACCTGGCATAACCCATCTGTGCAGATTTCGCCCTCCGACAACGACCTCGACGACAAAGACTGGTTCGCCATAGACAACAACCCCGCCAGCCCTTACTACCACAACATGTACATACTCTATGCGCCCGGAGGCGCAGCGTACCTGGTAGAGCAGCACTCCACCGACGGTGGGCTGACATGGTCTACACGCCAGAACATCCCCAGTGGCCAGGGGCGTGAGTATACCTACCCGGTGATAGCGTCCGACGGCACAGTGTATAACTTCATGATGGACAACTGGTGCGGGGGTTGCACAGGCACCATCGAACTGACCAAGTCCACCAACGGGGGCGTTACGTGGTCAAACCCCACGTCTGTGACCACGGCTTACCAGCCCGACAGCCCTATCCGCTCGGGCGACCAATTCCGATTCTTCGCCATCCTCAGCGCGGCGGTTGACCCCAACGACGGCAGCCTCTATGTCGCCTGGACCGACAACCGTAACTTCGCTACGAACGGCACCGACGCTTTGTACGTCAAGAGCACCGACAGCGGCGTAACGTGGACGCAGCCCATCCGCCTCAGCCACGACCCCACCGGCGTGGTGCATGACCATATCACGCCCGTGATCACGATCGACGCCACCAGCCGCATACATGCCTTCTGGCTCGATCGCAGGAATGACCCCAACAACAGATACTTTGACTCATGGTACTCGTCCAGCACCAACGGCGGGGCCACCTGGGAAACCGACACGCAGGTGAGTACAGTGGCACAAGACCTTGACGTGGGCTTCCCCCCTGGTAGCGGCAACGCGTCGGGCGATTACTGGGGACTAGATGTTGTCGGCAACACGGTGTATGTAGCGTGGAACGACTCGCGCTCAGGCGACCAGAACATCCTCGTGTCGAAGGGTATTATCACCACCGGCGGCAACACGCCCACACCTACGCTCACACCCGTTCCCACGAACACCCCTACAAACACGCCCATCTCCTCCAACACGCCAACTAATACACCTACCCACACCCCTACAAACTCGCCCGTAGTACCCACAACCACCACCAGTGCCACCGCGACCGACACTCCGGGTATACCCACTATTACCGTCACGCCCACTCGCACCAATACACCCCTCATTACCACCACCGGAACTGTGCCTGTGACTGCCACGAACAGCCCCGCTACAACGGCAACAGAAACAGCAACTACTATTACCAGCCCCAGTCCCACCACACAGACCAGCCCTACGCCCACTGAATGCGCACAAATATTCACCGATGTAGAGCCGCCCTCGACCTTCTATACTTACATCCAAACCCTGGCTTGCCGCTCCATAGTCAGCGGCTATCCATGCGGCGGCGCAGGCGAGCCTTGCGACACCGAGAACAGGCCCTACTTCCGCCCGCAGAATAATGTCACACGCGGGCAACTCTCGAAGATAGTAGTGCTGTCGGCGGGGTTCACGCCCGTAAGCGGCATGGAAACCTTTGAGGATGTACCCGATGGCTCGACTTTCAACCCGTACGTAGAGGCTCTCTATGCGCATGAGGCAATCACGGGCTACCCATGCGGCGGCCCAGGCGAACCGTGCGATCCCAATAACCGCCCTTACTTCCGGCCCGGCGCGCCCATTACACGCGGCCAGACCGCCAAGGTGGTGGGAATCGCGGGGGGCTACATCGGCACACCCACCACCCAAACGTTCGAGGACGTAGTGCCAGGCTCCACATTCTACACGTGGATCGAGAATCTGGCGTCAGCAGGCATCATGCAGGGCTATCCATGCGGCGGCGTGGGCGAACCCTGCGGACCGTCCAACCTCCCGTACTTCCGCCCCGGCGCGGACATCACTCGCGCCCAAACCAGCAAGATAGTGAGCAATACGTTCTTCCCGTAAGGAACTACTAAAGCATCAGTAGAGAAAGCGCAAAGACAGTGGGATGTAAAGATCAAGCCCGAGTTTTTTGTTGATTATGGCCGTGTCAAGCATGAAACTTTACGCGATCTTTGCACGATACTGTCTTTGCGCTTTCCGCCCCTATTTTGGCAGGCGTAGCCTTGAAAAATAGCGCCATTATGCTATAATCATCCGCGACTGCCCCGCGTAAAAGCATATGGACAGTTAGGGTGCTTATGCGCCACTTGAAATAGAGAAGGAACATTCAAAGAATCGAAAGGAGCAAAGGCTTGAAGAACGCTAAACGTGTAATGGCTACCGCGGTCCTGGCCACATTGGTGCTTCCTGCGGTGTCAGCCTATCAGTCAAGACCTGCTGCAGCAGCTGACTTCGCTGACCCCGCATTCCAGAGCGTCTGGAACCGCACCGATAGCCTCGTGGCACAGAACCAGGTCAGCCGATCCTGGTACTGGGGACCGACCCCCGGCGAGGCCAAGACAGAACCTTATGCCGAGGGTGTTGACGGTCAGAGGCAGGTACAGTACTTCGACAAGAGCCGCATGGAGATCAACGACCCCAACGGCGACAAGACCAGTCAGTTCTACGTCACGAACGGCCTGCTGACAGTCGAACTCATCTCGGGCAAGATGCAGACAGGCAATAGCACCTACGAGGACAAATATCCGGCCAACATACCCCTCGCGTCTGACAACGACGACCTGAACGCACCCACATACGCCTCGTTCTCATTGATCGCTAACAGCCCATTGGGCGATCACCCCGCGCTCGACCTCACAGGCAAGCCCGTGACGTCACAGGTCAACAAGGCCGGTATCGTATCTCGAAGCACCAGCTTTGATCAATATAACGTGACCAACGGCTTCTTCAATACAGAAACCAGCCACAATATAGCCGACAAGTTCTGGGACTTCCTCAACCAGACCGGTCCCGTGGTCAACGCTGATGGCACCACCGGCGACGCCAAGCTATCTGACCCCTGGTTCTACACAACAGGCTATGCAATCTCCGAGCCGTACTGGGCGAATGTCAAGATCGCGGGCAAGCAAGAAGACGTGCTGATCCAGCTCTTCGAGCGCCGCGTACTGACCTATATCCCCAGCTACGAGCCGCAGTGGCAGGTGCAGATGGGTAACATCGGCGCGCACTACTACGACTGGCGCTATAACGAAGCAGGCAAGCGCACAATCCCCGTTGCCGATATCACGCCTGTAACCGTAGCCTCTGGCGACCTCGGTTCTCCCGGAAACCCGATCAAGATGGCCTTCGAGCCTTCCTCGAACAGCACCAAGATCATCGCCAGCGGCCAGCCTCTCGGCGACCTGTTGAGCCAGGTGACGGGCTATAGCTTCGACGTAAGCGTGCCTACTTCTTACGCAGCCGTAATCGAAGCGATGGGTTCCAGCAACGTTGACGTAGCGTGGCTCGCGCCCTTCTCATACGCCCTCGCCAACCAGAAGTACGGCTCACAGGTAATCCTCGGTACCGTGCGTAAGGGCCAGGTTACGTATCCGTCCGTGTTCATCACGGCAGACCCCTCTGTCAAGACTATCGCTGACCTCCAAGGCAAGAAGTTCGCCTTCGTAGACCCCGCGTCGGCCTCAGGCTACCTCTACCCGGTCGCAGCACTCAAGTCTGCGGGCCTCGTCACAGGCAGCCCGCCCAACCTCGAAGCCTTCTTCGGAAGCGGCAACGTAGTCTTTGCAGGCGGCCATGATAAAGTCGTAACCGCCGTATACAACGGTCAGGTAGCGGGCGGCGCGATCTTCGGCGGTCCCCTCGACCCCAAGACAGGCCAGCCAACCGATGCGCGTTTGCTCATCGCTGCGGCCAACCCCGATGTATACCAGAAAGTACACATCATCTACGAAAGCCAGCAGATCCCGAACGACACTGTATCCGTCCGCAAGGACCTCGATCCGGCGATGGTGACACAGATCCAGAACGGGCTGCTCAAGCTAACGGAAGACCCGCAGGCTCTTGACCTCATGTACAGCCTGTACCAGATCGACGGCCTCATCCCCGTCACCGACTCGTTCTACGACCCCCTGCGACAGGTCGCCGAGGACGCGGGCATCACCAACTTCGAAGCCCTCTTCCCCACACCTGTACCCGTCACACCCACGCCCTAACCCGGCATCGTCTAGAACTTAAAGATAATGCGGCGCAAATCAGGCGCCGCATTATCTTTATAGCACGGTCCGGGGCACAAAGCCGGTACGAGACAATGCCCACTGGCATGTATCTTGCTGGCCATTCAGTACATGTAAATCGACATGAAATAGGTGTTAGCATATCACCTCGTCTAACAATAAATACAGATAGGAGAATAGTAATGACAAAGGCAGAAAGAACAGCACAGGTAGAATGGAAGGGAACCCTACGCGAAGGCGCAGGTACAATAATCAGCACAGGCAGCGGCGCATTCGGTAATTTGCCCGTAACATGGGCCGCACGCACCGAGGCTTCAAATGGTCTCACCAGCCCCGAAGAACTACTGGCCGCCGCGCACGCTTCGTGTTTCGCGATGGCGTTTTCCAGCACGCTGGCCAAAGCCGGCTATACCGCTACAGAACTTGATGTCAAAGCCGTTTGCACCTTCGAGCCGCCCAAGATCACCACTATGCACCTGGAAGTGCACGGACAGGTGCCCGGCATCGACCAAGCTGAGTTTGCGCGTATTGCTGATCAGGCGGAGAAGTCCGGCTGCCCGGTGTCTGCCGCCCTTCGCAACAACGTCGCAGTCAGCGTCAGCGCCACGCTAGAGGTTCCTGCTGCGTCCAAGAGATAGCTGACCAACACTCTGAACCTAAAGAAGCTCGCCCTACACAGGCGAGCTTCTTTACTATTGCCGTTATGTCAACTAAACCCTGACTACAGGTTCGACCCACTTGCCGTGCGCCTTGATCAGGTCGATTAGCTTGTCCACGGCCTGCTCTGTGGGCACGCCCTTCTCGACGCACTCTTTGCCCACGAACAGGTTCACCTTGTCAGGCGCGCCGCCCATGTAGCCGAAGTCGGCATCGGCCAGTTCGCCCAGGCCGTTCACGATACAGCCCATGACGGCGATCTTCACTCCGCGCAGGTGTCCTGTCGCCAGCTTAATCCGCTCGGTCGTTTCCTGTAAGTCGAACAGCGTGCGCCCGCACGATGGGCAAGCCACGAACTCGGCTTTCACCGTGCGTGCGCCTGCGGCCTGCAGGACGTTGAAGGCCAGCGCAACGCGCTCGTCCGGTGTGCCACCGCCCCCTATCTCCACACTTTGACCGATGCCGTCGCACAACAGCGATCCAAGCTCGATGGACGGGCCGATCAGCAACCCATCGGAACTACCACGTGCATCGACGCCGTCTTTGCCCTTCCGAGGGGGTAAGCTCCATTCGCCAGCCTCTGCGATCAGGTGAATGGGATATTTGCGCCCAATCTCCATCAGCCTGCTCGACAACAACCGGTTAGCCCGCACAATGTACGAAGGTGCCACATCGAATGCATCAACCGACAGCACCAGCCCCCGGTGTCCAAGAGCGTGTGCTCGACCGGCCATCTCCAAAACGAGGTCCACTTCTTCGAAATGCGATTCGCCGCTCATGACATCAGCAAACTGAGCACCGACCGGCCTTCCATTAAACGCTCTGAGCCACAGCGGCACGCGGGCCTTCAACGCGGCCAACACACACGCCTCATACTCCTGCCAAGCTACATCGTCCACGCCGCCAGGCACGTCAAATCGGATGCTCAGGCCGCCCACCCCCGTCAACTGGGGAGCCAACACCGCGGCGGCTTTCGTATCTGCACCCACTTCAACAATCAACGCCAGCGCCGATTTGCCCGCGCTTGGGTCTTCCTCCTCGCTTCGCCGCCTCAGTTCGTCGGCTAGCGGACCTATGTCTCGCAGGTTGGTCAGAGGTATGCGAATGATGTCAGGCCGTATCGCGTTTTGGCCTTTCCTCCTGGCCAGACCGGCTACCTGACCAAAGACATCCACATCGGACAGGCGTAGATCAGGAGAAGCTACCACCGCTACTGCCTGCATCCCCCCCACTTTCACCGCGCCGGTCGCCACTTCGTAGGTCGGCCTCGGAACGTAGTGATAGGGGTCGCGCAAATCGGGCAAGGCCACCGCTTCATCTGCCGTGCGCCGTGCGCCGTCCGCCGTCAGCAGAGCGTTGTACGGCTTGACCAATGCAAAAGCCACGGGCACTTCCGCTTCCGGCTCCTCGGTCAGCGACACGCGCACCGTATCGCCCAGTCCATCGTCCAGCAGTGCGCCTATGCCAGTAGCAGACTTGATCCTGCCGTCCTCAGCGTTCCCGGCCTCTGTTACGCCCAGGTGGAGAGGGTAGTCCCACCCCAGCGCGTCCATGCGCGCCACGAGCAGTCTGTAGGCCTCGATCATGACCTTCGGGTTGCTGGCTTTCATCGAGAAGATAAGGCTGTGGAAGTCGTACTTGCGGCAAATAGAGGCAAACTCCAGAGCCGACTCGACCATGCCTTCGGGAGTATCGCCGAACCGGTTCATGATACGGTCGGACAGCGAACCGTGGTTGGTGCCTATGCGTATCGACACGCCACGCTCCAGGCAGCGCAGGACGACGGGCTTGAACTTCTCGTCTATCCTCTCCAATTCCTCGGCATACTGTGCATCCGAATATTCGCGCACGCCAAAGCGTTTCTCGTCGGCGAAGTTGCCAGGGTTGATGCGCACCTTGTCAGCATACAGCGCGGCCTCCATAGCCGCCGCCGGGCTGAAATGTATGTCAGCTACCAGGGGCACGTCCACGCCCATCTCCAGGAGCCGTCGCTTGACCTCGCCGAGTGCGCGTGCGTCAGCCGATGTTGGGGTAGTGATCCTGACGATCTCACAACCTACTTCAACAAGCCGCAAAGTCTGGGCCAGCGTGGCCTCCACGTCTTTAGTAAGTGTGGTAGTCATCGACTGCACGCGGATGGGATTGTCGCCGCCCACGCCCACCTTACCCACCATCACCTCGCGGGTCTTGCGCCGCTGATAGGCATAAGGATTCGCTATGTAGGGCAACTTTATCGCGCCGCCTATAGAGTTCATGTTTAATATTGAATTCAATCTTTTGTCCAGTGCTGGCGTTAAGCCAACGTAGGTCCTTTGCTTTTATTTGATCGAAATAGCCTCATATATATTATACGCTTCCGCAAGCACTTAAAGGCAATTCACGCGCACTTGACGACAAGGAGTGCATGCTAGAATTGAGTATGGTCAACGGCACGATGGTCCATTGGTTATCGCCTCTTCGTAGTCGAGACAGGGCAAATTGGATACGATGGGTAAAAGCCAATCTCATCGGCGGCATACTCGGCTGGATATTCATCGCGGTGAGTATGATCACTACCTTGGGCTTCAGCCTCTTCGCTTGCTGGCTCATAGTTGGCCCATGTGTCGCCGGTGCACAATACATTGTTATTTCAGAACATATAAACAATTTCCCGCTAAAAAAGAGCGCCTCCATGGGAGCCGGTATCTGGATAATGAGCGCCACACTAGGTATGCTCGGTGTTCTCATCTGTTATTACGAAATACCGGGCTTGCTTTTTCACAAAATGGCCAAATTATATATAGAACTGGGCCTCTCGAAAGAAACAATAACATTCATAGATACATCTCTTGGTTTCGCATCCGGTGGGCTTCTGTACGGTGCGATCCAGGGAATGACACTAAGAAATCCACGGGCTTTAGCCATGTGGTGCGCTTTGTCCACGCTAGGTTGGGGCATAGGTGCTACGCTAGGAACTCAAACAGCACAAATTGTAATGAATCTGCTCCGTGGCGAGCAGTTTCAGTTGGCCGCCGGATACGTGCTTGGCCCTTTTGATGCACTTTATTTTGCATGCGCCGGTATCACTGGTACGTTTATTTTCGGCCTCATAACGGGTGTTTTTATCAGCCATCTGCCCTCTCAGCCCGCCTACACGCAGGACAAATCCCAAACAGCGCGAAATGATCCAGCGTAGTCGAATACCCATAACGCTCCATCAAGCTGGCTCGCAAGGGTTGCAGCAGGTCGTCCTCGACCTCAACGCGCCCCCCGCACTTCTCACACACTAAGTGGTGGTGCGGCCTGCCCAGCAACTCATACTCCAAACGACCACTCCCCAGGTCGGTCACAGCCAGGAAGCCCAGGTCGCTCAGCAGTTCAAGGGTGCGATAGACGGTCGTCTTGTTGGTCGAGGGGTGGCGTGCCTGCACCTTCAGCAGGACCTCTTCGCCCGTAACATGCCCGTTCGATGCAGCCAAGACCGCCACCACCACCAAGCGGCGCGGCGTCAGGCGATGGCCCCTCGCACGCAATTCACGATCAATTGCCGTTGTTCTACTCGGCACATCATCTGGCGAATAAGCGTCATGCAACTCTATCATTCCACATTAATTATACCAGAATCGACGCTACATAACGTGAATCAGACCTAGCGGCCGCTCTTGGCCCTGGTTATGGCCGCAGCCAACTCATCGGGTCGCTGCGAGCCTACAAAGATACGCTTACCACCAGCTAGCTCCAACTGCACGCCCATATTCCCAGATACAAGGTAAGCCCATCCTCGCGGCGTCCACCGCAGGCCGACCCCGCCAAACTCCCTCAGCGGACTGCTCTTGCGCGGTTGCGCGGTCACAATATCAGTAAGAGCCACCCGGCGCCGCGCAAAGGGCGTGAGAGAAATATGCACCGCCTCCCCGTCTACCGTCACTACAAGCCTGGACCAGAGGAAAAGCAACGGCAGCGCAATCGCCACCACCAGCACAACGGCACTGACCACGATCAGTCCCGCATCAGACAAGGGTCTATCACCCCACGGCACATGTTGAATAATTTGCTGATAAAAGCCCCACCCGAACACCAGGACCAACAAGGCCGGCACGCCCAGCGCAAAGGGCAGCAGCCACAGCCCGCTGAAGCGCTGCTCTTCCCTGAAAAGCTCCCCTTGCCCATAGTTCGCTACCATAACTCATCCTCCTACACTATATTTACGCTCCAACTAAAGCAGGCGTTGCATACCTCAAAGGAGACTGCTAGGCACTATATTGTGTAGGCCTATAATACTCCTATACTTGTCCTATATTGAGGTTTGACAAATCCCCCATGGTCTGTTACAATCTAATTCGCGCCCTAAAAAAGCACTTTTCAGGAAAGCGCCCTTTAGAACTTATAGACGGTACAAGAGCGGTAGAAATGGACGGGCCTGTAGCTCAGTTGGGAGAGCATCGCATTTGCATTGCGGGGGTCAGGAGTTCGAGTCTCCTCAGGTCCACCCACAACTTTGTAAATGCTGCAAAATTGGTCCAAAAAAGCCTTGAAATCGCTTGACAAAGCTTGCAGAGGCTTGTATAATTACTTTCGTGCGCCGATAAAAAGCGTCGGCTACGAAAAAGGACAAAACATGCAGACAGGAAGGGCCGCAACTAAATAGCCCAATTCGCATACCAACAGCCACAAGGCTTGAGGCGCGAATGCCCAGGCCTCTTTTGTTGCCCAACGCAAAGCCCGCCCATCTGCAAACGATAGACCGTCCGGAACCTTACAAAACAAAGTACTGAGAGCAGAGAATTTGGACTTCCGCTCCTCGCCCTGAACAAGGTCGAAGACTGGCAGTCGAATAAACTGACAGACTTCCGAAAGGAAGTAGCACTTTACCAAGAGAATAGCAACCAAGAAAAACAAGAAATTGGGAAACAATTTCGCACGTGGCCTATGAAAATAGGCAAAGAAAATGAAATCGATCACCGACCGTGTGTGAATATTGTGACCATATGTAGACGCTACAGAACAAGCTTGTAAGCCTCTATTTGAAGCCAACCCCGGCTCGGAACATTGCGAGAGCAGGTGATGAGAAGGGGGGCGCTAAAGGATAGATAGGTTCGTACAAGTGAATAAGAGCAAATGGTGGATGCCTTGGCAGACAGGGCCGATGAAGGACGTGGTTACGCTGCGATAAGCTCCGGGGAGTCGCTTACAGACCGATCCGGAGATCTCCGAATGGGGCAACCCCCTACCGTGATGGGTAGGACCCTTTTAATAAGGGGGGTAAGCGGGGGAACTGAAACATCTAAGTACCCCGAGGAAAAGAAACAATTCCCGTAGTAGTGGCGAACGAACCGGGAAAAGCCTAAACCTTTTACATGTGATAGGTGCCGCGTTGTGTAAAAGGGGTTGCAAGACTTCAGTAGAGGGCTGGCACGGTCCTCGCTCAGTTACAAATCTTCCTGGTAGAAGAAGGTGCCTGGAAAGGCCAACCATAGAAGGTGATAGTCCTGTACTCGAAACCAGTAAGACTGAGTGATTGGAGTCCTTAAGTACCACCGGGCACGAAGAACCCGGTGGGAATCTGGGTCGACCACGACCCAAGGCTAAATACCCTGCTGACCGATAGTGAACTAGTACCGTGAGGGAAAGGTGAAAAGCTCCCCGAGAGGGGAATGAAATAGATCCTGAAACCATTTGCTTACAAACAGTCAAAGCACTATGTGCCATCTCGCAAGGGAAGGTATCAGTGTGATGGCGTACTTTTTGTAGAACGGGCCGGCGAGTTACCCTCTTTGGTTAGGTTAAGTCAGTTACAGACGGAGCCACAGCGAAAGCAAGTCCGAAAGGGCGACCAAGGATTGAGGGGGGTAGACCCGAAACTGTGTGAGCTACTTATGACCAGGGTGAAGCCTGCCTAACCGCAGGTGGAGGCCCGAACCTACTGTTAGTGCAAAAACAGGGGATGAGTTGTGAGTAGAGGAGAAATTCCAATCGAACACAGAGATAGCTGGTTCTCTCCGAAATGCATCTAGGTGCAGCGTCTCTTTATACATATAGTGGGGGTAGAGCACTGAATCGGCTAGGGGGCTTAGGCTTACCAAACCGTAACAAACTCCGAATACCCATATATGTAATGGGGCAGTGAGACGGCGAGTGCTAAGATCCGTCGTCAAAAGGGAAACAACCCAGACCATCAGCTAAGGTCCCAAAGTCTGAGCTAAGTTGTAAAGGAAGTCCATTCGCAGAGACAACCAGGAGGTTGGCTTAGAAGCAGCCACCCTTTAAAGAGTGCGTAATAGCTCACTGGTCGAATGTGAAAGGGCGCCGACAATCCATCGGGGATTAAGCTCAGCACCGAAGCTATGGCATTCCGCTGTATCCTTGAATTTTTTATCTTGAGTTTTGAATTGAGGAATCGGTTCGGAATCCAAGATAAAGAGTTCAAGGGTGCGTAAAATGCGGGGTGGGTAGGAGAGCGTTCCCACATCAGCGAAGCCATACCGTAAGGAGTGGTGGAGAGGTGGGAAGAGAGAATGCCGGCATGAGTAGCGTATTGCATGTGGAAATCATGCACACCGTAAGCCTAAGGGTTCCGAAGCAAGGTTCCTCCTCTTCGGGTCAGTCGGGCCTAAGGCGTACCTAAATAGGGAAGCCGATGGACAACAGGTTTATATTCCTGTACCACTCTTCTTCGTTCACCTTCGGGTGTGAAGTGATTGGGGGGACGCAGGGGGCTAGGTTCCGAGATGCAGCGCATCTTCTAAGGCCGTAGGCAGAGGGGTAGGCAAATCCGTCCCTCATTAAATGCCGAGAACCGAATGAGAGTTTTCTCCCTCGGGAGAGGACAATGGAATTGAGGCCGTACTGCCTAGAAAAGCCTCTAGCAAGAAGTGAGAGTGACCGTACCGCAAACCGACACTGGTAGGCGGGTAGAGTATACCAAGGTGATCGGGTGATCCCTCGTTAAGGAACTAGGCAAAATATCTCCGTAACTTCGGGAGAAGGAGAGCCCCTGGTGGTGAACACATTTACTGTGCTAGCTGTTGGGGGTCGCAGAGAAATGGCTCAGGCGACTGGTTAACAAAACCATAGGTCTTTGCAAACGCGCAAGCGCATGTATAAGGGCTGATGCCTGCCCAGTGCTGGAAGGTTAAGGGGAGATGTGCAAGCATTGAACCGAAGCCCCAGTAAACGGCGGCCGTAACTATAACGGTCCTAAGGTAGCGAAATTCCTTGTCGGGTAAGTTCCGACCCGCACGAAAG